>JBMFHN010000015.1:0-28748 GCA_049976805.1 Occallatibacter sp. | reverse complement strand
GGTTGTCGAGGCAAAGCTGACTGCCAGGCCGGAGCTGGCCGTGGCCGAAAGTGTCAGCGGCGTTCCCACGGTCTGGGCGCCGGGATTGGCAAAGGTGATGCTCTGCGCTGCGGCGCTAACAGTGATCGTGTAGCCCTGGGTCTTCGCGTCCCCGAAGGCGTCGGCCGCGGTGACCGAGGGATTGAATGTGCCCACAGCCGTCGGCAGTCCCGTCACCGCGCCGGTGGTTGAATTGATGCTCAGCCCGGGAGGAAGGCTGGTGGCGCTATAGCTCAGCGCGCCGGCGCCGCCCGTGGCGGCCGCGCTGCCAGAATAGGATGTGTTGTAGGTGGCCGTCGCCGGCATGACGCCGGAAAAGGTGATCGCCGGGGCCGGGGTGATGCTCACGGTCAGCGATTGCGATGTGGTCATGGGCGTCGGCGTGCCGGAGTCGTGCACGTCGAAGGTGTAGGTTCCGCCCGTCTCTCCGTTCATGGGGGCCGGCGCCGTCAACAGGCCGCTCGGAGACAGATTCCAGTTGGTCGGCAGTGGTGTGCTCGGATCCACGCTCCAGATGTATGGGGAGATCCCCGTGCTGGTGGTCAGTTGCACCGAGTACGCCGTTCCCACCGCGCCGGTCAACTGCTCCGAGGTCGTCGTGATGCTCAGCGCGGCTGGAACCGTCAGGGTCACCGACCCGGTTTTGGTGGCATCAGCCACCGAGATGGCGGTAACGACCACCTTTTGCGGGGAACTGGTGGCGGCCGGCGCCGTGAAGGTGGCCGAGGTGGTGGTCGTATTGGACAGCAGAGACGAACTTCCTCCGCTGGTGACGCTCCAGGTTACGCCGTCGGCTGTGCCGTTGGTGCTCTTGTCGTTCGCTACGACCGCCGTCAGCGTCACCGAATCGAACGGATCCACGGTGACCGCCGATGCCGTTACGGTAACGCTCGGCGACTTGGAACCTCCACAGCCAGCCAGCCAGAAAACCACAACGATTGCGACACAGGACGGAACGAACCTTTTCCAGAACACAATGCCTCCTTGGCACAAGCTCTTTCTGTGTAGGAGGATGGGGGGGGAACATGCAATTGAAATCAGGCGCAGTTCGCGCATCCGCGCTCGATTTCGTCTTTCTTCGTTTCAATTCATGCTGCCGGTCCAGGCGAAAGAAAGGGTTGACTCACGAGGAAAAGGCTTGGATCATAAAGGCGACACTCTTCTATTCCCCTGATTCCGATTTTGGAGGAGGTTAGCCGCCGCTCCGATGAAGTCGCCTCCGCAAATTCGTCTTCTCGCGGGCGCTTCTCCGGCCGCTCGCCTGACGAGCTGGAAGGAGATTGCGGCCTACCTCGGTCGCGATGCTCGCACGGTCCAGATGTGGGAAAAGCAGGAAGGGCTCCCCATCCACCGCCATTCGCATCAGTCCCGGTCAAGCGTCTATGCCTATCCCGAGGAGCTGGACGCATGGCTGCGGATGCGCAGGCCCGGCAGGCAAGCCGAAATCGAAGCCGCGGCGCCCGCCGCCGAGCCTGCGACGGAAAAGCCCCGTTGGGCATGGCTGACCGGCGGCCACTATCCCATGGTCGCGGTCGTCCTGCTCTTCGTGATTGCAGGAGCAGTCTTCTGGTTTGTCACAGAACACAGGGCTTTGTCCAAACCTTCGGCGAGAGTGCTCGCCGTTCTTCCGTTTGAAAATCTTTCCGCTTCCAAAACCGATGATTTTCTGGTGGACGAGCTGACCGATGGGCTGATCACGGAGTTCAGCCGGACCGGACAGATCCAGGTGGTCTCCCGGCGCTCGGCGATGCAGTTCAAGGGCCAGCACATTCCCCTGCCGGAGATCGCCGCCCGGCTGCACGCCCGCCTGGTGCTGGACGGCACGGTCGCGCGCTCCGGCGAGGAGATTCGCATCACGGCGCAACTGCTGGATGCCGAGCAGGAACGCCCGCTCTGGGCGAATAGCTACAGCGGGAAAACCCGTGACTTTCTTGCCTTCCAGGAGGCAGTCGCTGCCACCATCTCCTCCGAGGTAGCCCAGAAACTGTCAGCGGCTGCCCTGCCGGCTCGCATGGCTTCTCAGCCAGCCGCGAACCCGCAGGCGAGACTCGCCTATCTGACAGGACGCTACTTCCTCAGCCAGAGAGACGAACCCGGATTGAACAAGGGAATGGGGTATTTTCGGCAGGCCGCCGCCATCGACCCGCGTTATGCCCTGCCGCACAGCGGTCTGGCCGATGCTTACAGCCTGATGTCTGTCTGGGGAAAAACGCCTGCCCGGGAGGCGCTTTCGACGGCCAAGGCTGAGGCGCAAACCGCCCTTTCGCTGGATCCTTCGTGCCCGGAAGCCTACAGTTCGCTGGCCTTCGTAACCTATCGGCAGGATTGGGATTTTGCGAGCGCGGAGCGATATTTCCGCAAGGCGATCGAACTGGATCCCAACTCCGTGGTCGCACATCAGTGGTACGGCGAATTTCTGGGCGACCTGCGGGGTTTCGATCAGAGTATCGCCGAGCTGCTCAAAGCCCGGGAACTGGACCCTCTGTCGGCGATTGTGGGCAGTGACCTGGCCGACGGCTACCTGCACGCCGGCCGCTATGCCGAGGCCGAGGCCGAACTGAGACGCATCCAGAATCTTTATCCGGATTTCGCCCCGGCTCATGCTTATCTGGCCAGCGTCTATCTTGCATTGGAAAACTACGCCGCGGCCGAAGTTGAGGCGCAGGCCTATTTCTTGCGAACCGGCGACGAGACCCTGCTGACAACGGTGCGGATCGAGCGGCTGGCCGCAATGGGCAAGGTGGAGCAGGCGCGGGATTCGATCCGCCGGCGGCTGAATCAGGGGGATGGGGCAAACTCCAATCCCTACCAGCGAGCGCAGCTTTACTTTGCCACCGGGCAGAAGGATGCCGGCTATGCGGCCCTCGATCAGGCCTACCGCGCGAGGTCCTGGTGGCTGGTGACGATGCTGGTCGACCCCGGCTTCCTCGCGGTGCGCAACGAGCCGCGCTTCCGCGATCTGGCCCGGCGCGTAGGCCTTCCCGCCTGAAAGAGCTTCGGCACGGAGGGAATCTCTCGATCTCTTGCTGTTTTTGCGGCGCTCTCATCGGCCCGCATGGCTGCCGGCCTGCGGAACGCCTGCAGGAAAAGGGTTTCCGGAATCCTGGGACGAATTCGCTTGGGGCGGATCGGCTTCCGGCCGGCGGATGCGTTTTTCCACAATTGAAGACGGACGGTGAGCCGGTGACCGGGCCGGTGGACTGCGCTAGGCTGAAAGAGATGAGTGTTTGCGCAATCTGCGGTGGAGTGGGACTGGTGCGCGCAGTCAATGCCTCCGGGCAATGGGTTTCGCGCGCCTGCCCGTGCCAGGAGGAGGAACGCGCCAATCGCCGTCTGGAGGCCGCGCGCATCCCCGAGCGCTACCAGGGCTGTTCGCTCGACACATTCGAGATCTATCATGGGGCGGATCGCTCGCTGGGCGAGGCGCTGCGGACAGCGCGCAAATTTGTTGAAGCCTATCCGGTCGATACGGCGGGCAAAGGCCTGCTGCTGACCGGTTCGATCGGCGTGGGCAAAACCCACCTGGCCGTAGGCGTACTGCTGCGGCTGGTCAGGGAACGCGGTGTCCGGGGTCTGTTTTACGATTACCGCGAACTGCTCAAGAGCATCCAGAACAGCTATAACCCGCAGGTGCAAACCACCGAGCTTGAACTGCTCCATCCGGTTTTCTCCGCCGAGGTGCTGGTGCTCGACGATCTGGGCGCGCAGAAGCCCAATGACTGGGTCTGGGATACGGTTGCCCTGATTCTGAACACCCGCTACAACGACAAGCTGACCACCATCATCACCACCAACTACGCCGACCAGCCCGCCGGAACGGGCTTCAAACCCGATAAAGAAGGAAACCGGCCCGCCCGGAGCGAGGATACCCTCGGCGACCGCATCGGCGACCGGATGCTTTCGCGGCTGGCCGAGATGTGCATTCGCGTCGAGATGCGGGGCAAGGACTTCCGTCAGACCGGGGTCAAGCGCGCCCGCTTCGGATAAAAAGCGGCACATCGGGGACGGCCCGGAGACTCAACTTGGCGGAGGAGAGGCTCGAGGCGAGCGCCGCAGGGCAATTCCCCCTCGCGTCGAGTGTATCGTTTCCATTCGTGGATGCGGGAAGGCCCGCTCCGGACGCGGGCTGACTCCGCGCGGAGATCGGGAACCGGCGCGGCGCGGCCGGTTCGTTGATCCATTGTCGACACAAGCGGCCTATAATAAAGTATGGCGACGGTCCGGCAATCCATCCCGGCGAAGGTTCCCGGCGCAGCGCCCGCGCCGCCGGGAAAATCACGGTCCGCGGCGCGCGTTGTTGACCGCGCCAGCCTGGACAGCCGGTTTGAAGCTCTTCTCGGCCGCGTCCACACCAACCGCCCCAGCGAAGACATCAACCTGATCCGCAAGGCATGGGATTTCTGCGTCCGTCATCATGAAGGACAGATGCGGGCCTCCGGCGAACCCTACATCATCCATCCGCTGGGAGTGGCTGAAATCCTGGTGGAGATGAAGATGGACGCGACGGCCATCGCCGCCGGGCTGCTGCACGACTCGGTGGAGGACACGCCGGCAACCCACGAGGAGATCGCGGCCGGCTTCGGCGACCAGGTGGCCCACATCGTCGAAGGGGTCACCAACATCGACAAGATCCAGTTCGCCAACCGCGAAGACCGGCAGGCAGAGAACGTGCGCAAGATGCTGCTGGCCATGGTTTCAGACGTGCGCGTGGTGCTCATCAAGCTGGCCGACCGGCTGCACAACATGCGCACACTGGAACATCTGAAACCCGACCGTCAGGAGGCCATCGCGCGCGAGACCCTGGACATCTACGCGCCTCTGGCGCACCGTCTGGGCATGGGAAAGATCCGCGGCGAACTGGAGGATCTGGCCTTCCGCTACACCGACCCGATCAGCTTCGAGCAGGTCGCGGCGGCGGTGGAGTCACGCCGCGTCGAAGGCGAGCAATTCCTGCGCAGCGTGGAAGACACGCTGGTCGAGCAGTTGCGCGAAAACAACATCCAGGCCCGGGTGGAGTGGCGCATCAAGCGCCTCTACTCCATCTTCCAGAAGCTCCAGCGTTCCAAAATCACCTTCGACCAGGTCTATGACCTGCTGGCTGTCCGCGTCATCACGCAAGACGTGGCCTCCTGCTATGCCGTCTTCGGTCTCATTCACACGCTCTGGCGCCCGGTGCCTGGCCGCATCAAAGACTTCATCGCCATGCCCCGCGCCAACCACTACCAGTCGCTGCACACCACGGTGATGAGCCCCAGCGGCCACCAGTTCGAGGTGCAGATCCGCACCGAGGAGATGCACCGCATCGCCGAGGAGGGCATCGCCGCCCACTGGAAATACAAGGCCGGCGACGCGGCGGTCACGGCCCGCGACGAGGAGCGGCTGAACTGGATCCGGCAACTGGTCGAGTGGCAAAAGGAGATGACCGACCCCAACGAATTTCTCTCCAGCCTGAAGATGGACCTCTATCCCGACGAGGTTTACACCTTCACGCCCAAGGGGAAGGTGGTGGTGGTCCCGGCCGACGGCACGCCGGTCGATTTTGCCTATACCATCCACACCGAAGTGGGGCACACCTGCGTCGGAGCCCGGATCAATGGGCGCATGTCGCCGCTGCGCACCAAGCTGCGCACCGGCGACATCGTCGAGATCGTCACGCAGAAGGACCACAAGCCGAGCCGCGACTGGCTGACCTTCGTCAAGAGCCCCCGCGCCCGCAACAAGATCAAGCACTGGCTCAATGAGGATCGCCGGCTGCGCGCCGTCGAGTTGGGCCGCAAGCTGCTGGAGCGCGAGGCGCGCCGGTTCAAAGTGCCGATGACGCAGCTTGGCGATCAGGATCTGGGGCGCGTCGCCGGCGAATACGGCATGGCCACGGCCGTCGATCTGCTGGCTGTTCTGGGCCAGGGGAAGCACTCGGCGCGCCACGTGCTGAACAAGCTTGCACCCGGCGCAACCAGCCCGCCGGAAGCCGATCCGGCCAGCTCGGAAGTCAAGCCGGGAACCGGCGCCGCGGCCATGTCCGAAGGTGTGCGCAAGCTGCATCTGAGCGGTTCGGACTCGCTCCAGGTGGAGGGCCAGAATGACCTGCTCGTCTATCGCGCCCGATGTTGCAATCCCATTCGGGGCGAGGAGATCGTCGGCTACGTCACCCGCGGCAAGGGCGTGGCCGTGCATGCCCGCAGTTGCCCGAACGTGCAGAATTTGCTCTACGAGAGCGACCGCCGCATCAATGTCGAGTGGGCGCGCAGCGAAGCCCAGGCGGCCACCCGGTCCATTCGCTATCCGGTCAAGATCACGGTTTCCTGTGAAGACCGCGCCGGCATGCTGAAAGAATTGATCGCCGTCCTCTCCGACGACAATTCCAATATCAGCGGCGTTGACATCCGCCACGACGAGAATGGCGAGGCCCTGATCCAGTTGGTGGCCGAAGCCGAGGATCTTCACCATCTCAACCGCATGGTGCTGGGACTGCGCCGAGTTCCCGGAGTCCACGGCGTCGAGCGCGCATCCTCGCTTTGATCCTTTTCCATTGAAATTCTGCCCGGAAAAGCCGGAAAAATCGGAAAGCCATCAACGGGCGCCGCTCCTGCCGGCCCGCTCCGGCAGGCAGGCCGTGGAAGCGGAACCATTGCCGGAATCGAGGCTCCGTCCTCAGTGCATGGCCGCCCCACCGTCGCCTTCGCCCGGCTTGTTTTTGCTCAACAGAAAGGCCAGACCGGCCATGACGGCCGACATCCAGGCCAGCTCCATGTACACATCCTGATAGCCCTGCACCTGGGCCTGCTGGTTGAGCTGGTTGTAGATGGTTGCCAGGGCCATGCCGTGGCCGTTCGCGGCGCCGAACCTGGCGGCAAAGAAACCGCTGAGCCCGGCGACATGCTGCTCGAAGGCGATCGAGGCCGAGGTCATGGTGTTTTGCAGATGCTGTTGATGCCACATGGCGCGCGTGGTCACCTGCGCGTTGGTGATGGAGATCAGCATGCTGCCTCCGATATTGCGGGCAAAGTTGATCAGCCCCGAAACCTGGTTGCTCTCCTCCCTGGGCATGCCGACATAGGCGGCGGTGGTGATCGAGATGAAGCAGAAGGGGATGGGGACCATCTGCACCACGCGCAGCCAGGAAGCGAGCGGAAAGCTCATCTCCAGGGTGGTCACGTCGGCCGCATAGCGAAACGAGACGATGAAGAGAAGAAAACCGATCACGGTCAGCGTGCGCGCCGAAACCTTTCCGGTCGCGTAGCCGGCCAGGGGCATCACGCACACCAGCGCGATACCGCCGGCGGTCAGGGCCAGCCCGGCGGTGGTCGCCGTCCAGCCCAGCAATTGCTGCGTGAACTGCGGCTGCAGGACGGTGTTGGCGTTCAGCACGCCGCCGACCAGCGCCATCAGGAAGCAGCAGATGGCGAAGTTCTTGAAGCGGAAGAGCCTGATGTTGATCAGCGGGTCCTTGCGCCGCCACTCCCACCACACCAGCGCGATCATGCCGCCGACAAACAGGAAGGCGCACAGGCGGATGAAGTCGGAGGCGAACCAGTCGTTCTCCTCGCCCTTGTCGAGCATGATCTGCATTCCGCCCATGGCGATGGTCAGGAAGCTCAGACCGAGAAAGTCCATCTGCCGCAGCCGCGAGCGGTCCGCCTTGATCCACGGCGGATCGTCCACCAGGCGGGTGACGAGGAAAAAGGCCAGGATGCCGACGGGGATGTTGATGAAGAAGATCCAGCGCCAGGAAAAATTGTCCGTAATCCAGCCGCCCAGAGTGGGCCCGATCGAGGGAGCCAGAACTGCGACCAAGCCATAGAGCGCGAAGGCCTGGCCGCGCTTGTGCGGTTCGAAGGAGTCGGCCATGATGGCCTGGGCCATGGGTTGCATGCCGCCGCCGCCGATGCCCTGCAGCACGCGAAAGATCAGCAGCAGAGACAACGACGGCGCCGCTCCGCACAGAAAGCTGGAGACGGTGAAGAGCATGATGCAAAAAACAAAAAAGTTGCGCCGCCCCATGACGCTCGACGCCCAGGCGCCCATCGGCAGCACAATCGCGTTCGAGACCAGGTAACTGGTGAGCACCCAGGTGCTCTGGTCGGTGCTGGCGCCGAGCGAGCCGGCGATGTGGGGCAGCGCCACATTGGCAATGGAGGTATCGAGAACTTCCATGAAGGCGGCCAGCGCCACGGTGGCGGCGATGGCCCAGGGATTGACCCGCGGCTTCCAGCGTCCGCCCGGCGCCGTTCGCCCGGCCTCTGGCAGGCCGGGCGACGGATGGGAAGATGTGCTGCCTTCGGATGCGGAATCTTGATCGGACAAAAACACACTCCTTGATTTTTCGATTTGATTCTATCTGTTGCGGATCTCCCGATTTTTTCAGTCAACGGCTCGGATGCGGCGGCGTGGCATCCAGGATGGACCCGCCCAGGCCACCGGCTGCCGCCAATGGCCTGCCGGTCTCACCGGGCAGCCTGCTTCAGTAGATTCGTTTCGCGACCGCCGGGGTTCATCCATCTCCGCCGGCGGCGTATCCGAAGCTCCATCGGGACGCCGCTTCGCCCGGCCCCGAAGAACAGCTTTGACCATCCATCCCTGCACCCGCTAAAATGGGATTGGTTGTGGTGATGGAGTTCACCCTGAACCGCTGTCCATCCTGACCGCCGGACAGATGATGACTCCTGACAGGGAAGCCTGTCGCGGAGTGATGTTCCCGGCTGGTTCCCCTGATCGGAAAATCCGGAAATCTGCCTTCATGACGATGGTTCCCGTTCATGACGGGCAGATGGTTTTTGTCCGCGCCGCTGCCGGTGCGCGTTTTTTACCCGCGCGAGCGCCGGCTGGCCTGCCGGGTCCCGTCTGCCGTCCGCGAGTCTGCTTCGGCCGCTCTGGTTCGCAGGGCATGGGTTACGAAGATGAGCTTTCGCCGCCTGCCATCCCGCGGGGATCAGGGCCGGCGCCACAGATCGCCGGCCAGCGAGGAGGGTACGTTCCCGGCGCGGTTCAACCAGCACAATCAACCACACAGATCGACTTTTTTCAATTCAGCGGCCGGACGGCCGGGAAAGTGTACTCATCATGTCGGAAATTGCAAAGCTCGAAGCCCTGGAAATTCTCGATTCCCGCGGAAACCCCACTCTGGCCGTGACGGCGACCCTGGCGAATGGCGTCAAGGCGACGGCGAAGGTGCCTTCGGGCGCCTCGACCGGCAAGCGCGAAGCGGTGGAACTGCGCGACGGCGACAAGGCGCGCTACGGCGGCAAGGGCGTTCTGAAGGCGAAAAACCACGTGGAGGACGAGATTCAGAAAACCGTCGTCGGGTTCGAGGCGAACGACCAGAAAACGCTGGACAGCAAGCTGTGCGATCTGGACGGGACACCCAACAAGGGGAGGCTCGGCGCCAATGCGATTCTGGGCGTTTCTCTGGCGGTGGCGCGGGCCTCGGCCATCGACCGCGGCCTGCCGTTCTATGCCAGCCTGGGAGACGAAACGGCCAGCCTGATTCCCTCGCCCTGGTTCAATGTGCTCAACGGTGGAAGCCACGCCGACAGCAACGTGGATTTTCAGGAGTTCATGATCTCGCCGGTCGGCGCGCCCTGCTATAGCGAGGGATTGCGCGCGGCCGCGGAAACCTTCCACGCGCTGAAGGCGGTTCTTCACAAGAAGGGCTATAGCACCGGAGTCGGCGACGAGGGCGGCTTCGCGCCCCAGTTGAAGTCCAACGAGGAACCGATCGAGCTGATCCTGGAGGCGATCCAGAAGGCCGGCTACAAGCCGGGCAAGGACGTGATCCTGGTCCTCGATCCGGCCACCAGCGAGTTGTTCGAGGATGGCGCCTATCTCTTCGACAAGTCCGACAAGAGCCGAAAATCTCCGGCGCAGATGGTCGAGTTCTGGAAAGAGCTGCTCGGCCGGTATCCGGAGATCTGGGCGCTGGAAGACGGAGTTGCCGAAGACGATCAGGCCGGCTGGCAGCAGTTGACCGAAACCCTCGGCGGCCGGGCCCAGTTGATCGGCGACGATAATTTTGTCACCAACCCGACGCTCTTCCGCGAGGGCATCCGGAACGGCATCGCCAACGCCATCCTGATCAAGCTGAACCAGATCGGCACGCTGACGGAGACCCTCAATTGCATTCAGATCGCCCGCGAGAACGGCTACGGCGCGGTCATCTCGCACCGCTCCGGCGAGACCGACGACACCACGATCGCCGACCTCGCGGTGGCCGCCGGCATGGGACAGATCAAGACCGGCTCGGTCAGCCGCGGCGAGCGCATCGCCAAGTACAACCGTTTTCTGGAGATCGAGCGGGAGCTCGGGGCAAGGGCCCGCTATGCGGGAGCCAGCGTCTACGACCGCTGGCAGAAGAAGGCAGCGAAGGCATAATTGACGCTGCGGGTGTTGGAGTCCGCCGAAGACCGCTCAATCGGGCAGATGACTCCTCGAAGCTGAAGCCGACTTGGAGGAGTCATGCCTGAATCAACACAAGAAAGCCGGCAGATGCTGCGGCCGGGGGAGCTGAACGAACCCCAGCAGCGGCGTCTGCTCATTACCTGCAAATACATCGACAAACTGCTCGGCGACATCGAGAACGCTCTTCATTCCGCCACATCACACTCCGCGTTTCCGCGCTATATTCTCAACGTGACCCCGGCTCAGAGCCGGGTTGTCGAGGATTACATCCGCCGTTTCCGCTCGCAGCTGCTGCGCGTTCTGGACTGGCAGAGAATGAAGCCCGAGCCTCCGGAGATTCCCGTCACGCGATCCATCACCACCGACCTGGCTTTTATCGACATCGCGGTCGAGGAGCTGAAGCCGAGTTACATGCGCGGCTGTGGCGAGGTGCCCGCCGAAGCGGTGGATGAGCTGAACGGGGTGGTCCACGAACTGCGCAGCCTGGTCACGGGCATGGATCGCTATCTGCGGCAGGATCTGGGCGCGGACCTGGAATCGCGTCTGCGCAAGCTGGAAGAGACCGGATGCGATGTGGCTTTGCTGCGGCGGATTGAAGAGATCGTCGCCTGCCACGGCTTTGTGGAGTTCCGCCCGCGCCTTGATGCGCTTCTTTCCCGCCTGGAAGATGACAGTCTGGAAGTGGCTCTCTTTGGCCGGGTCAGCAGCGGCAAGTCCTCGCTGCTGAACGCGCTTTTGAGTGCGCCCGTTCTGCCTGTCGGCATCAACCCGATCACCGCCGTGCCCACCAAGCTGCGCTATGGTGCGGAGTTGCGCGTTGACGTGGCTTACGACGACGGCCGGGAGGAAGCCGTATCCATCGAGGAGCTTGCCCGGCTGGTGACGGAACAGGGCAATCCCGACAATTCGCACCATGTCGCGCGGATCGTAGTCGAGGTTCCTTCGCCCCGCCTCAAGCAGGGCATCGTGCTGGTGGATACGCCGGGACTTGGATCGCTGGCCCGGCGCGGCGCCGCCGAAACCCTGGCTTATCTGCCTTCGTGCGACCTGGCGTTGCTGCTCGTCGATGCGGGAACCGCTTTGAACGAGGAAGACATCGGCACGCTGCGCCTGCTCTCCGAGGGGGGAATTCCGGCAATCGTGCTGCTCAGCAAGTCGGATCTGCTGGCGGAAGGGGATCTTCACCAGGCAACCAGCTATATCGAAGAGCATCTGGAGGCCGAACTGGGGGCAAAGATGAGGGTGCATCCGGTCAGTTCGCTTTCCAGCCATTCCATTCTGCTCGATCACTTCTTCGAGCGTGAGCTGCTTCCGCGATTCGAACAGGCGCGCTCGCTTCGCGCGCGATCCATCGCCAGAAAGATCGGCTCCTTGCGCGATGCGGTCGCCGCGGCCGTGGAAGCACTGCTCGCCCAGAGCCAGCGTCAGGCAAAGGGCCCTTCACCCGAGACGCGCCACCTGGAGGAACGGCTGCGCCTGGCCACCGGGGCGGTAGGCGAACAGCATTCCGTGCTCAGCAAGAGCTTTTTCGAGCTGGGAGAGAGGCCGGAGGCGATTCTCGATGCAGTGGCCGCCAGGGCGCTGGCATGGATGCGCGCCAGCGCCCAGCCGCGCGTCACAGAGTTGCAACTCGCCGAATGGCTGCACGACGCGGTATGGAAATCTGCCGAGCAGCGCATTGAAAGCGCGCGCAACGTGGGCCGGAGCGCCGCCCTGACGCTCGAGGCGGTGGCGCGGGAGATGGGCCGCACCGATATGCCCACGCAGCACGAGGTGGAGGAACTTCTGCGCGACATGCCCCGCTTTGAGCTCGCATCGCTGCCGGATGCGATTCATCTGGGACGCTGGACGTTTCTGGGCAACGGCGTTCTGCGCTCCAGAATCAGGAAGTCGCTGCGCAAGAGCGTTGGGAAGCAACTCGAACAGGAGCTTCACCGGTACGGTTCCGCGCTGGTGCAGTGGAGCGGCCAGCTGGTCAGCAAGATCGAGCTGCTGATGAATTCCTACGCCGACGCTTACCGGGTGCAGCTTCACCGCATGGCCGGCGTCTCTCATGACGCCGTCGACACCTCGCGGCTGGAAAGCGATCGGGCCGTGTTGAAAAACTGGAATGCCTCCGAGAGGCACGCGGCTGTCGAAACTCCCGGCAGGGGAGCTTGATCCTGCCGCAGAATTGGTCTGGAGCGCAGAACGAGGAACGCGCTCAGCCGAAGTTGCAGTTTGTGTCTTCAGGCAAGCTCGATTCCGGCAATCTCGACTTCCAGTCCTCCGTACTCCGGATGCTCGTTTTCACGGATGCGGTAAGCGATGTCGATCCAGCTTCCCTCTCCCAGACCGAGAGTTGCGGCGCGCGCGGCCAGGTTCCACCCGACGGCGCGCACCGCTCCGCTGGTGCCGGGCAAGGGCGGCGGCTGGGTGGAATCCCGGGCCAGTTCCAGCCGGATATGGCGCTCTTTCATGACCCGCGGAGCCCCCAGCAGCCGCACCTTCCGGGCAATAAAGACCGGCTCGGGGTTGCCGTGGCCGAATGGCTCCAGTTTGCGCAGCCACCCGGCCAGCACCGGAGTGATGCGATCGAGGGACAACTCGGCGTGAATGCGCAGCAGATGTTCCGGCTTGTGCCCGGCCAGATGTTTTTCGGCGTAGACGCGCAGGCGGCGTTTCAACTCCGGCAATTTGGCCGCAGGCAGGGCAAAACCGACAGCGAAGGCATGCCCGCCATAACGCGTGAAAAGATCGGCACAGCTTTCGATGGCGTTGAGAAGCTGGAAGCCGTCCACCGAACGGCCGGAACCGTGCGCCTGCCCCTCTTCGACGCTCACGACGATGGCCGGCTTGGCGGTGCGCTCAACCACGCGCGATGCCAGAATCCCGATGACGCCGCGATGCCAGTTGTCTCCGTCCACCACCAGCAGGCGATCCGCATCCATCTCCGGGTCGGTTTCCAAGCGGATCTCGATGGCGGCCAGCGCGGCGGCTTCCATCGCGCGGCGTTCCTGGTTGAGCCGCTCCAGCTTGGCGGCCAGATGCTGGGCTCGTGTCCTGTCGCGGGTAGCGAAAAGATCAACCACGTCGGTGGCCACGTCCATGCGCCCGGCGGCGTTGATGCGCGGAGCCAGCCGAAAGGCCACATCGAAGGCGGTGATGGGGCTCGCGGCCGGATCGAGGGCTGCGGCAGCCAGCAGCGCGCGCAGCCCGACGGCGGCCGGACGGCGCAACTCCCGCAGCCCCAGGGCGGCAATCACGCGGTTCTCGCCTTGCAGCGGAACGGCATCGGCGATGGTGGCGATGGCGGCCATCTTCAGAAAACTGGGCAGAATCCTGTCGCGGGTGCGCGCCGGATCGCGGCGTTCGAGGACTGCCTGCGCCAACTTCATCGCAATGGCCGCTCCGCAGAGGAACTTCTCCGGATAAGCGCATCCCGGCTGGTTGGGGTTGAGAATGGCGAGCGCCGGCGGCACCTGGTCTCCGGCTTCGAGCAAATGGTGATCGGTGAGAATCAGGTCCAGTCCCAGACGCCGGGCGGTTTCGGCCTCGGCAAAGGCCCTCATACCCGTATCCACGGTAATCACGAGGCGGATGCCCTCAGCCGACGCTGCTTCGAGCACGCTCGATTGCATGCCGTACCCCTCGCGCAACCGGTGGGGCACGTGGTAGCGGACAACGCCGCCGAGCATCTCGATGGCCGTCTTGAGCAGCACAACGGCAATGGTGCCGTCCACGTCGTAATCGCCGTAGAGCAGCACCGGCTCATGGTGGTCAATCGCCCGCTCCAGCCGCTCGACGGCACCCTTCATGCCCAGCATCAGGCCAGGTTCGTGAAGATGCGCGACTTCGGGATTGAGGAAGCAGAAGGCCTGGGCAGGCTGGGCAATCCCACGCGCCACCAGCAACTCGGCCACCACCTGGGGCAGGCGCGCCGCATCGGACAGCACGGCAGCCTCGGCCGGGTGCGGATCGGCGTATGCCCAACGCTGGCCCGGAAGGCTCCGCCGCGGCGCGCGCGCCGAGCCCTGTCCATTGCCCTCGGCATCCACCCCTCTCACCGCGGCTACTCGTCCTCGTCGTCGTGTTCGTGCTGATGATCGTCGATGACGATATCCTGGAAACTCTCGATGTCTTCGAGAAGCGCCTGATAGCGCTCATACCACTCCGTGGTGGTTTCGTGCAGGAAAACCACTCCCTGGTAGACAAAACCCAGTTGAATGTAACCCAGTTTGCCGGCGTACTTGCGGAGCCATTGCACCTCGACCAGTTCGGTCGCTTCTTCGTCGGGAAAATTCATCTCCCCGGCTTGCTCTTCCAGAGCGTCCAGATCCTCGCTCTCCAGCGTCATTTCGCTGAAAGTCACGAACGGCGCGCCGGTGAGTTTGGCCATCTCCACAAAATCTTTCCAGGCGTCAGGGTTGTCCTTGCTTTCCCACACGATGGAGGGAATGTCTTCGGTGATGTAACCGGGAAGCCGCCTGAGGCCGTGCCCCTCGATAAAAGCCACCATGTCGTCTTTCAGCGAAAGCAGATTGTCAATGCTCATAGTCAGGATTCCATTTTCGCAGATTGAGGCCCGGTCTGCCGCGCAACTGTGGAAACTCCGCCGCCTGCCGGGCGCAGATTCCCGCCCCTGGCGGCCGGCGCCAAGGCGAACCCAAGCCGCCTCCGGGACCGTTCCCCGCAGAAATCCATCCTGGTGCAGATTGAAGCATGATCCGGCTTGGCAAAATGCTCTAATCTGGATCTGGACTGAAATCCCGGGAGGAACACAGCTTGCCTGCATTCGATCGCCACGTTTTTGTCTGCTGCAATGTGCGTCCGGCAGGTGCCCCAAGGCCTTCCTGCGCCCATGACGAGGCGAGCGACCTGCACGCCGAACTGCGCAGGCGGACCCAGGCCGCAGGGCTGGAATCAAAGGTGCGCATCAATAAATCCGGCTGCCTGGATCAGTGCGAGCATGGACCGATGGTCGTGGTTTATCCGGAGGCCGTCTGGTACGGCAACGTCCATCCCGCAGACGCGGCGGCTATCGTGGAGGAACACCTGATCGCGGGCCGGCCGGTCGAGCGGCTGCGCGTGGCCGATGCGTGCCTGAACACGAAGAACTGCCCGCACCGGGACTGAGCGCGGATTTCCGCAGCCTGCCGAGCAACAGAAACTCGCACCAGGCCCAGGGCAATCGCATTTCGGATAGCGGGATGATCTTGTTTTGAAAGGGCACGGCTTCAGCCGGCAATTCGAAATCCAAATGCGATCACCCTGCACCAGTCCGCTGTCCGGTATACAGAGACGGCCCGATGCGTTATTCTGGACTTTCACCGATGATTTTTTCCCGCGATTACATCGGTTATCTGGCCCGTCGCACCGTCAAGCACCTCATTGAGGCCAAGATGATCACTGCCAGCGATGTGAAGCTGGTCGAACAGCGCGTCTCTGATGCGCTGACAGAGGAGCTTTCCCTTGAGGACCGCATCAACGAAGAGGTGCGCGTCATTCTGGACGCTTACTCGGAGGAGATGCGCAAAACCGGCGCCCAATACGCCGAAATGTTCAAGAAAGTGAAGACGGAACTGGCCAGGAAATACAAGGCGGTACTATGAGAATCAGTCCCGACAAGCTCAACAAGCTGGCTCATACCGTGGCAGATACCCTGGCTGAGATTGACGAGGTGGGTTTTCTTGAAGATCGCAACACCATTCGTCAGGAAGCGCGCAAGGCGCTGACGGTCCTCTTGAACCAGGAAGCGGGAATCGACTCAGCGGCCCGGCAGAAAATCGCCTCGCAGCGCAAGATCATCCTCGAAGGCTCCCAGGAGTGGGAAATCCTTTACCGCAAATACTATAACGACGAGGTACGCAAGCTGGGGATTTGAAGCGCTCCTGCGGGCGCATCCAATATCCTTGCGCCGGGTCAGGGTTTCTTCGCCGCAATGGGAAGGAAGAAACGCCGGGCCGTCCGGACAAGGCCGATGCTCTGCCGTTCCCTGCGCGGAAACTCAAGCTGGAACGCGTCTTCTCCCAAAACAGGCGCGACAAGAGAAGCTTTTCCCCTGTGCAATCCGGACTCCACCCCCGCATTGTGCACCCGATCGATTTGCACTGCTTTGCCGTCCTCCCAATCGCGAAGTGCTGAGCACAGCCGCTGCCAGGGAATCGATGGCGAATCTCCAGCCGTCGGCAGCGCCGGGAGAAAATCTCGTTCTCTTCCCCGGCTTTGAACGCTCCATTTCCCTTCTGCGTCCTTCCGGTGTAGGATTTTCTCGGACGTCCGGAGTCTTCCGAACCACCGATGAGGTAGCGCAAACCCATGAATCGCAAGCATCCCAGTCGTCGTGCCCGCCGCAGCCTGCAGCCCGCCGGTTTTACGCTGATGGAACTGTTGATCGTCATCGCCATCATTCTGATTCTCATGCTGATGGCAATTCCCACCATTGGCGGCATCAAGAAGCAGGCCAATGAGACCTCGGCAATCAACTCCGTGCAGGTCATCGAAAAGGCAGAGATGCAGTACGAGTCCACTTACCCGTCCAACGGCTACGCCTGCAGCCTGGCTGCGCTCGGCGGCGATCCCAAGTCCGGCCCTCCGACTCCGGCCGCTGCGCAACTGCTGCAGAGCGATCTGGCCTCGGGCATCAAGTCCGGTTACATCTTTACCATCGGCAACTGCACCAAGGTGAACTTGAACGGCACGGACCGGGTCACCGGATACCAGATCACGGCGATTCCCGAAACGGTGGGCAAGACTGGCAATCGCGGCTTCTGCAGCGATGAATTCGGCACCATCAAGGCCGACCCGGCCGGTGGAACCAACTGCACCCAGCCGCTGCAATGATTCTGATCCATGGCAGACCGCAAACGGCGCTCCACCGGGAGCGCCAAAAGCGTCCTTTCAGCTGATCTGCGCGGCTTCGGCGCTCACGGAAACTTTGCAACAAATAAAAGGGCAAGCGCCCGGGAGATCATCGCTGTTTTGAAGAATTCGTGGGGAAATCGTTCTTTTTTTTCTGCCTGCGCCGTGGCTCTGCTGCTTGTTGCCGTGTTGCCTGGCGCCGCGCTGGAGCCGCAGACGGGCGCATCACAGGGCGTTCGCCATCTGGCGCAGCGTGTCGATCGCCAATACAACCGTTTGCATTCGCTCAAAACCGGCTTTACAGAGACCTATGAGGGCATGGGCGTGCGCCGCTCCGAGAGCGGCATTCTGCTGCTCGCAAAGCCCGGCCGCATGAAATGGGAATACAGCGATCCCGTTGGCAAGCTGTTTGTGCTCGACGGCAAATATGCCTGGTTTTATACCCCCGGAGACTCTCAAGTGCAGCGCATTCCAGCCAGGGAACTGAACGACCTGCGCTCGCCGCTGCGCTTTCTGCTCGGTCACACCGAGATCGAGAAAGAGTTGAGCAACTTGACGCTGGCACCGGCGCCAGGAGGCCGCTTCACGCTCAGCGGCCAACCGAAGGGACAGGAGCGGCGCGTCCGCCTTCTCACCCTGACGGTGACCGCCGAGGGGACCATTACCAACATCGAGATCGTCGAAACCGACGGCGCAACCACCCGTTTCTCCTTCACCCGTCAGCAGCCCAACGCGCCGATCCCGGCAGCCGTTTTTCATTTCACGCCGCCCGCGGGCGTGCCTGTCGTGGCCGGATTGCCGCCGGTATAAATCAGGGGGTGCGATTCAGCATCCGGAACGGGGCGATTGCCGCGCAGCTCAATCGCCCACCCCCCGGAGCACAATCGGATTTCCTGCCCTGATCGTGTCTGGCCGCGCAGCGCAGCGCCCTATCGATCGTAGCTATAGAATCCGCGTCCCGACTTGCGCCCCAGCCAGCCGGCATCCACCATGCGCACCAGCAGAGGGCAGGGACGGTATTTGGGATCGCCGAAACCCTCCTGCAGCACGCGCAGAATGTCCACGCACACGTCCAGGCCGATGAAATCAGCCAGGGTCAGCGGGCCCATCGGGTGCGCCATCCCCAGCTTGAAGACCTGATCGACGGCCTGGGGCGTGGCGACTCCTTCCATCACGGCGAAGGCCGCCTCGTTGATCAACGGCATCAGCACACGGTTGGAGACGAAGCCGGGCGCGTCGTTGACCTCGACCGGTGTCTTGCCCAGCCGGATGGCCAGCGCCTGGACTGCCGAGAACGTCTCTTCGCTGGTAGCCAGCCCGCGCACCAGTTCAACCAGCGCCATCACCGGCACGGGATTGAAGAAGTGCATACCGATAACCTGAGCCGGACGCCGGGTTCGGGCGGCCAGCCGGGTGATCGAGATGGAAGAAGTGTTCGTTGCCAGAATTGCCGTTGCCGGCAGAATGTCATCGAGCGAGCGGAAGAGTTCGGTCTTCACATCGAGGCGCTCCGATGCGGCTTCGACCGCAAAATCCGCTGCGCTGAGCGACGCGCGATCCATTGTGGCCACGATGCGCGCCAGCGTTGGATCGATCTCCCCCTCGGCCAGTTTGCCCTTGGCGGCTTCGCGGCCCAGATTGGTGCGAATCTGCGTCAGCGCGCGATCCAGAAAGCGCTGATCCACATCGCACAACAGCACGCCGAAGCCCGCGCGGGCAAAGACATGAGCGATGCCGGAGCCCATCGTCCCCGCACCCACCACTGCCACCGTCTTGATGCCATCCATAAAAACCCTCCCCAACACCACAGGGAGTGTACCAAGCCGGAGCCCAGGGCAGGCAATGCCGTCGCGGCCCTCTCAGTATTCGATTTTGCTTGCCGAGGCGATCCAGGCGGCAAAACTGGCCCAGGACTCTTCGCCCGCCAGTTGCACGACGGACAGTTTGCGCAAGGCCTTGTCCTTGCACAATTCCTCATAAAGGAATGCGTCGTCAAACCCGGCGCGAGCGGCATCGGCGGCGCAGGCCCCGTAATAGACCCTGTCGATCCGCGCCCAGTACGCTGCGGCCAGGCACATGGGGCACGGCTCGCAACTCGAGTAAAGCTGGCAGCCGGACAGGGTAAAGGTTCTCAACCTCCGGGCCGCCGCGCGGATGGCATTCACCTCGGCGTGCGCTGTGGGATCGTGCGCCGCCGTTACCGTGTTCACGCCTTCGGCTACAATCCGGCCCTCGCGCACGAGCACCGCCCCAAAAGGCCCACCGGCTCCACGAAGGACATTTTGCGTGGCCAGATGGATGGCGCGGCGCAAGAACTCGGAATCAGGTTTCGGATTGACGATGGAGGTCACTGGATTCCATCTCCGCTTCTTCGGCGCTTCCGCCTGGAACCTCCGCAGCGATGATCCCAGTATGGCATGGCTCGCCTGCAAAGCCCCGGCTCTTGCCGGTTCTTCCAAGGGAAAGCTTCCGCCTCTTCCCTGCTAACTCTATGACAAAAAAGACCTATCTGAGCTTCCGGGCGACGATGCAAGATCCGCATCGGCAGCGCGACGAGCAACCGTTCAAATTGATGCCTGGTTGCTCGAAAACTCCCGCCAGAAGGTTCTTGACCGAGTTGCCAGGGGCATACCTCAAAACGGGATGTCCTCGTCGGAGATCTCCGCCGAGGTCGCGTATTCGTCCGGCCCGCTGGCGGCTGCCGCGGGGCGCTGGTCGAAGCTGGCCGTCGAACCACCGGAGCTCGATGCCCGGCTAGACCCTCCCACGTTCTCATCACGAGCGGAAAGCAGCGAAAGATCGAAGACGACGATTTCCGTTTTATAGCGCTTCTGGCCAGATTCCTTATCGTCCCAGCTGCGGGTCTGGAGCTTCCCCTCGATGTACAGCTTCGTCCCCTTTTTCACGTAATCGCGGACGATCTCTGCGGTGCGCTTGAAGGCCACCAGCGCATGCCATTCGGTACGATCCTGCCAATTTCCCTGGGCATCCTGAAAACGGTCACTGGTGGCCAGTGTGAAGTTCGCCACGATTGCACCGGCAGGGGTGGAACGAATCTCGGGATCTTTACCCACATTGCCTAACAAAATGACTTTATTGACGCTCTTGGCCATCTTCTTGCGCTCCGGTTGGAAATTGCCAAACTTCGGTTCCGCGATGGATTGACCTTCGCGGTCTGGAAACTACCCGGCCTGAAAACCGGCTGCAAACCCACCCCGCAGGCCTGCCGCCCTTGTGGATCCGGCCACAATCATCCTCCGACACCTGCGTGAGGATCCCGAACCTGCATGCCAAATCATACTATACGCGCGCCACCCTTCACCGCTTGTCCGTAAAACCACACTCCTCCCGGGCGGTTGCAGCCGGGCGCGCATGCGTCAATCTCCCAGTCTGATCAGAAGCCGGCCGGAACCACCCACGCCCGCTGCGGCGCATCGAGTTTTGCCCCTGCAACGTCCAGCTTCACTTTCAGGTCTTCCGCCTCGGCCTTGCCTCGCAGGGGGCATGTAAAGACAATTTCGTACTGATTTGCCAGGCGGCGGCTCAGATCTTCAAAATACGGGACGAAGGTAACCGGATTGCCCGTTCCCTGCCAGTAGCTGATGCCGCCGGTTGCATCGGTGACTTCCTGCAACAGATTCTGTCCGTCATACATTGCATAGTAGGTGCGGGAAGCAAAACCCTGATTCAGCCAATAAATCGCATAAACGCTCAGCCCCGCGCGCACGGAATCGGTAATGGCGGCCAAAACATACGGATCCTCGGGATCGTATCGCCTTTCGTAATAGTCCACGCCATCGGTTACCATCACCGCCACGCGCCGGGCCATTCGATCCTTCGAGGGCCAGCGCCTGGCCAGATCAGAGAGGCAGATATAGGGACTGGCGCTTGATCCCGGCAGGCCTCCGGGAAGATGCAGCTCGCGCAATACCTGCGCGTGGTCCGCGGAAAGCGGACCGGCAAAAAACGCCTTCCCATTGAACATATAGGCAATAGCGGCCCTGGTGTTGGCCGGCAGGCTTTGGATGTAATTCGCGATGTCGTTGAGTTGGGTTCCCAGGCTCATCCGCGCCGAACTGTCAATCAGCAGCACCAGTTCCACCCTGCCCTCCGTCCCCTTGAACGGCATCAGATCCGTGATTCTGGCTTCCTTCCGGTTCACTTTGACTGACAGATCCTTGACCCTGATCTCCGGAAGCGCCTGGCCTGTTCGCTTGGGCAGAACTGTCACGATGGCCCGTCCCTGTCCCTGCTGGCCGCTGCTCTCGGATAATCCGGGTACCGCGACCAGCAGCGTCAGAGTTGCCACACAGATGGTCATTGCAGAACTTTTCATCGGGATTGCTCCTTTCCGGGCATACGTGGCTTGCGCCGCGCTGCCATCAATTCTACCCATCTATCCTTTCTTTTTGCTTAGATGCGCGGCCAGAAAAAAGGCATTGAATGCTTTTCCGGCGTTTCGAAGCCTTATGCTGAAGAGGACGGTTCCTTTCGCAATCGCCGCCGCCAGAACCACTTGTGCGGTAACAGGAGGAGAAATGGAATACATTCACCTTGGCAAGACGGGGCTGAAAGTCTCCCGGATTTGTCTCGGCTGCATGAGCTACGGCGAACCAACCCGCGGCGAACTCAAAGCCGGGAGGCACGCCTGGACCCTGAGTGAAAGTGAAAGCCTGCCCTTTTACCGCCAGGCTCTCGATCTTGGAATCAATTTCTTTGACACCGCCAATGTCTACTCAAGCGGCAACAGCGAAGAAGTTCTGGGGCGTTTTTTGAAGGCCAACACCCGGCGCGAAGCCGTGGTCATCGCCACCAAGGTGAACGGCGTCATGAGGGATGAGCCCAACGGCCGCGGTCTGTCCCGCAAGGCCATTTTTCATGAGATTGATCAAAGCCTGCGTCGCCTCGGAACCGACTATGTGGACCTGTACCAGATTCACCGCTGGGACTACGAAACGCCCATCGAGGAGACGCTGGAAGCGCTCGACGAGGTGGTGAAGTCGGGCAAGGCCCGCTATATCGGCGCCTCGTCCATGTACGCGTGGCAATTTGCCAAGGCCCTCTATCTGGCTGATCTTCACGGCTGGACCCGCTTTGCCTCCATGCAGAATCACTGGAATCTGCTCTATCGGGAAGAAGAACGGGAGATGGTCGGGCTTTGCCGCTCGGAAGGCGTCGGCATCCTGCCCTGGAGCCCTCTGGCGCGTGGCCGCCTGACGCGTCCCTGGCAGAGCGAAAGCACGAAACGCTACGAAACCGACCAGTTCGGCCGCAAGATGTACTCGCAGACCGAGGAGGCCGACCACAAAGTCGTGGACCGGTTGGTTCAGGTGGCGGCGGAACGCGGCGTTCCCCCGGCCCAGATGGCGCTGGCCTGGCTGCTCGCCCAGCCCGGTGTCACCGCGCCGATCGTGGGCGCGACCAAGCCGCATCACCTGCAGGACGCTGGTGCGGCGCTTTCCCTGAATCTGACCCGGGAGGAGATGGCGGCTCTTGAAGAACTCTATGTTCCTCATCCGGTGCTCGGTTTCAGTTGATTTCCCGCCTGGCAGGATGGCCAGCGGCGCCAGCCGTGGCCAACACTGCCAGGCGAGCCTTTGCCACAGGGGTCCATTCAGCCCCCGGCCTCTCCGCACCATGCAGCCGGAGGTTTGAAACACAGATGTCGAAACCATCGTTTCGCTGCCGCAAAGTGCTGCGAAACGATGGTTCGCCTTTGCTGCCTTTCAAGATCACGGCAGGGAATCGCTTCCGCCTGTGACTAAGGTCATAGCTTCTTTCCTGCCTCCACGCTAGGCTGCGAGGCAGGGGAGAAAAGGAAAATGGGAGCCTTGGTCACCGATCAAACTCTTTCCCATACGGAGAAAAAGAGGCTTCTTCGCCGCCTCGCGCCTGACCGCTCGCAGCGCATCCGCAACGGCGTACAGCTTTTCTTCGTGGCGTTGAGCGGCTGGCTGGGTGTGCAGTTCTATTTCTGGGTCCGGTTCTTCGAGCGCGGAGGCACGGGTCTTTATCTTCCCCGGCCCGCAGGAGTCGAGGGTTGGCTGCCGATCGCCGGCCTGATGAACTTCAGATATTTTCTCGCGACTGGCCATATCCCTCCCATTCATCCGGCAGCCATGTTCCTCTTCCTGGCTTTCCTGCTGATGAGCCTGCTGGTGAAGAAATCCTTCTGCTCCTGGATCTGCCCCATCGGAACCCTTTCCGAGTTTTTGTGGAAACGGGGAAAAAGAATTTTCGCGCGCAATGTGCGCCTTCCCCGCTGGCTGGATCTCCCACTGCGCAGCCTGCGCTACCTGCTTCTCGGCTTCTTTCTCTTCGTGATTGGCTCCATGTCTGCGGCTGCCGTCGAGGAGTTCATGCAGACGCCCTACGGGCTGGTGGCGGACGTGAAAATGCTCAACTTTTTCCGCGAGATCGGACTGACAGCAGCCATCGTCATCGCGCTGCTGGCATGGCTCTCGCTGCTGATTGAGAATTTCTGGTGCCGCTACCTGTGTCCCTATGGGGCGCTGCTGGGGCTGGCCTCGCTGCTGAGTCCGCTGAAAATCCGGCGCGATGCCGAGGCCTGCATCGATTGCTCGAAGTGCGCGCGTGCGTGCCCGGCTCACCTTCCGGTTGACCGCCTGACGCAGATCCGCTCCGTCGAGTGCACTGCCTGCATGGCTTGTGTTGCCGCCTGCCCTGCCCAGGATGCCTTGCAACTGGCCCTGCCGCCCAGGCGCTCGCTTCTTTCCGCAGAGCGCTGGCGCCGTCGCGCCGCCGGTCCCCTGGCGGTCGCCGCAATCCTTGCCTGCATCTTCTTTGGAATCGTTCTTTATGCCAAGGCCAGTGGCCACTGGCAGACCAGCCTTTCGCGATCGGCCTATCTGGAACTGGTGCCTCACGCCAACGAAGCGAGTCATCCCGGCTTCTGAGACTTTCCACAATCCACTTTTTTCGACCGGTTCATCCGCCCGGATCAGGGCTGACCTTCACCATGCCCTGGATCGCAAACTATCCCATTCTTCGTTCCTCGAGAATCATCCTTGCAGGTCAGCAGAATTGGAACAGAAGATCCGGCGCGGCGCGCTTCGCAATCCGATGACGCTTCAGTTCATCACACGGACGGACTTGGCCGCGTCCCCAGGCTTCTCTGCCTGCGGGTAGAAGGCCAGAACCTGTGTCGAAGCATTGTGAAAGATGAACAGAGTGCGCACGGGCTGGAAACAGGCCAGAAAGGTTGCACCAATCAAGCGCAGATCGCTCCAAAATGTTGCCCTGCACATATAGCGCGCATCCAGACGGGCCTTGAGCGGAAGGATATTTCGTTGATAGAAGTCATCAAGCTGGCTGGGATGAATAGGACTCAGAAGCTCCTCCTCGCCGCGAAAGGCCAGCGTGGCCGCTCCGGTAATTCCAGGGCGGTACGGCAGGTTGGCAATGGCCGTATATTGCGGCAGTTTGGGACGGGGACCCACCAGGCTCATCTCCCCGCGCAGCACGTTATAAAACTGAGGAAGCTCATCGAGCTTGAGCTTGCGCAACCAGCGTCCGACACCGGTAATGCGCCCGTCGCCGTTTCGGGTCAGATTGGGTCCGCTCCGGGCTGCGCCCACTTTCATGCTGCGAAACTTATAGATGCGAAACATGCGTCCCTCGCGGCCCACGCGCAGCTGGGAAAAAAGAACCGGGCCCTCCGAGAAGAAACGTATGCAGAAGGCGATCGCCAGCATCGGAACCGCAAAGACAAGCAGCGCCAGAATCGCGACCGAGAGATCAAAACAGCGTTTCAACGGGGACAGGCTCCAGGCACTGGCCGAAGGATTCTCAATGCGCGGCGGGTGCGCGAGAGGGTAAGGAGGACGCGATGTCGTGCCAGTCAGAGTGCGCGGCACGGGAAGAGCGTTGAATTCGGGGGCGGAACTGGAAGGTTGCATGAATCGAACCTCGGAAGAAATCTCGATATGAAAACTCTGAAGGAGCCTGCGATCCGGATAGCAGCTTGAGCGGCGATGCTTCCAGCCAGAAGAATCGCCGGTTTGTCCCCTGCATCCGCGAGTCCTGTCACGGATTCATCATCGCTCCCGGAAACTGTGGATTCATGCTCAAGGAAGAGATTTCCGGAAGAGCGAGGACACATTCGGGAAGAATCCCATTCTCGAAACTGGAACTGTAACATTGCACGGGGAGATTCTTCCGCGGGCCGGATGCGGCTTCGTTCTCGCTCCACACATAACTCTTGAAATCCGGAATTCCGGATACGGACGGCACAGGAAATCAAGAGAACCGCCTTTCCGCTTCCGGTGCATCCCCGCCATGCGGCTCTAACAACCGATTCTTCTGCATGGGAACGGAAGAATCCTCCATGCCCTGCCATCTGCGGGGACAGGACCGTGTTGAAACTCCACCTTGCGGTCTATCGGATGACATCGATAACAGCCGCACCCAGAGCCAGCTGAGAAAAGACCTGCGTCCAGGAAAGGAACTCGCGCAAGGCTCCAGGACCGATGCTCTTTTCAGGAACGACAAGCGTATCTCCGGGATAGAGCCGCAGCCGGCTGAAGTCCGAAGAAGCAAAGATCGACTGGCCCTGGGCATGGCTGGTAACAGAACCATCGGCCCGCAGAATGAAGCTCTTTCCACGATCCGCATCCCGTTCCAAACCGCCGGCAAGGCGGAGATACTCGCCAACCCGGGCGCCATCGCGATAAAGGAATGCGCTCTGATTGGGCACGGCGCCAATCACCTGAACGGTGGCCGGAGCGGGAGGAACCAGCAACTGATCCCCGTCCTCAAGCGGCAGGTTCGGCAGTTCGCTCACTCCACTGCTGTGCGGATTCAGTTCAAGTACGATCCTTCCCGTGGGATGCAACTGATGTAACTGGCTGATTAATTCGTGGCTGAATGAATCCTCCTGCCCGTGCTGCGAGCCGTCGCTGCTGGTGGCGGCTATGGCGATCGAGCCGCGTAATAGCTGATGCTCCAGTTGATCAGCGTATTCGTTCAGACGCCTTTGTTCGAGCTTTCGCGTGCTTTCACGGGTGAAATCCGCCCCGTAAAGATAAGCCTTGTCCGTCATCCCCCCGGCGCGCTCAACCAGCGAACGAAGGGTTTCGCCGGGCCCGACGCTGTAGACGCCCGGATGCTTGAACTCCCCTTCGAGCCGCACGTACTTGGTCCGCTGTTCGATCGGCTGCGGAATATCATCCTGCGAGAAGACGGTGACAATGTCGCCCGGCTCGAGCTCAAGATCCTGCGCCGGATCATGATCGAGCACCAGCTTGCCGAGATCGAAAGGAATCAGGGAGGTTGTCATTGTGGACGGGTTCAGCCGCTCAATCACCGCGTAGTTCCAGTCAGTTTCAAACGCCGGGCGGAGCAGGTCTGTTGCTCCTCCCGCCGGATGGGCTGCTCCGATACTGCTGAGCGTGCCTGCCTCCTCAGGCTGGCGATCCTGGGCAGCGTTCTGTGCCGGCGCCGATGAATTGTACTCTGCGGATAACGAGGGCGAACTGTTCATGGACGAAGGCTCCGTATCCGACGCACCGGAGGCGCCGGATGAAAAGCGGTCTGCAGGCTGCTGCGGGAAGCCGCCGTATTGCCTCTGCCCGAAAGCTCCGGCACGTGCCGCGGCTTGAGAACCTTCCGTTCGTTGTTCCCCCGGGAAAGAGCCTGTTCCCAGCGGGGTGGAGAGAGTCGTTATGGAAGGAGCGAATTCAGGAGCCGGAAGTCCGAGCTGGGTGCGCCGCCACCAGTAATCGCGCGAGACCAGCGAATCCCGGTCAGGCATCAAATCGCTCAGCCGCATGCCCGGATGCCAGAGAAATCGCCCGGGGTTGACCACTGACCCTCGCAACGTGACAACCTGTTGAAACTCGGACACGATCGGATTGATTCGCACAATGTCGCCGTTGGCCAGAGGTGTCGCCAGTCCGGCGGCATCGGCTTTCACCTCGAAGGCGCGCCGTTGCGCATGATTGACAATGCGCTCGATCGTGATCCTTCCCCCTGAAGCCACCGCCGTCATCCCCCCCGCCGCGTCGATCAGCTGCTGAATCGACTCCAGGCCACGCAACTCGTAAATAGCAGGTTGGCGGACACTCCCCAGCAGCGCCACCTCCGGGCCCGCGGCGGGAATGAACAGCACATCGCCTGCCTGCAGCTGCACATCGCCGCTTTTATCACCCTTCACCAGAAGCGCGTAGAGATCGAAGTCCGTAATCACCTTGCCGGCGCGTTTCAGTTCGATATGACGCATGGATCCCGAACTCGACGGACCGCCGCTCTGAAAGACTGCATCGACCAGCGTCGCCAGAGCGCTCACCGTGTATTCGCCCGGACGCCGAGCCTGACCGGCAACATAGATCTGAATCGAGTGAATCGCTCCCATGTCCACACTCAGATCGAAGTTGCGGTAGAGACGTCCAATCGCTGCACGCAGATGGCTGGCAACAGCGGAAAACTCCAACCCTGCAACATGCACGGCACCCACCTTGGGAAGATAGATTTCCCCCTCGCGGCCGACCACCAGGTTGGCGCTGAAATTGATCTGTCCCCAGATGCGGATGCGCAGTTGATCCCCCGCTCCAATCACCATATTTTCCGGCGCCGGAGCCTGATCAATGGGGCCAAAGAAAGATCCTTGAGACTGAAACAACCGGGCTCCATAGATCGGCAGCATACGGCCCGTGGTGCCTTCTACAAAGCGTTGAAACTCCGTAGGAGGCTCAGCAAGCCACGGCCTCATCTGCCCACTCTGCACCCCGGATGCGCCCATTGCGGAGTTCCATGGCCTCTCGGTGTAATTCGCTCCTGCCGAAAGTCCGTCTTCTGCCGCAACGGGCGCGGAGCCGAATGTACCCTGTGACGGCGCCTGCGGCAACGGTGGCGGTTGCTGCGGCCACTGCGCTCCCGAGGCTTGCTCAGACGGGTCTGCCGGGAACGAGGATGCATCCGGCTGCGACGAACAGAAATAAGAATTCGATCCGTTCTCCGCTGAGCATTGCGCACGCAATGAAACGGTGCAAAGAGGGAGAACTGCGGCGCCGGCGAGCCAGACAAGAAGCGCGCGGCAAAAGCTTGAGCGTGCAGATGAATGGTTTCTCATAGACGCTTCATTGTTTCCCCATTTTTTCAGCTCCGCGAAGAGAAATCAGCGCGCCTGGACCGCTTCAGTTTCAAATCGGACAGTTTCATCAGTGTTTTCCCATAAACGATTTTCCACAGGCCGTTTTTCCTTCCGCCTTTTCCAGTGCGCTTTCTTTCGTGGGTAACCTGAACGCAGTTACCGGCAAATGGACGGCAACTTCACATGGAACTCGGTTCTTCCTGGCCCGCGCCGCGGCTCATCCATTGCGTGCCGGTTTCTATCCCGGCGCAGCAGGAAAGAACCACAAAGAAGCAAGACGATCCGAAGCCAAGAGAGAGAGACCTGTGCCAACAGAAAACCGGCAGCCCGACGAACTTCCTTCTCCGCCTTCCAGCCCCCTTCC
>JBMFHN010000014.1:1335-28881 GCA_049976805.1 Occallatibacter sp. | reverse complement strand
CGCTCGTCCAGCAGGCCGCGATTCAGGGCGAACTGCAGCTGATCGGTCGTTTCCAGATCCCCCGCCGCTTCCGACGTGTAGGTGGCCGTCGGCTCTGCTCCGGCCGTATCGATGGCCAGAATCCCGTCCAGGGATTTGTTCTCCACCTGCTCTTTCAGGGCCGCAAGCTCCCGCCCGGCGGCCGGAGAAATCACATCCGCAGCGATCTTCGCGTTCTCGTCGTTCTCCAGCCGGTTGCGCACATTGCGCGCCAGCACATCATCATTGGAAACAATCGCAATGTGCCTGTCTGCGTCCGCGTTGCGGTTTGTCAGGTAACTGGCGCCCAGCAGCAGGGCAATCAGCAGCGGCATCAGCACGGTGGAAAACTTGAAGGCCCGGCCACGAATCTGCTCCAGATACTCCCGCCTGGCGATCAGAAGGATGTTACGCATCGGCCTTGCCTCCCACGGTTTCGATGAAAATCTCTTCGAGCGAAGGGTCAACCAGTTCGAAACGGTAAATCTCCGCCATCCCCGCGGCCTCGCGCAGCAGCTTCTGCGCATCGCCGCGCGGCTTGAGCCTGATCTCGGCATGACCGGAGTAATTCTTGGCCTCGGCAATCTCCGCGCTCTGCAGAAACTCCGCGCTTCCTGCAAACTCGACGATGATGCGGTTCCGCTCGTAGCTGCTCTTGATCTGGCGCAGACTGCCGGAGAGCACGGCCTCGCCGTTGTTGACCAGGCAGATCGAGTCGCACAATTTTTCCACCTGGTCCATGCGATGCGTCGAGAACAGAATGGCGTTGCCGCGATCCTTGAGCGCCAGCAGCGCATCCTGCAGCAGCGTGGCGTTCACCGGATCGAGTCCGGAAAAGGGTTCGTCCATGACGATCAGCCCGGGATCGTGCAGCAGCGTGGCAATAAACTGTATTTTCTGCTGCATGCCTTTGGACAGTTCCTGGGTCCTGCTGTGCAGCGCGCCGGAAATCTCCATGCGTTCGGCCCACTCGAGGGCCCGCTTGCGCGCCTCCTCGCTGCTCAGCCCGTGCAACTGACCAAAAAAGATGAGTTGGTCGATGACCTTCATCTTCTTGTACAGACCGCGCTCTTCGGGCAGATAGCCGACCCGCTCCAGGCTGCGGCGCTCGAGCGGCTTTCCGAAGAGGCTGACTCGGCCTGTGTCGGGTACGGTAATGCCCATCATCATGCGAATCGAGCTGGTTTTTCCCGCCCCGTTCGGCCCCAGCAGGCCGAACATCTGGCCCGCTTCGATGGACAGGCTCAGGTTGTTGACCGCAACCTTGCCTTCATAAGCCTTGGTCACTCCTGCAAGTTCGACAACTGGCATGAAAACTCCCGCCGTTCGTTCTGTTGGCTGGTTTTTCCGGAAAACCGAGGGGGCCGGCTTCACTTGCAGTGTAGCAAAGCCCTCGAACACGGCGCGCCCCGCCGGCCCAGGTGGTTCGTCCGCGTTAAGAAGGCGAGCGCGCGGCCGGATGAAAGGCGCGACTCCGGCATCTCGCCCAGGCGCAGATTCCCCCAGCAAAACCGCCTGCCTGGGCAGGCCGCTCGCCTGGTTACCAAGGAACTGAAAAAGCTGAAAAAGGCGCCCGGAAGCTGAGAAGCTGCTCGAAAGGCAAAGAGGAGGGGGAACCCAATCAGTAACGGTATCGGCTCGATGGAGAGGATTTATCCAAATAAAAAAAATGTTACTCTTGCCGTGCGGGCTTAAAGGTAGTAACCTTATTCTGCAATAAAAGTAATCACAGAGGTGGCAAATGGTAACCTCATGGGCGGCGCCAGAGTTTGATTTCTACAAACCCGGTCCTGTGCCTGCCCCGGCTCCTGGGCCGGCCCACCGGCCACAATCCGTGGAAGAACTGGACGTTCGTCAGTCAATCCTTGAAGATCTGGCGCTGAAAACCCTTTATCTTTCCGGTACGCTCTCCGTTCTGGAACTTTCCGAAAAGATCCATCTGAGCTTTGAGGTGACCATGGAGCTTTTTTCCCAGTTGCGGGCGGAGATGCTCTGCCAGGTCACGGGAATCAGCGCCAACATTCCTCAGATTGCCATCACCTCCCAGGGAAGAACCCGCGCCACCGAACTGCTGGGGCAAAATCATTACAACGGTCCGGCGCCGGTTTCGCTGGAAAGCTACGTTCGGCAGACGCGCAAGCAGAGCGTGAACAAGGTTCCGGTGCATGCCGAGGACATTGAACGCGCCTTTGCGCATCTGGTCATCGACAAGGAGACGCTGCGCCGCTTTGGCACGGCTTTGAACTCGGGCAGTTCCCTCTTCCTTTATGGTCCGCCGGGAGTAGGCAAGACGACCATAGCCGAAACCCTGTCGCGGGTGACCGGCGAGGATCACGTCTGGATTCCCTTTGCGGTGGAGGTGGATGGCCATATCATTACGGTCTATGATCCGGCGGTCCATCATCGTGTCGAGGAGATGGAACCGGAGTACCGGGACGAGCGCTGGCTCCTGTGCGAACGCCCGGCGGTTCTGGTCGGGGGCGAACTGTCGGCCGAGATGCTGGACCTGCAGTTGAACCCAATGACGAAATTCTACGTTGCCCCGCCGCAGATGAAAGCCAATAACGGGGTGCTGATTATTGACGATTTCGGACGGCAGAGACTGCGCCCCGAGGAACTGTTGAACCGCTGGGTCGTTCCACTGGATCGCAGGATCGACTTCATGACGCTGGCCGGAGGGAAAAAGATCGAGGTTCCATTCGAGATGCTGGTGGTCTTCGCATCCAACATGGACCCGGCGCAACTGGTGGACGCCTGTTTCCTGCGCCGCATTCAGACCAAGATCAAGATCGACACGATTTCCGACGGGCAGTTCTGTGAGATCTTCCGCCGCGTTGCCGACGAGCATCATCTGGAGTACGACGCCGGAATTCCAGGGGAATTGATCAACTTCATCCGCGGCACGCTCAACCAGGAACTGCGCCAGTGCCATCCCCGCGATATCGTCAATCAGGTTCTGTGGGCCGCCCAGTACGAAGGGAAAAGGCCGTGTCTCGATCATGCCGCTCTGGCGCAGGCGGTGGAAGCCTATTTCCTGACCGGAAAGTGAATTCCACGGGCACGCAGCGCATGCGTATCCGAATCCGTTTTCTTCGCCGAAGCTGCAAAAGAAGCTGCGAAAGCTGATCGGCGTTCATCCCTGAAGATGCCCTCGCCTTCCGGAGGGTTCGAGCAGGCGCGCGCGATCCGCAGTCAAATGTTTTAGCATCCGGAGTGTGGCAGCCCTCGACACTCCGGTCATGTATGTGAAGGGTGTAGGTCCGCGCGTGGCCCTGTTGCTGGCGGGCAAGGGCATCGAGACCGCCGAAGACCTGCTCTACCATCTTCCCTTCCGTTACGAAGACCGCCAGAATCCGCGCAGCCTGGACGAGCTCAAGCCGGGCGAGATGGCCAGCGTCATCGCCGAGGTGCGCGGCTCGGCGCTTCTGCACACGCGCCGGGCGCCGCTGTTCGAGCTGACACTTGGCCAGGGGCGGCGGGCTCTGAAGTGCATCTGGTTCCACGGCAGCTATCTTGATGGCAAATTCCGTGCCGGGCAATTGGTGGCCGTCTATGGCCGGGTCGAACCGTCGCGCTCCACGAGCAACCTGAAGATGATCCAGCCGCAGTTCGAGTTGCTGCCCGACGCCTCGGCCGACGCCGAGACCCGGCTGCTTGAAATCGGGCGCATCACGCCGGTCTACGAGTCGCTGGGCGGAGCGCGGCTGGCCTCGCGCTGGCAGCGCAGGGTGATCTTCCACCTGCTCGAAAGACTCCGTGGAGGGGTGCCGGAGTGTCTGCCGTCGCGGATGCTGGAGCGGCTGGGGCTGCCCGGGCGCGAGACCGCGCTGCGCGAGGCGCATTTTCCGCCCGAAGGCACATCCTTTGAGCAGTTGCAAGGGTTCTCGACGCCAGCTCACCGGCGGCTGATCTTCGAGGAACTGTTCTTCCTGGAACTGGGGCTGGAGCTGAAACGCCGGCGGATGAAGCAGCGCAAGGGGATCGCCTTCGCCGCCGATGACAAGGTGCGCGAGGCGCTGCGCCGGGTGCTTCCCTTCCACCCCACGGCGGCGCAGAAGCGGGCGCTCGGCGAGATTGTCTCCGACATGCGCCGGCCCACGCCGATGCGGCGGCTTCTGCAGGGCGACGTCGGTTCGGGCAAAACGATCGTGGCCTTTGAAGCCATGCTGGTGGCCATCGAAAACGGCTATCAGGCGGCGCTGATGGCGCCGACCGAGATTCTGGCCACGCAGCATTTTCTGGCTGCGCGCAAGCTTCTGGAGCGCTCCGGCCGCGGCTACCGGATTGTCCTGCTGACCGGATCGCTCGACGAGGACCGCAAACGCGCCGCGCGCGGCCAGATCAACCGCGGCGAGGCGCAACTGGTCATCGGAACCCATGCGTTGATCGAGGAGAAGGTCGAGTTCGACCGGCTGGGGCTGGTGGTGGTCGACGAACAGCATCGCTTCGGTGTTCTGCAGCGTTTCAGAATGATGAAAAAGCCCCGGCCGGATGGAACCGAAGGACCGGAGCCGGATGTGCTGGTGATGACGGCCACGCCCATTCCGCGCACCCTGGCGCTGTCGCTCTATGGCGATCTCGACCTCAGCGTCCTGGACGAGCTGCCGCCGGGACGCACGCCCATCGTCACCCGGCGCGTCCCGGGCGAGAGAGCTGCGGAGGTGTGGGAATTCGTGCGCCGGCAGGTGGCCAGGGGACGGCAGGCCTACATTGTCTATCCGGTAATCGAAGGAACGAAGGAAGACCAGCCGGAGCTGGACTTTCCGCGCGACGACGGCGCGCCGCAGGAGGCTGGCATGGCCCAGTCCGCCGTCCCGCCCCAGGCCAGCCAACCCGGCTTCGCTGGTGTGGCCAGGGCCAGTTCCGGAAAAACCGGCAGGCTCGCCCGCACAGGCAAGACGCCCGAGCTGCTGTTTCCGGCCGATGCGCCGGAGCTGCCGGCCAGTGCGAAATCCGGTCTCCGGTCGGCCGTCGAGATGCACGAAAAACTTCGCTCCGGGCCGCTGTCCGGCCTGCGCCTGGGCCTGTTGCACGGCCGGCTGGATGCCGATGAAAAAGAGGTCATCATGCGCCGCTTTCAGCGTGGCGAAATCGATGTGCTGGTGGCCACCACGGTCGTCGAAGTGGGCGTCGATGTGCCCAACGCCACGGTCATGGTGGTCGAGCACGCTGAGCGCTTCGGACTGGCCCAGTTGCACCAACTGCGCGGGCGCGTGGGCCGGGGCGCTGAGAAAAGCTACTGCATTCTGATGACGGGCGAGCGCGTCTCGCCGCTGGGCGAAGAGCGATTGAACGCGATGGTGCGCACACAGGACGGATTTGAACTGGCGGAGATCGACCTGAGTCAGCGCGGCCCCGGCGAGTTCTTCGGCACGCGCCAGGCCGGGCTGCCCGATTTTCGCGTGGCCAACCTGGTCCGTGATCGTCAGTTGCTGGAGCTGGCCAAGCTGGAAGCCGCGCGGTTCGCCACCGCGGAAACCGCGGACGAGACGACGGAGTCCGAACGGGCGCGGGTCTGGGAGCAGCTCAAGGACTCCTGGCAGCGCCGCTACGGATTGATGGAAGCGGGTTGACGGGCCGCGCCCTGCAGGCTGCGCGGGTGGTGCTGCACCTGCCCCTGACTTCACAGGCTTCTCTGCCGCAGTCTTCGTGCGCGCGGACTCTGATTTTCCCCGCTCAGACCGCCTCGCCGCCGCGTCTTCCGTGCAGCATCTCGACGGGATAGGTCTGGATATCCAGGTCGATGCTGGCAATTTCGCTGCCGCAATCCCGAGGCTGGTTGCGGGTGCACTGGCACAGTTCGGTGAAACGGATGTGCCCGCTCTGGCTCAGTTCCAGACCCGCGGCGATCAGCACGCTGTAAATGTCAACGCAGGCCTGGCGCTCGAATTCAAAGAGGATGTTCACCGCGCCGGTATCATTGGCGCCACGGCTCAGAATCCAGCCGCCGCAACCGAGAATGGCGCCGGTGAGGGTCTGAACCAGCCTGGACGGCTCCTCGACGGAAATGGCTTTCATCTGCATCGCCCAGGGAATATTGGCCGTTTGTCCTGCTTCGGGAATTGGCGCCGTGAGCCTCATGCTCGTCCTATCGGAAGGGCGCCGCGCAGCTTAACTGCTGTCCCTTAGTCGAACGAAGTTTGCCCGCCTTTGACACAACCGGAATCGCGGAGCGCCGGCAGAACGCTGCGCTGGTAATTGGGGAAAAACAGATTCTTCGAGCATGACCCCGGCTGTGCCCGGCGGAACGCGCCCGATTTTGTTCCGCGCGCTGTGCAGGCGAGAAGAGGATCATGTAGTTTCATAAGTAATCATGATCGTCGGCACCGGAATTGATCTGATCGAAATCGAGCGCATCGAGCACTCGATCAACCGCTATGGCCAGCGCTTTCTTGATCGCATCTACACGGCCCGCGAGCAGGCCTACTGCCTGCGCAAACGCAAGGCGGCAGAGAGCTTTGCCGCACGCTTTGCCGCCAAGGAGGCCGCGGCCAAAGCCCTCGGCACGGGCATCAGCCGGGGCGTCGGCTGGCTGGAGATTGAGGTGGAGCGCGAGCCCGGCGGCCGGCCCACGCTCCGCTTTCACGGGCGTGCGGCCGAGCGCGCGGCCGGCCTGGGCGCGCGCCGCGCCGCGCTCTCCCTTACCCACACCGCCACGCTTGCCATGGCCAGCGTAGCGCTCGAAAATGGGTTTTGATTGAGATGTTTCTGCTATTCTCAAGGCGACACCCGGCTGACGTTCAACCGGAGGGAGCGCCGTGCCAAGCCGCAAGGAAATTCAGTGGTCGCAATTGAGGGTGGGAGCCTTGGTTCTGGCGGCCACGGCCGTGTTGATCGGGCTCATTCTTCTCATGTCCAGATCAACCGGCGGGCTGTTCGCTCCCAAGCTGGTGCTCCGCGCTTACTTTGAAAATGCGGCGGGACTCAAGCAGGGCGCGCCGGTGACGCTCGAAGGCGTCACCATCGGCAACGTGATCCGCATCGGCGTGGTTCCCTCTCATCAGGCCACCCCGGTGGAGGTCACCATGCAGATAGGCAAAAAATTCCTGGATGGCCTGCATACCGATTCGACCGCGTCGATTGCGCAGGCCGGCGTGCTGGGCGACAGTTACGTGGACATCAGCTCCGTCCACGCCACCGGACCGTCCCCGGCCGACAACGCCGTCCTGAAGGCTTCTGGTTCACCCACCCTCCAGGACGTGATTCGCAGCAGCCAGGACTCCATTCAGCAGATCCAGACGCTGACCCGCAACATCAATACGCTGGTGGTCACGCTCAACTCGACGCAGGGCACGGTGGGCAAACTCATCAATGATCCCCGCATGGCTGGGAAGATTGCCGCAATCGCCTCCAATCTGCAGGCCATTACCGGGGCGATCGCCAACGGCAAGGGCTCGCTGGGCATGCTGGTGAATGACGACACGCTTTACAACCATGCCAACTCCGCCGCCAGCCGCCTGGACCAGATTACCGCCGATCTGGATGCGGGCAAAGGCAGCGCGGGCAAACTGCTCAAAGACGACACCCTCTACAACAACCTGAACAGCGCCGTCTCGAACGCCAATCAGTTGCTGGCGCAGGCAAACGCCGGCAAGGGCGCCCTGGGCATGCTGGCCAAAGATCCGGCCTTTGCAAGGAAGCTCAACGACACCCTTGTCCAGCTGGACAATCTTCTGAAGGGCGTGAACCAGGGACAGGGCACGCTGGGACAACTGGCCCGCAACCGCAACCTTTACGACAACGCCAATCAGACCATGGCCGAGGCCCGGCAACTGGTGCAGGGGATTCGCCAGGATCCGAAAAAGTATCTGGTCATCCGGCTGAAAATCTTCTGAAAAATGACGTTCAGAAATCCGCCCGTTAGAAAATCGCGCCCGCCGCTGGATCGCAGCGGGCAGTTCCCGGTACCTGCATTTCCTGCGCGCGCCTGTATGCGGGCGCGAGAACCGGAACTCCGTCCGGAGATTCTGTTTCCAGCTCCCCGAATCCTCCTGCCGTCTCGATCATCTGAGAGAATAGAAGAGCAGTGAATCGAGAGAAATATTCAGTCTACCGGCGGGTCGTCGCGCCTGCTTTTCTGGCGGGCATCGCTTTTGTGTGCGCGAGCGCGGTTGTTTTTGCCCAGGCGCCGAACCCCTCTTCGTCAGAAAACCCTTTTTTCGGCAGCGTCACCCTGTTGCCAGCCAGCGATACGGCGCTGCGGCTCTCGCTGGACGGGGCCGTGCGCCGCGGCCTTGAGAACAATCTGGGCTTGCGGGAGGCCGAGATCGGCGAAAAGACGCTCCGGGGAGAGAAAAACGAGGCTCTGCAGCAATTTCTGCCCACCATCACGCTCGGCGGCGAAACCGGCGTCCACCAGCAGAACCTCGTTGCACTCGGGTTTGGCCCGAACGTCATCCAGACCTTCGCTCCGATTTTTCCAGGCGGCGTGGTGCCGCCCAACCTCTCGTTCATCACCCGCTATGATCTGACTCAGGGCGTGATTCATTTCGACCAGACGCTCTTTTCCGGTCCGGTGATCGCCGCATGGAAAGCGGCAGGAGCGGCCGAGCGGGCCGCCCGCGACGCCAGGCTGGACGCCCGCGAGGAGGTCGTCCAGCAGGTGGCCTCGTCTTATCTTCGCGCCGTCGCCGCCGCCAGCGAGGTGGACAACGCCCGGGCTCTCGAAGCCGCTGACCAGGTGCTGTTCAGCCAGGCTCAGGCCAAGCATGCCGCCGGGACCGTTCCCCGGCTGGATGAGTTGCGGGCTCACGTCCAGCTTCAGGCCCAGCAGCAGGCCCTGCTGACAGCCCAGAACAGTCTGGCCAAGGATCTGATCCTGCTCAAACGGGAAATTGGTCTCGATCCCGGCCAAAAGATCACGCTCACCGACCCGGCCCCCTACGGAGACCTGACCGCCGAAACCCCGGCGGAACTTTGCGCCGTGGCTTATCGCAACCGCCGCGACTACCGGGAGCTGCAGAATCAGGCAATCGAGTTCCACGCCATCCATGCCGCTTATCGCAGCCAGCGCTGGCCCAGCCTCAGCTTCAGCGGCAACTATGCCGTCAGCCAGGTGAACGACGCCGGCACGCACGGCAACTTTCTCGCCCAGGGAACCCTCAACTTTCCACTCTTCCGCGAGGCCCGGCTGCGCGGCGACATCGAAGCCTCCCAGGCTGATCTGGATGCCGTCAACGCCCAGCTCGCCGATCTTCGCACCCAGATCGACCAGCAGGTGCGCTCCGCCCTGCTCGATGTGGACGCAACCCGCAGGCTGGTCGCCGTCGCCCGTTCCAACGTGGCTCTGGCTACCCGCGCCCTGGCGGACGAAATTGATCGCGTCAACGCTGGCGTGGACGACAATCTGCCTCTGGTCACCGCGCAGGCCACGCTGGCCTCCGCCCAGAGCAATCTGGTCGAAAGCCTCTACCAGTACAACCTCTCGAAGCTGGAACTGGCGCGCGCCGCCGGGATCATCGAATCGCAATATCGGGTCTATCTGGGACGGTGAGCGGCCGGACAAGCCGCCGGCTGGCGGAAAGACAGCCGGTCCGGATCCAGGCCGGCCATGGATTTTTATCCAGAGAACCTTTTTCCGGCACGGGAAAGTGGCTTCGTTTTTCCTGCAGATGGCTTACTCGATCCGGCTCAACTTTCCGTTCTTGAGGGCAAAGCGTTCGCCACGCCAGACGATCGTGCTGCCGGCAAAGCCCGCCGCCCAAACGGCCATGGCCACCAGATCGCGCAGCGGCACCAGCCACAACCCGGGCAGCACCTGCGGATCGGCCAGCACGCCCCAGCCCACCACGACCGCCAGCGCCATCCGCAGCAGGAAGCTCACGCCCAGCAGGTTCAGGCTCAGCGGGCTGGCCGCGCAGAGAACGACGTTGATCAGCGCCCAGGCCAGCCCGTGGGTAAAGATGAGCCCGGCATAGCCCCAGGGCCGCACATCGCGGACAGTGCGCTCCCAGCGCAACTGATGATCGAGGAAACCGCGCCAGCTATAGGCCGGGATACTGGTTTCGACGACCTCGGCGCTCAGCGCGACGCGATAGCCGGCCGCGACCACGCGCGCTCCCAGTTCGTAATCGTCGGCCAGATGGTCGAGCAGGCCTTCGAGCCCGCCCATTCGCGCGAGCGTCGCGCGCCGCACCGCCAGCGTCGAGCCCAGGCCGTAGTGCAAGCCGCCTTCGATCCACTTCGACAGCAGAACGGCGGCCTGGAAATCGGTCGCGATGCCCAGCTCTTCGAGCCTCGAAGGCAGCGTGCCGTGGGCCCGGCCGCGATAGAGCGCCGTCACCAGTCCGACTTCCCGCCCGGACAGCTTTTCGACGACATGATGCCCGCATTGATCGACGCAGGACGATTGTCCCTGTGCCGCCTCCGCCGCCATTTTCTTGCTCTCCTCAGCCCCCGAAGAACTCCGCCCCGGCGCGAATCCGGCGATCACCCGCTCTAGGTAGTGTGGGCCGACGGTGATGTCCGAGTCGTTGATGAGCAGGAAATCATGGCGGGCGTGGGCGGCAAGCTGGATCAGCGTGCTGACCTTGCCATTCGCTCCCAGACGCTGCGGACACTCAATCAGCTGGATGGCGAGGGAGGGAAATTCGGCTTTCAGTTGCCCGACGGCCCCGGCGGCCGGATCGCTGAGCGAGGAGACTCCGAAGAGCAGTTCGAATTCTCCCGCATAGGATTGCCGGCAATGGCTGCGAAGGGCGTCCATCATGCCCGGATCGAGCCCTTTGAGAGACTTGAGCACGCTTACCCTCGGGGCAAACGCCACGTGCGGCGCACGCCGCTCCGCCAGAAATCGACCTGCTGCCAGAAGCGCGAAGGCAAAATAGCCGATTCCCGCCAGGGTCAGCAACATTGTCAGGATCCTTGCGGCTTCGAACAGTGTGTGCGGCATGAAAAAAGATTAATACGGCCAGCCTTCGCCGTCCACTCTTTATTCGTAGCGCAGCGCCTCGATGGGGTCCATGGAGGCAGCCTTCCAGGCCGGATAGATGCCGAAGATGAGACCGATGGCGCAGGAGACCGCAAAGGCGATGATCATCCAGACGGGCGATAGCGCGGCGTGAAGGTAAGAGACGGCGAAGTGCAGGATGACGGTGAACAGCGAGCCAGCCAGGATGCCCAGCAGGCCGCCCACCGCGCAGAGCGTGAGCGCCTCGAGCGTGAATTGCAGAAGAATGTTGTTGCGGGTGGCGCCGATGGCCTTGCGGACGCCGATCTCGCGGGTGCGCTCGGTCACCGAGACCAGCATGATGTTCATCACGCCGACGCCGCCCACCATCAGGCCCACGGAAGAGACCGCAACCATGAAGAGGAAAAGCCCGCTGGTGAGGGAATTCCACAGACGGGTGAGCGAATCGGGGCCGAAGATGGCGAAATTATCGTCCTGCTGGACGCGCAGACCGCGCCGGACGCGCAGCAGCTCGCGAATCTCTTCGGTGACCAGCGCCTTGTTGGCCGGATCGTCGTAGCGCACCGTGATCCAGAAGTCCTTGATCTCCGGATGCAGCAGGCGGAAGGTCGAGAGGGGAAAGTAGGCCTGGTTGTCCTGGGTGTTGCGCCCGGTGCCGATCGGCTGCGGCAGGGGCTCCATCACGCCGATGACGGTGAAGATGCTGCCATCACATTCCACGTCCTTGCCCAGCGGAGACTCCTCGGGGAAGAGCGCTGCTGCCGAGTCATGGCCCAGCACCACGACCTTGGCGCTGCGCTCTTCCTCCGATTCGGTCCACATGCGGCCGGCCTGCAGCGCGATGTCCTGCGTCTGGGTCACCTCGGCGGTGTCGCCGGCAAGGATGGTGTTCTCGATCTCGTGCGTGCCGTGCCTGAGCGAGACCTTGCCGATGTCCATCTGAAAATCCTGCAGGAAGAGGCCGGGATCGACGGCGACCACGTGCGGCAGGCTGCGCATGGCCAGTCCGTCCTCGTACGTCAGTTGCCTGCGATTGAGTTCCTCGGTCGTGGGACGCTTGCCGAAGGGCACGAAGCGGAAGACCCAAAGGTCGTTGGTGCCGAGCGAATCGACGAACTGGCTGATATTGCCATTGAGCCCGTTGATGGCCGAAGAGATGAGAATCACCGTGGAGATGCCGATGCTGATCCCGAGAATGGTGAGCCCGGAGCGCAGCTTGTTCTTGCGCAGCGTGTCGAGCGCCAGCAGCACGGATTCCTTCGAGTCGCGCAGTCTCATTAAAGCTCCGCTCTGAGGGCCACGATGGGATCGAGCTGCGCGGCCTTGTGCGCCGGATACACGCCGAAAAACAGGCCGACGGCGGTAGCCAAGAACAGGCTGACCAGAACCGACCAGAATTCGACCTGCGAGGGAAAAGCGACGATTGCCGTCAGGATCTTGGCCGCGCTGATGCCGGCAATCACGCCGATCACGCCGCCCGCCAGCGACATGGTCGCCGACTCAATGAGAAACTGCAACAGGATGTCGCGGCGGCGCGCTCCCAGGGCCTTGCGCACGCCGATCTCGCGGGTGCGCTCGGTGACCGAGACCAGCATGATGTTCATGATGACGATGCCGCCGATCACCAGGGAAATTCCGGCAATGGCCGCCACCACGGCCCCGAAGTTGGTCAGGATCTTGCCCAGCAGGTTCTGAAAGGTGGCGCTGGTGTCGATGGTGAAACTGTCCGGGACACCCGGCGCCAGGTGGCGGCGCGCGCGCATCAGAACGCGCAACTGATCGGAAACCGCGTCGAGGACCGCGCCTCCTCCTCCGGCGTTTACGTAAATTCTCAGGCTGTCTTCGCTTCCGTAGTCCTCCAGGAAGTTGGTCAGCGGAATCGCCACCCAGTTATCCAGGCTCTGGCCCAGCATCTTGCCCTGGCACTGGCCCACGCCGATCACCGTGTAAGGAACACCGTCGACGCGGATCTCCTTGCCCAGCGGATCGCCCAAGCCGAGCACATTGTCCACAATGTCGCAGCCCACCAGGGCGACGTGCTCGCTGTGCGTGTCCTCGACTTCGGTAAAGGAGCGCCCGGCGGCGAGATTCAGATTGGAAAGCGCGGGCATCGTCCAGGTCCAGCCGCGCACCTCGGTATCCGTGGTGGATTTGGTTCCGTAAACCACCGATCCGGTGGTGGTGCGCGCCGCCCCTACGGATACGCACGAGGTGCAATCAGCGAGGATGGATTTGTAATCGTCGAAGGTGATGTTTTTCCGTTTCTCAAAGGAGAGATACTCGTCGACGGTGATGAAGGTCTGCGGCATTTTGCTGATCGTCACCACATCCGCGCCGTAGGTGTCGATCTTGCTGGTCACAAACAGCCTGGCTCCGTTGGTCAGGGTGACGACGGCAATCACCGACGCCACTCCGATGACCACGCCCAGCAGCGTGAGGATCGAGCGCATCTTGTTGGCCCACAAAGACTGCAATGCGAGTTTCAAGGCCTCGCTCAGGAGCATCGTCACGCCCTCTGTCGCCGGAGCCGTTGCTGCCTGACAACGGGTTTCCGCGTTCGCCGACCGCCACTGCTCGTCTTCGCGTGCGGTGTGCGGCTACCATCCGGTTCGTCCAGTGTACGCAATCGCCGCCACCCTCCGGAAACACAGGAGGCCGAGCCGTCCGTTCACCCGCCGCAGCCCGAACGCCGGCCGCGGACACATCCGGACCTCCCTCGACTCCTTATCCTTACGCGCAAAGGCGCCGCCGAGTTCCAAAATGCCGGGAAAAAACCCATCCGGAAGCCCTCTAGGAGGTTGCATCCGAACAGTTTCCGACGACCTGCCGCTAGCCACGCCGTTTTTCGCCCGGACGCTTCGCCCCGGAGCGCGGCCGGGCGTCTCCGGTTTTTGGACGGGAGGGCCGGGACTTCTGGCCGGATTTCGAAAAAATGCCGGCGCCCGGCTGTGTGCGCTTGCCGGAGGAAAATTTGCCCGGTCCGCCCAACCCTGTTTTCGGTCTTCCGCCGGGTCCGGCTTTGTACACGGCGCGCCCGCCGGATTGCGCAGGGGATTGGCCTTCGCGCACTCTCTCCTTCTGCCCCGCACGCTGCGTTGCGGCGCGGAAGGGCCGAGGCCGCGCACCGCGGTCCTCTCCGGCATCCCCGCGGAACGACCGCCTGGCCGCGCCTCCGTCGAACGGGCGGGCCGCGCCGGAACGGGGCGACGGCTCCGGAGCGGCGAAGCCGGAACGATGGGGCTTGGAGGCATTTGGAAAAGAGCCCGGTCTTCCCGGGCGGCCGGAACCCGTACGCGCCCGCTCAGGGCCTCCACGTTGCGGCCGTTCCGGCCTTTTCCCGGAAGGCCGCGCCGCAGAAGAGCGCTCCCCGCCGCTTCGGTTTGCGCCTGCGGCGGCCGGACGGGCCGCACCGGAAGAAGAACGGTTCCCCTCCGGACGGCCGGTCGCGTAGCGGTTCGTGGCAGGCCGGTTTCTGCTTCCTGCCGCTTCGCCAGAACGTACCGGACGAGCGGGACGCCGGCCGGATCGCACCGGGGTGAATTCGGCGGCATCGGACGGCACGGACCGCCGCGCCTTCGCCGGGCGCACCGGGTCAGCCTGGGGCGCAACCGTGGGCAACTGGGCGTCCAGGGCCTTGCGCCGGCGCAGGTCCCTGCTCTTTGAGGCGCGCAGCTTGCCGTCGGCGGCCTTGCGCAGCAGTTCGATCTCTTCCGGCTCCAGTTCGCGCATGCGACCCGGTTCCTGGTCGAGAACCAGCGGTCCGTAGCCGACACGGCGGATTTTTTCGACGAAATGGCCGATCTCGCCGAACATCTTGCGCAGTTCGCGGTTGCGCCCCTCGACAAGAACCACTTCGAACCAGGGATTCTCTCCCTGCCGGACCTGGCGAATGAGGGCCGGGGCTGTGCGCACCCGTCCTGAGTCGAGCGGACCACCCCCCAAACGAAGGCTCGATCGCGCGGACCCCGGGCTGCTGCGGTCGATCGATACCCCGCCGCGAAGAACGTCCAACTGAGCCTCCGTGGGCTGGCCAGCCACCTTCACCAGGTAGGTCTTTTCCACGCCGGAAGAGGCCCGGGTCAAGCGATTGGCCAGCTCGCCATCATTCGTAACCACAAGCAGCCCCTCGCTCATGTAGTCAAGGCGGCCGACCGGATAGAGCCGCTCCTTCATCTTTTCGAAGAACCGCATCACCGTCGGCCGTCCCTCCGGATCGCTGACCGTGGTCACGTACCCCTTGGGCTTGTTGAGGACAAAGTAGCGCAGCCGTTCGGCTCCTTCGATCAGCTTGCCATCCACGCGGATGTGATCGCGGCTGGCGTCGGCTTTGGTGCCCTGCTCGGTAACCACCTTGCCGTTTACCTGGACGCGACCCTGCGCAATCAACTCCTCGGCGTGGCGCCGGCTTGCCACACCGGCCTGGGCGAGGATCTTCTGCAACCGTTCCAGCCGCGCGGCAGAGTGTGGCCGCGGCTCAGAGCCGGTCTCTTCCCCGGTTTCCGCGCTGCTTCCCCGCCCGGCTTCCGTTTCGGCCGCCGCCGTGTGCGCGCCGGTCCGCTCTTCGGCCACATCTTCGACCTCTTCCGGAGCGCCGGCCTCCATCTCCGCTGCTGCATCGTTTTCCGGCGCAGTGGTCAGCTTCGGCTCGGCTTCCGGCGTGGTGGTCAGCTTCGGCTCGGCATCGCCTGGGAGCTTCGAAGTCTCATCAGGTGGTTTCATCATGGGGAAAATTCTCGATTTCTGCCGCTTCGGAAAGGGAAGACGCGGTCTCCGCGCTGGCCGGTTCGGCGGCGCTCTCCGGAGCGCCTTCGGTGGGTGGTTCGTTGGCGGAGGGTTCCGGCAGAATGGCTTCGGCGAGCGGAACCTCGGCTGGCGCCTCGTCCGGCTCTTCGCCGGCCGCCGGGTCGAATTCGAGCCTCCCGGCGGGGCGCGGTTCCCGTCCGAGTCCATCTCCCGCCGCCGTTTCCGGCTCGTCCAGTTCGATCGCTGCCATCTTTTCGAACTCCTCCATCGAAGGCAGTTCGGACAGGTCTTTCAATCCGAAACGGAGCAGAAACTCGCGGGTGGTCTTGTAAAGAATCGGCCGGCCAATCACCGGCTTGCGGCCGGCTGTCGAGATCAGCTTGCGCGCCAGCAGCGAGCCGAAGACGCCGGAGGAATCCACGCCGCGAATCTCGTTGACCTCGGGCGCGGTCACCGGCTGCTTGTAGGCGATGACGGCCAGGGTTTCCAGCGCCGGCAGCGAGAGCTTGAGCGCCGGTTTGAGGCTCCGGACAAACAGCCGCACCGCGTCGTGACACTCCGGTTTGGTGGCCACGCGGTAGCCGCCGGCGATCTCGCGAATCTCGACGCCGCGCTCGTCAGAGGCGGTCGAGGCAGCCAGTTCGTCGACGAGCGCGCGGAGGATGGCACGCACCTCGCGGTCCCGCTGCCGCGCCTGGCGGCGGGCCTCTGACCCGGCGTCGGCCGCTGTGTCTTCCGGAACCGCCGGCGCATCCTCCACTTCCTTGCCGCCCGAAGGACCCGATTCCCGAGGGGACAGAGAGGCTGCCGCAGCCGTCGGCTCAACCCCTGATTCGGCAGTTGTTTGCGGCCTATCCACAGATTCCTCCTCGGCCGCTATCCCATCCCCTTTCCGCGGGGAGCAATCCCCGGCTGCCGATTCCGAATCGAGGGGCGCCGGCCCGCCTCCTGTCTCTGGTTCGGGATGCGCGGCGGCGGCTTGCTGCCGGGCTTTCCAAGCCAGAGCCTCGTCGGCAAAAAGGGCCGCAAGCTGGGCCAGGGTGACCGGCTCTTCGGCAGCGTAGATGACAGCTTCCAGTTTGGCTTTCAGGCTCATGCGGGAATGGGTACCATCAGTATCGTACCGGAAAAGAAGGGTGGAATGGGCGCGATTCGGGCGCGTTGAGCCGGGCGCGGCGGAAAAAACCCTCTTTGGCACCGGGCGGATGGAATGCGCCTCGCCTTCGGTCAGTTCCCGATCCGGCCCGCTTCCGGCCCGTCCAGCTTCCGGCCCTGATTGCCCTTCTGCGAAAATGGCAACAGATGCTCTCCCTCAGGAATGCCGGCAAACGCTTTGGTCCGCGGATCCTCTTTCTGGAGGCCGACTGGCTGATCCGGACGCGGGAAAAGACCGCCCTTGTGGGCGCCAATGGCGCCGGAAAATCCACCTTGATGAAGGTTCTGGCCGGGTTGGAGACGCTCGACTACGGCGACATCGAACAAACCCGCGGCATGAGCGTCGGTTATCTGCCGCAGGAAGGTCTTCGACTGACGGGAAAAACCATCTTCGAGGAGTGCCTGACCGTCTTCGACGATCTGCGCGGCATAGAACGGGAGATCGAGCAACTGGCCGGCCAACTGGCCGATCTGGACCACGCCGGCGCTGAGTACGATGCCGCAGCGGAGCGATACTCGATGCTGCAGGATCGCTTCCATGCCCTCGACGGCTACGCGCTGGATGCGCAGGTGGGAGCGGTGCTCACCGGCCTGGGTTTCAACAAGCAGGACTGGACGCGCCGGACCGACGAGTTCTCCGGCGGCTGGCAGATGTCGATCGCGCTGGCCAAGCTGCTGCTTGCCAAGCCAAACCTTCTGTTGCTGGACGAGCCGACCAACCATCTGGATCTGGAAACCCGCAACTGGCTGGAGGACTACCTCAAAGCCTACCCTTTCGGTTACATCCTCAGCTCTCACGACCGTTATTTTCTCGACGTCACCGTCGACCGCACGGTCGAGATCTGGAACAAGCGCCTCTTTATCTATCAGGGCAATTACACCCGCTACCTTGAGCAGAAGGCGGAGCGGCGGGCGCAACTGGAGGCCGCCTATCGCAACCAGCGCGAGCGGATCGAGCATCTGGAAGCCTTCATCCACCGCTTCAGCGCCCAGGCCACCAAGGCCCGCCAGGTGCAAAGCCGAATCAGAGAACTGGAAAAAATCGAACGGATCGAGATTCCCGAAGAAGAGCCGGTCATTCATTTCACGTTTCCTCAGCCGCCGCCCTCGGGGCGCATCGTGGTGGAAGTGGATGAAGTCTCGAAGATCTACGGGTCCAGGCTGGTTTTTGGCGGAGCGCGCTTCACCATCGAGCGTGGCGACCGTGTGGCGCTGGCGGGCGTGAACGGCGCGGGAAAGTCCACGCTCATCCGTCTGCTCAGCGGCGCCGAGACGCCGAGCTCCGGATCGATCCGCCTGGGCCACAACGTGATCAGCGAATACTTCGCGCAAGACCAGTACAAGGCGCTGGACCCGGAGGCGCGGTTGCTGGACGACATCAGCCGCTCCGCCGTCAAGGTTCCCGAAAGCGAACTGCGCTCGCTGCTGGGCTGTTTCCTCTTCCGCGGCGACGACGTTTTCAAGCCTCTGGGCGTACTCTCGGGCGGCGAGCGCAACCGCTACGCGCTGGCGCGGATTCTGGTCTCGCCCTCGAATTTCCTGCTTTTGGACGAACCCACCAACCATCTGGACATGCGCGCCAAGGACGTGCTGCTGGAGGCTCTGGAAACGTATTCCGGAACCTTGGTCTTCGTCTCTCACGACCGTTATTTCATCGACCGGCTGGCCACGCGGATGCTGGTTGTCGAAGACGGCGCGGTGACGCTCCACGAAGGCAACTACGAGGATTACCTGCGCCGCAAGGAACTCCTGGCCGCGGCCGCTTTCCCGGCAGCTCCCCGCCCTGAACCATCGGAGCCAATCGGCAAGCCAACGGCTTTCTCTTCCTTGGCGTCCGCCGGAACTGCCGCTCACGAAACCCTGCCCGAACCGCTGCGTCCTCGCCGCCTGAATCCTATCCGGCAACGGCAAATGGAGGAACGCTGTACGTTTCTCGAAGAAGAAACCCCGCGCATCGAGGCCGCGATCGCCCACACCGAGGCACAGATGGGCGTTTACGTCTCGGCGGAGGAAACCGCGCGGCTGACCGCGCTGGCCGCGGAATTGCGCACGCAGCTGGCCGCGTTCGTTGCCGAGTGGGAGGATCTGATGCGCCAGCTCGACGAGCAGGCTGCGCGCTCCTGAGAGCCACGCTTTCCCGGGCTCGCGCCAATCACACTTTTCCGGGCCGCCCCCGAGCGGACCAAACCACGGAATTGAGGATGGGATCGAAGGCCTTTGTGTTTTTCCTTTTTATTCGCTGCAATTTCCTGTCTTTCTTCGGGCCGTCCCTGCTACAATCCCAACGAAATCTAATTCCTGCCGCCGCGCTTTTTCCTTGCTCAAATGGATGGACAAGTGTGGTGAGCCGTATTTACAGGAGCCTGCCCATGGCAAACCCCGATGACCGCGCCAAGGCCGTAGAACTTGCCCTTGCACAGATCGAAAAACAGTTTGGCAAAGGGTCGATCGTCCGGCTCGGCTCGCGCGAGGCGCTGGTGCCGATTGCCGTGATTTCAACCGGCTCGATCAGTTTCGACGCCGCCCTCGGCGTGGGCGGCATTCCCCGCGGCCGCGTGACGGAGATCTTCGGCCCCGAATCCTCCGGCAAGACCACCATCACCCTGCAGGTGATCGCCGAGGCGCAGAAGGCGGGCGGCCTGGCAGCTTTCGTCGACGCCGAGCACGCGCTGGACCCCGCCTATGCCAAGAAACTGGGCGTGGACGTGGACAACCTGCTGGTCTCGCAGCCCGACTCGGGCGAGCAGGCGCTCGAGATCACCGAGGCGCTGGTCCGCTCGGGCGCCATCGACGTGCTGGTGGTCGACTCCGTTGCCGCGCTCGTTCCCAAGGCCGAACTGGACGGCGAGATGGGAGACTCCCACGTCGGCTTGCAGGCCCGGCTGATGTCGCAGGCGCTGCGCAAGCTCACCGGCACAGTTTCAAAATCGCGCACCGCGCTGATCTTCATCAACCAGATCCGCGAGAAGATCGGCGTGATGTTCGGCAATCCGGAGACCACCACCGGCGGCCGGGCGCTCAAATTCTATTCCTCGGTGCGCGTCGACATCCGCCGCATTGCCGCCATCAAGGACGGCGATGTGGTCACGGGCAACCGGACCAAAGTGAAGATCGTCAAGAACAAGGTCGCCGCGCCCTTCCGCGAGGCCGAGTTCGACATTCTCTACGGCGAGGGCATCAGCCGCGAGGGGGACGTGCTCGATCTCGCCGTGACCCACAACATTGTCGAGAAGTCCGGCGCCTGGTACGCCTACGCCGGTGAGCGCATCGGCCAGGGACGCGAAAACACCCGCACCTTCCTCAAGGAAAACAGGGAGATCTTTGCAAAGATCGACGGAGAACTGCGCAAGCGCCTGAATATCGGCGCCGCCAAGGCCGACGTTCCCGAGGTGCCGGCCGGCGGCACGGCCGAAGCCAAGGAAGCCGTCCGCGGGCGCAGAGGATAAAGCAACCGCTCTTCGTTTGCATGGCCCCGATCCAAAATTCCGGATCCGGGGCACATGCAAATTTCAGTGCGGCCCCGATAGAGGCATCCCCTTGTCGTCTCTGCTGATCGGGCCTGGATTGCCTCACTTGGAATTTTCATGCCTCCTGCCACCATCCCTTCATTCCTTCCAGTGGCGATCCGGAACGCCTTCGAACAGCCGAATATCCAAACGGAGTGGAAAGACAGTGGCGGCAGCCGGAATGACGCCGCAAAAGCAAGACTTCGCCGCACCCGCGACGCCGGGCGAGGATGAAATTTTTCCATCCCCTTGCCACCTCCCCCCATGCCGTTCCTGCCCTGGACCGCCTCTGACTCGAATCCGCGCCGCACTCCTCGATCGCGCCGAGGCGGCAGCGGATGCGGCTCTCGACAGCCGGCTTGGGTTGCGCGCGGGGTGATGCGGATCCTCCTGTTTGCACAAAAAATTGCGGGGCTTGCGCTTTTTCCGGGCCAATTCCGCTTTCGGGGGAAGAGAAGGATTCGCCCGCAGTATAATGCTCTGCGGTCTGAAGCTGGGGAGATTTTGAGCTTCATTCACCGCACTTTGCCGGCGCCGCCGGCATGAAGGGATGTCCGTCATCATGGAACAATCAACTCAGTATGAACTGCGACTGGCCCGCCGCATGGAGCGTCTGGGGACAGAAACCGCCTTTGAGGTTCTGAGCAAGGCAAAGGCGCTCGAACGCCAGGGAAAGAGCATTCTCCACCTGGAGATTGGCGAACCCGATTTCGACACGCCCGCCAACATCGTCGAGGCGGCCGTGGACGCGCTGCGCAAGGGATGGACCCATTACGGCCCGTCGGCCGGGCTGCCTGAACTGCGTCAGGCCATCGCCGAGGAGGTCAGCCGCACCCGCGGAATCCGGGTTTTCCCCGAGGAAGTGGTGGTTGTGCCGGGCGGAAAGCCCATCATGTTCTTCACCATCCTGGCGCTGATCGATGAAGGCGACGAGGTGATCTATCCCAACCCGGGCTTTCCTATTTACGAGTCGATGATCAACTACATCGGCGGCAAGGCGGTTCCCATCCCGTTGCGCGAGGAGCGCGATTTCACGCTGGATGTGGACGAACTGGCCGGGCTGATCACCGACCGGACCAAGCTGATCATTCTTAACTCGCCGCACAACCCCACCGGCGGTGTGATGCCGCGCGCAGACATCGAACAGGTGGCGCGGATCCTCGGCGACCGCAATGTGATGGTGCTCTCGGACGAAATCTACTGCCGGCTGCTCTTCGAGGGCGAGCACTTTTCGATCTCCTCCGTGCCCGGCATGCAGGAGCGCACCATCATCCTCGACGGCTTCTCAAAGACCTATGCGATGACCGGCTGGCGGATGGGCTACGGCGTGATGCGCGCCGACCTGGCCACGCACATCACCCGCCTGATGACGAACTCCAACTCCTGCACGGCCAGCTTTACGCAGATGGCGGGGATTGAAGCCTTGCGCGGCGACCAGGCCCCGGTCGGGCGCATGTGCGCCGAGTTCAAGCAGCGCAGCGAGATCTTCGCCGCCGGGCTGAACCGGATCAAGGGATTCTCCTGCCGCCAGCCGAAGGGGGCCTTCTACGTCTTTCCGAACATTACCGCGACGGGATGGGCATCGAAGCCGCTGGCCGACGCGCTGCTCGAAGAGGCCGGCGTGGCCGCGCTTTCGGGAACCTCGTTCGGCGCCTTCGGCGAAGGCTACCTGCGCTTCAGCGTGGCCAACTCGCTCGGAAACCTGGAAAAGGCTCTCGAGCGCATCGATCGGTGGGCAAGGCAGAATCTCTGACGCGGCTTCGCCGGGGCCTCATCCTGGCCTGTTTTTCCTGCGATCGGGAAGGAATTGCTCCTCCGGTCGTTTCCAACTTTATCTTGCAGGTGGCGCGGGCATCGTTTCCGCGCCGGGGAGAAGGCTATGGCCCTCATGGATTCCACCACGGGAAAGATCCTCCGGGAAGATTCGATCGAAAAGCTGAAAGAAGCCGCACGCCTGATGCGCGGCTATGACCTGGTCGCGCTCGCGGCGGCCGGTTCGGGACACGCGGGCGGCACGCTGTCGATCCTGGACATCACCGCCGCGCTGTATCTGCGCGTGGCCAACCACGACCCGAACAACCCCCTCTGGCCGGATCGCGACCGCATCGTCTGGTCAGCCGGGCACAAGGCTCCAGCCCTTTATCTCGGCCTGGCCTTCGCAGGCTTCTGCCCACTCGATGACGTGGTGACGCTGCGCAAGCTGCACTCGAGCTTCCAGGGCCACCCGCACCGGCTGAAGCTGCCCGGCGTCGAGGTCTCTTCCGGCTCGCTTGGCCAGGGGCTGAGCATCAGTGTCGGCATGGCGCTGGCCGCCCGGCTGGACGGCAGAAAACACAAGATCTTCTGCCTGATGGGCGACGGCGAACAGCAGGAAGGTCAGGTCTGGGAGGCCGCCATGGAGGCTGGCCACTACAAGCTGGACAACCTCATCGCCATCATCGACTGCAATCGCCTGCAGATCGACGGCTGGGTCAAGGACGTGATGGAGGTCCAGCCGCTCGACGCCAAATATGCCGCTTTCGGATGGGAGGTGCTGCACACGGATGGTCATGATATGAGCCAGTTGGTCGCGGCCTTCGAGCGGGCGCGGACCGTGGTGGGCAAGCCGGTGGTCATCCTGGCAGAGACGGTCAAGGGCAAGGGCGTCAGCTTCATGGAAAACGTCGCCGGCTGGCATGGCAAGTCGCCCAGCCGCGAGGAACTGGACGCCGCGCTCAAAGAGTTGGGTCTGAGCGACAGGCTTCCGGTCGCGGCACTGATGGACAAGGCGAAGAGCTACCAGACGGAGATGGAGCGCGAACTGGAGGCCAAAATGCCTCGTTTCTCGCGCGATTTCTGGTGGAATGCGGGCGACGCGATGAAGGTCAAGATGGAACCGACGCGCAAGGGCTTCGGCCGCTCGCTGGCCGCCAATGGCGACGACGAGCGGGTGGTTTGCCTCGGCCTGGACATCTCCGGCTCGATCACCATCAGCGACTTCTACGCCGGCAAACCCGAGCGCGGCAGGCGCTGGATCAGCCTGGGAATCGCAGAACAGTCGGCGACGGCTGCGGCAGCCGGGCTGGCCCGGGAGGGCAAACTGCCGGTGATGGGCTCTTACGCCACCTTTTCCGCGGCCCGCAACCTGGATCAGATTCGCGTTTCGATCTGTTACGGAAACTTCAACGTGCTCATCGCGGGAGCGCACGGAGGTGTCTCGGTCGGTCCGGACGGCGCCACGCATCAGGCTCTCGAAGACCTGTTTGCCATGCAGGGTCTGCCCAACATGTCCGTGGTGGTGCCCTGCGATGCCGAGGAAACGCGCAAGGCCACCGACTACCTGCTGCTCCGGCATGCGGGCCCGAAGTACATCCGTTTTGCCCGCGAGGCCACGCCCGTCGTCACGAACGCCGAAACTCCCTTTGTCTTCGGCCAGGCCAACGTGATCCGCCTGCGCAGCGAGGCGCCCGGCTTTGCCGACGCCTTCGCGACCTGCCTGGGCTCCGAGTACGCAAACGAAGGCGAGGACCTGAGCCTCCTTGCCTGCGGCCCGATGGTTCCCGAGGCCATGCGCGCGGCTTGGATTCTGAAGCGCGACTTCGGCTACGAGACGCGCGTCGTGAACCTGCACACGCTCAAGCCGATCGACTCGGAATCGATCTTGAGAGCGGCCGAGGAGACCGGCGTGATCGTGACCGCCGAGGAGCACCAGATCGGCGCCCTGGCCTGGCGTGTCAGCGGCATCCTGACCGAAAGCCCGCGGCTCTACGGAAAGCCGCTGATCACCGGAGCAATCGGCGTCCGCGACCGCTTCGGCGACTCCGGCGCGCCCTGGGAACTCATCAAAGAACTGGAGGTCAGCGCCGAGCACATCGCCCGGAAGGCCGTGGAACTGATGGCGATCAAGAAGAAATAGCCCCCAGCGGACCCACCCGCCGCGCCGCGGCTGCGGAAGCGGCGCGCTGCGGGCGGCTTGGGCTAGGATGGCTTCATGGCCCCGCTTGTTGAGATTCGCGACCTGCAGGTTCGTTTTGGGGCCGTCGAAGCCGTGCGCGGCGTGAGCCTGCGCGTGGACGAAGGCGAAGTGCTGGGGCTGGTGGGCGAGTCGGGATCGGGCAAGAGCGCGACGGCGCTGGCCATCCTGGGCCTGCTGGGACCGGCAGCCGCGGTGACAGGCGAAATCCTCTGGCGCGCAACGGCGGGTGGCGTCCGCGATGCAGACTCGGCGGAGGCCAGCGTCGACCTGCTGCGCCAGCCGCCCGAGGCGTTGCGGCGGCTGCGTGGCCGCCAGATCGCCATGATCTTTCAGGAACCGATGACGGCACTGAATCCGGTGATGACCGTCGGCCGCCAGGTGGCCGAGGCGATCGAGGCGCATTGTCCTTCCTGGACCGGACGCGAAGCCAGGCGGAAAGCCCTGGCGGCGCTCGAGGCGGTGGCGATTCCCGAGGCGGCGCGGCGCTACGGGGATTATCCCCATCAATTCTCCGGCGGGCAGCGGCAGCGGATCCTGATCGCCATGGCGCTCGTCAACCAGCCGCGGCTGGTCATCGCCGACGAGCCCACGACGGCGCTCGATGTGACCGTGCAGGCGCAAATACTCGACCTGCTGCGCAGTTTGCAGCAGCAGCACGGGCTGGCCATGCTGTTTATCTCGCACGACCTGGCGGTGGTGGGCCAGATTGCCAGCCGGGTTACGGTCCTGCGCGCCGGCCAGGTGGTGGAAACCGGTTCCGCGCAGCGCCTGCTGACCGCGCCCGGGCACGCCTACACGCGCAGCCTGCTGGCAGCCGTGCCCACGCTCGCGACCAACCGCGCACAACCGCTGGCTTTTGCCGGAGATCAGGAGAACATGCGGAAGAGCCAGTAGAGCAGGCCCGAGAGCAGCGCCGCGGCCGGCAGCGTGAAGACCCAGCCGGCGGCGATGTTGCGCACCGTGGCCCAGCGCAGGCCGCTGCCGTTGGCGCTCATCGTTCCCGCCACGCCGGAACTGAGGATATGAGTGGTCGAAACCGGCAGCGCGAAGCGGTCGGCAGCAAAGATCGTGGCCATGGCCACCAGGCCTGCGGTGGCGCCCTGGGCGTAGGTAAGGTGTTCCTTCCCGATCTTTTCACCCACGGTCACGACGATGCGCTTCCAGCCGATCATGGTTCCCAGGCCCAGGGACAGCGCAACCGCCACCTTTACCCAGTTGGGGATGAATCTGGTGGACTTGTCCAGCATCTTCCTGTAGCTGCCGAGAGCGTTGTTTTCCTGGGCGGTGAACGCCGGATTGTGGCTCCCGGCAATCAGCCTCAGTGCCTCGCTGATCACGTACATGTCGTTGCGGAGGTTGGTCTGATCCTGCACCGGGATGGACTGGAAGGTCTTGTAGAGAGTCACTTCGCGGTTCACCTGGCCAACCAGTTCATCGAGCGCGAGAAGGGTGTTCGGCCGAAGTTTCCGCGTGCGGATGAAATCAGCGATCTCGGCACGGGGATGGGAGCCGGAGATGCCGTCAGCGTTCGCATGCCGATGGAGGATGTGCCCGGCCTGTTCGCCGGCCGCCAGAAAAACCTGCATCTCCTGCGCCGTTACGGCATGGTTGAGGGCGTAGGCCGTGGGAACCGTGCCGATCAGGATCAGCATGATCAGGCCCATGCCCTTCTGCCCGTCGTTGGAGCCGTGAAAAAAGCTCACTCCCGTGCAGGTAAGGATCATGAGAGCGCGGATCGGCCACGGCGGAGGCTGATTTCCCCTGGGTGCTTCATAAAGCGAGGGATAGCGGACCAGCCGCTTGGCAGCGAGCAACAGCAGGGCCGCCATGCCGAATCCGATCATCGGCGAGAAGACCAGCGCCTCAAGCACCTTGATCGCCTGTCCCCAGTCCAGGCCCGAGGCTCCGCCGCGGAGGTTCAGAATCTGGTTGGCAAGGCCCACCCCGATGATGGAACCAACCAGGGTGTGGGAACTGGAGGCCGGAAGTCCATACCACCAGGTGCCCAGGTTCCAGAGAATGGCGGCGATCAGCAGGGCAAAAACCATGGCGAAACCGGCGCCGGAGCTGATCTGGAGAATCAGGTCGACCGGCAGCAGCGCGACGATGGCGTAAGCAACCGCGCCCGAGGAAACCAGCACGCCCGCCAGATTGCAGAATCCCGACAAGACCACAGCGGCGTTGGGTTCGAGAGAGTGGGTGTAGATGACCGTGGCGACGGCATTGGCGGTGTCATGAAAGCCGTTGACAAACTCGAAACCCAGAGCAATCAGCAGCGCCAGGGCCAGCAGCAGATAGGGCCAGACGCTGGTGATGATGACCGTGCCCAGATCCCGGGTGACGTGGAAAGCGATATAGGAGATTCCGGCGCCCAGCGCCAGAAGGAACAGCGCAAGCCCCGTGCGGCCCTGATTTTTCTTCAGTTTGCCGCCCAGCCGCGATGCTTCGCCCGGTAATGTCTGTACCGTGGCCGCCATATCAGCCATCAGATTGCACCCGCGCGGTCAAGGGGATTCCGGCAGCAGCCGGGTCTCCCGCGCCGCAACGCGAAACGATCTTTCCTCAGAAAATAAAAAGGGGATGAATTGTGAAGGGAGAAAGCAGAGCCGGATAACTTGACGTCCATAAAGCCCCAACAACCGCATTCTGGCACGGTTGCCTGCGTCATCAAGCGGAAATTCACTTGACTGCAATCATTTTACACGGGCCGGGCACCGAATGGAGAAGATTCGGAGAGGGCGGTGGAAAATCGGTTCCTTGCGCCTGCCTCCGCATGGGCGGACGCGGACGGAGGCGTAAACGCGGGCCGGCCTGGCAATACCAAAATCCTTCAAGCGATCTTTGTTACGTGATTTGGCTCGCATCGAGTAGCGGGCGGTGAACCAGTCCGTTGCCGCAATTCGCGACGGGGGGCCATGCGTCTGCCGAGCAGATACAGATCCTGCACTCGACGCATTTGGCCAGGGATTCCTTCTTGCGGTTTCTGGAGCTGGAACGAGCGTACCTACTGTCCGGTCCACTCCTGGCGCAAGCGCGCCGCGAACTGATCCGGCTCCGCCACATCGAGCAGCACCGGCATTCCAGCCTTGCTGGACGGTGGTAGCAGCACCAGCCGTTCCGATCCTGTTGTGAACAGTTTTACGATACTGCCGTTTGCCGTTTTGAAATTGCCCGCCTGATAGTGCGGATTCGCAAACCCGTTGACCCGCAACACCGGCTTCCAACCGGGCTCGATCTCTAAATCGATCACGCGTACATTG
>JBMFHN010000014.1:0-1325 GCA_049976805.1 Occallatibacter sp. | reverse complement strand
CGACGCCGGGATGGTCATCCCGTAGAACCGCGAATGAATGACCAGCGAATCGCGCGTCAAATCCACCGGTGGGCGGCCGGGCGCGTAGAAAAATGAGAAGGCAACAAGAACTAAAGCTATCGCCCCGACCGCGAGTCCGATGGTGGGCAGAAAGGCCCGTCCGCTCCTGGACAATTCCGCAGTTGTTGCAATTGCCTGTGCGTCCGTGCGCTCAATCGCCGCTAGAAATTCGTCGCGATCTTCCGGACTGACCAATACGGTCTGGCTTCCGTCAGTCACGACAACAGCCTTGCTGCGATCCGTCACATACCACCTGGATTTTCCCAGCGTCCTCGACCAGAATAGCCCGTAGTAACCGAACAGACCGCCGCTTCCCCACAGCCGCACAGATCCCCGGAAATCGGCGGGGGTCGCATCGCGCACGAAGCGAAGGCTGGTCAAGGGAAACACCACGCTCCCGATCAGGCGTTTTACTCGAAACGCCCCGCCGGAGACTTCAAAACCACGTGGCGAGTATGCGTAAGCCAGTGCGATCACCGCCGCTGATACCAAAGCCACGATGACTGCAACCTCGCCAGACCCCATCACTCTGAGCGGCAACGCAACCAGCAGTAGCACCACGCATGCGGAAACGATTTGCGTCAGCCGGTCATCGTGTACACCGAAGGTGTGATCTGCCATTTCGCCCCCTTTTGTGATTCGCCGAAGCAAATCCACAACACGTTCGCCAAAGCCGCCAACGATCACATTCACGATCACCGGCAGGCTGAGCCCTGAATGACCGAGAAGTTCTTCGAACTCGGTGCCAAATTCATGCCGCCATGCTGCGGGATAGGTCCGCAAGAGCAGCCGAATGGCAAATTCCCGCCGCCTCATGCCAGTCGTAACCTTTCCAATCCGGCAGAAGCCACGCGCTGCATGTCCTTCAACTGCGTGGCCAGCTGGCGCGCGCCGCTCCGCGTTAACTCGTAAGGACGCTGGCGGCCCGGACTTGCTTTGGGAACAATCAGCTTCTTCTCCGCCAAACGCGTGATCGCCGTGTAGAGCGTCCCCGGCCCAATCGCTGCGCCCGAAAACGTCGCAACGTCGCCCATGATCGCGTAGCCGTGCTTTGGTCCGGAAGCCAGGCTCGCCAGGATCAGCAACTCCGGGTCCGATGCGGGCCCCGCTTTGGGTTTTCTCGCCATATCATTGTTTACGATATATCATAATTCGATATAAGTCAAAAGAATTCGGCGTAAATACAAATGACCGGCGGGCCGTATAGGGGATCTGTTAGGTAAGTGTGACGTTGTCAAAGCAAATAGAATCGGTTGATAAGCAGT
>JBMFHN010000013.1:0-29629 GCA_049976805.1 Occallatibacter sp. | reverse complement strand
GAAGCGGCAGGGTTAGATCGCACACATTGGAGCAATGCCACACCGATACGAACGATCTTTCGTGAAGCGTTTGAGCGTGCGGGTTTGCCCTATTTCCACCCGCACAGCATACGGAAGACGCTGGCGCGGCTTGGGGAAGAAGTCTGCAACTCCCCGGAAGAGTTCAAGGCATGGAGTCAGAACCTGGGGCATGAACAGGTGCTGACAACTTTTCTGAGCTATGGTTCCGTAGCGAGTGACAGGCAGGGAGAGATCATCCGGGGATTTGGTGCGACGCGGCAATCAAAGCAGCCGGGTGCGGATGACATCGCGGAAGCCGTGTTCAGGAAATTGCGCGGTTCTGGTGTGAACATACCGATCCAATGAACCCAGCGGGTTAAGCAATGGCTCCGAAGTTGCCCACGATCACCTTGGATTCGTTCATGATGCCATCCACGTAATCAGCCCACCATTGCAGCATCTTCTTTCGCTGCTCTGCGTACTCGGCAACGATGTAGACGGCCCGTATACCCTGTGCCTCATGGCTCAAAGCCTTTTCGATCACATCTCGATTAAAGCCGTGTTCCGTAAGTAGGGTTGCACCGGTACGCCGCAGATCGTGGATGGTGAGCGGGTCCATGTCGAACGTCAGCCCTTCCAGGGCCTTATTGAGAGCATTCTTGGCAAAGGGCCTTGCAAGGCTACCCCGGCCCGGCATCACCAGCGCGGAATCTCCGGCCAAGGCCTTCAACTCGCGGAACATCGCAGCCACTTGCGTTGATAGGTAAACGATGTGCGGCTTGCCGCCCTTTGCGTTCTCTTCCGGGATAAGCCACTCCCCCGTCTCAAAGTTCACATGCTCCCACCGCGCCAACAGCAATTCAGACTTGCGGGAGAGCGTGAGCAGGATGATATGCAGGGCCAGCTTGAATTGCCGCCGGATGTTCGACTGGTAGATGGTGCGGAGGTATAGGCGAATCTCTTTCGGGGTGAGTACGCGGGTGCGCTTGCGGGCTTTGCCAATGTACCGGGTTGCCACCATCGCGGCGGGATTGACCGTCACCAGCCGCGTTTCAATCGCGTAATCGAACATCTGCTTTATGACCATGCGAAGCTGGATTGCCGCCGCAATGCGCCCGTTATCGCGCTTGCGATAGACCAGCCCTTGCACGTCCAAGGCGTTTACATCCTTGAGAGCCTTCTGTCCAAGGGTGGGGAAAACCTCGTTGTCTAGATAGCGCCGAACGGTTTTCGGGTCTTTCCAGTTCCTCACCACTTGCTCTTTGTAGTACCGCTCTCCAAACTCTCTGACGGTGGGATTTGTGCTCAGGCCCGCGCGCCGTTGCTTCGCTTCCACGGCGGGAGACTTGCCGCCCGCCACTTGCGCCGCCAGCTCGTCACGTTTCGCCCGCGCCGCCTTCAAAGGCAGATCGGGATAACGGCCCAGATTCACCTTGCCGTACTTGCCATCCAAGCAATACCGATAGAGCCAGGACATTTTGCCGCTTGGCAGTATGTCCAGCGAAAGCCCCCGGCCATCGCTCACCATATACCGCCCGGCCCTTGGCTTCAAGGCCCGAATTCCTGCGCCTGTGAGTGCCATTTTGCCCCTTTCATATGTCTCCAGGCTCATTCTGGAGACATACCCCCGTATGGAGACATACAGGAGACATATTCCGTGTCGGATGTCTATGTCTCCCGTTAGACACTGTAGGAGGCTAGACGCTGTAATTGCAAGGGTATTGTGCGGATTTCTACATTCTATTGGACGGCCTAGGAAACAGGGTTACTTTCCGATGCAGAAGGTGGAGAAGATGAGGTTGAGAATGTCATCGTGGGTCGTCTGGCCGGTCAGAGAGTCTAGAGCGGTCAGCGCGCGGTAAAGATCCATCAAGATCATCTCGTGGGGAATCGATGCGGTATTGGCCCCGGCCGCATCGGCCAGCGCCTTGCGCGCCGCGGCGATTGCCTGCTGGTGGCGCAAGCTGGTCAACATGCCTGGCTCAGCGGCGGCGCCTCCCGTAGCCAGCGCCAGAATTTGCTCGCGCAGGGCGGCAATGCCCTGGCCGGTCAAGGCTGAGGTGGCCACAACCGGCAACCGGTTCGAAGCGCCTGCAAACCGCGCCGCTGCCGACTCTCCTTTCCCGGTCTGAGCGGTCTCTTCCCCGGAGCTGATCAGGTCGCTCTTGTTCACGGCTATCAATGCGGGGCGTTCCTCCATGGCCGTCAGTAACTGGCGTTCCTCTGCATTGAGCGGCTTGCTCGCGTCCAGCACCACCAGCACCAGCGCCGCCTCGGCCAGCGCTTCGCGGCTGCGGCGAATACCGAACATCTCCGCCTCGTCCATCACTTCGACCCGGTTCTCCATCCCCTCCCCGCGCAATCCCGCCGTGTCCACCAACTCCAGCGGAATGCCGTCGAGGGAAATCCGTTCGCTGATCGTATCGCGGGTGGTGCCGGGCTGCTCTGTCACGATGGCGCGGTCGCGTTCCACCAGCCGGTTGAAGAGCGAACTCTTGCCCACGTTTGGCCTTCCCACGATGGCCAGCGTCAGCCCGTCGTGGACAATGCGCCCGCGCGCAAATGAAGCTTCAAGAGCGGCCAGAGGCTCCGTCAGCCCGGCAATCCGCCGCGCAATCTCGCCCCTGGACGTCACATCCACATCGTCTTCGGCGAAGTCAATCCCGGCCTCGAGCAGCGCGATTAGCTCGACCAGTGCCAGCTTCACCGGTTCGACGCGCCGGCTCAACGCGCCACCCATCTGGCTGGCGGCCTGCCGCGCCTGGGTGAGAGTCTGCGCCTCAATCAAGTCGCGTACCGCCTCGGCCTGAGTCAGGTCCAGCCTCCCGGCCAAAAACGCGCGCTCGGTGAACTCGCCCGGCCGGGCCAGCCGCGCACCCAGAGCAAGCGCCCTGCCAAGCAGCAGATCCAGCACCACCGGCGCGCCGTGGGTTGCAATCTCGACGAGATCCTCGGAGGTATAGGAGCGCGGAGCACGGAAAAAAGTGACCATCGCCTGATCGATCGGAGGCGGCCCGGCGCAGCCTGCCATCGCGCCGGAGTCCTCGTCCAGCACCTCGGCCAGCCGCGCCCGCGCATGTTCAAGCGGCTGGCGCAGACGGACCAGCTGCACGGCGATGGAGACGGCTTCCGGCCCGCTCAGGCGCACGATCCCGATCCCGCCGCGTCCGGGTGGCGTGGAAACTGCGGCGATGGTGTCGGAATGCAAGCCGATTGTTGTCTCTGGCGCATCCATACTCTCAAGATAGTGCAGAAGGTGCCTCGAAGACCGCGCGGCCAGAGAAAGCTGATTGCGGACTTCTTCCGCGAGGCAGCCGCGACGCGATTCCTCCTCTGCCAGTTGCTGGCGCAGCAGGACGATGAAGTTGGATCCATGCCCTCCGAAGCCGGCGCGGAAAATCATTTTCAAGACTCGGGAGAGTCATCCTCGATATATGGATAAGGCTGCGTCCTCTCCGCAGGTGAAGTTCTCTCAAACCCTACCTGACAGAGCGATGCAGCCTGTCCTCTACGCCTGACTCACTCCTGAAAAATGCTGTCTTGGACAAAAGTGACCCATACCGGGGTCTGTCTTCCTCCTGCCCCTTGCAGGAAGCTCCTGCGGACGCTCGAAATCGCGCTCCACCGAAAATGATCAAAGTTGTCTCAAAAACTTGAAATTCAGCCCACCCAAAAGCGCTGCCAGACCGGTGCCCAGCAAAAGCAGAGAGGACGGCTCGGGCACCTCAGGCGTGCTGGGGACACCCGCCCCAATGGGCCCGGTATTGCTGCTGAGACTATCGTAAACGTCAGCGGTGAATGCCGTTCCCTTGCTGTTCGCGCCAAAGCTGGAAAGACTCACATTGTCCACCGTGAACGTGAGCTCGGTCGGATCATTGGGGTAGTTGCTGCTCCCTTTTCCGCATGACGTGCAATTGATCCCAATCGAGAAACTGCCAAATCCGGACTGGGTAACATTCGCGGAGAGACTATCGCTAGCCGTAGGGGAAAAAGCGACGTTGGTTATCTGAGAGGTGGAAGTCACGGATGGATTGTAAAATGCGAACGTCTGATGTGAGCCCGTCTGGATAAATTCGATCTCCGGAGCGGAGGAATTTGAACCGACATAGAGCTGCACGGTCACGTTCACATTGCTGCCTGACTGCGCCAGATCGACGGTTCCGTAATAACCGGAACTCGGCATGGCACAATTTCCTGAGCAGCCATCCTGATTGAGGTAATACAGAGAGTCCGCCTTCGCCAGTCCGCTAGCGGCCATGAAAAACGCGCACACAACAGAGAAAAGCAGCTTTCTGCACATCGTTGACACCTCGTGGTCCAGCTGCTGACACAGCGACTGGTATTCGGGATTGAAGCATGTTGAGCGCCAGTCTCACGAGGTTTCCCAATCAATCATTCATTCTTTTTTATCTTATACATACATCGCAACTGGAATTTGATGAGCGAGTTTTAATTGGATGAATGTGACTGTTTTTGCGCATCTCGATGGAAGAATTGTTCCACTCTGCAATGGGAATCCGCGATGGAAAGCTCAAACGCACCCCGGGCCGTAGTTCGAATATGCCATCAAATCCGTAGGTCATGGATGGTTGGCGGCCTTTCGGCAACGCGCATTTGGCCAGGAAGCGGAACAGAGCGAATATTTTATGGCTGAGCAAAACAAGACAGACAAAGCCTTCGAGTCAAGACGATGATGAACGTAGATTAAGAGTAGGTGGGATCACGTGCGCGGAAGTCTGTCGAGCTGCTGTCGATCTCGCTCACCTGAAGTTAGCCGAAGCGCAACAAGCGAAAAGGAGAAACTATGTCAGAACAAGAAGTTTTAGCGGAACTGAAAGCGGTTCGCAGCGATCAGAAGGCGATCCTTGATGTCTTGGCCACCCTCTCCGCGAATCAGAAAAACTCCCAGGAGCAACTGGTAAAGATCCTCCGTGCGGAAAACGTAGGAGTCTCGGGAAGAGTCGTTGCCGGGATTGAATCCGAGAAGTAATGCGTGCAAAGGCATCTGGCGGAGTAAGGATCAAAGCTTAATTTTCCACCTCGCTTTTGTCTTCACTCGGTTGCTGGATCTGGTGATGGGCCAGCAACCATTAGGCCTACGGCTTTCTCATGGAGCAATCCTGTTCCCCGCCGAATTGCCTAGGTCGTCCGTTCGGTTTACCACAGCGAAAGGCTAAAGCTGACAAGGATTTTCTTGGCCGTAATCCAAGCGGTATAAATTCAGAATCTGAAGGCGAGTATCTGCGGTCGCTCAGTAGTGTTTCGGAATCGAGACTCTTTCTCATGCCCTGTACAGGCTCTGTTCCTGGGAGATCCGCCCTCGCTGACCGCCTCCGCACCACAAAAAAATAAGCAGCCGGGAAAAATCCCGGCTGCTTTTGTTCTGATCCCTCTCCGTCCGTGCCGCTAGGCCTTGGCCAGAACCATGGCCTTCAGCCTGGCGTTCAGACGGCTTTTGTAACGGGAGGCAGTGTTGTCGTGGAGAACGCCCTTCTGCACGCTCTTGTCGAGGGTGGAGGCAGTCTTGCAATACTGCTCCTGGGCGGCTTTCACGTCTCCCTTGACCAGCGCTTCGCGCAAGGCCCGCAGGCTGCTGCGCATCCGGCTGCGGTTGGCGCGGTTCACCGCGGTACGGGTTTCAGTCTGGCGGGCGCGCTTCAACGACGATACATGGTTTGCCATTCGTTTTCCTTGATCCTGTGCCCTGATTTTCAGGGAGATTGATGCGGCGGGAAGAATGCGAACTGAACCGCACCCCCGTAATTCACTAGTTTACGGAAAAACCTCCCGCAGGTCAACGCACCCGCTCCATCGACTGCGCGCGGCAGCGGAGAGGAACATCGGAAGGCTTGTGGACTGCGGCGGAGCGTCGCTTTCCGCCGGCAAACAGACAGAACCGCCCGGCACAGAAAACGCCACCCCCAACCGGGTGGCGTTTCAATCTTCCGCACCAGTCACTGGCCTCCGCAATTCCACAGAAACGAGACTCTCGCTCCTGTGTGTTTGAGACTTCCCGACGTTTATCTCTTCTCGGAGCCGCTCATTGGCGGTGGATTGAACCGGGAGTCCATTCTTCCGGTCGGCCGAAGGTTTTTCCGGCCGCCGTTACATCACTGGCACTTATCATTCAGCAATCGCGTTGCCATTCTCGAAGTGGCTTATCTTTCAATGCGTTCAGCAAATTGCGGCTGAAAAAACTCCAGATTCCGGGAATTTTTCCACACAACACTTCCAAAAATCATAGCAAGCGCGCTACTGCTGGCACTGCGGACAGTAGTGTGTTCCCCTGCCAGCCAGGATGAGCCGCCGGATAGGCGTCTGGCAGCGCCGGCAGGGAAGGCCCGTACGCTGATAGACGCAGTGTTCCAACTGGAAAAATCCGCGCACTCCGTCGGCATCCACATAATCGGAGACCGAAGAACCACCCAGGCGGATGGCATGATCGAGCACTTTGCAAAGGGAACGCCGCAACCGCTCCAGTTCCACGCGGCTGAGGCGCCCGGCACGGCGGCGCGGCCGGATGCCGGCGTGGAACAGACTCTCATCGGCATAGATGTTGCCCACGCCGGAAAGCAGACTCTGGTTGAGAAGAGCCGCCTTGATGGCGAGCTTCCTGCCCCGAAAAAGCGCCGCGAATCCTTCTTTGGAGATCGTGAGCGGGTCGGCTCCAGACGGGCGGAAAGCCAGGCTCCGGTTCAGGTCGCGAAACTCCAGCCGCCCGAAACGGCGAGGATCGACGAAGCGCAGCTCACGGCCGCTCGCCAGGAGAATCCGGGCATGGGTATGAGGCGCGAGAGGGCCTTCGGGAGTGGTGACCAATAACCGGCCGGTCATGCCCAGGTGAACGATCCACTGGGCGGCCGGTTCTCCGCCTCCCGCGGTCCCTGGCGGGCGGTCTGCGAAATTCCAGGATGTGCCTTCTGCGGGGCCAAGTTCGCAGACAATGTGTTTCCCTTCCCGGCGAACGGCGAGAATCACGCGGCCTTCGAGTCCCCGGGCCTGCTGTGCCGGAGGCGTCTTGAACGGTTCCCGGCAACTGTCAAACCACACCTCGACGATGCGGTCGCCATGCAACCGCTGATGGACTCCGCGGGCGATGGTCTCCACCTCGGGCAGCTCGGGCATCCATCTATTTTAAGGGGAATCTTCCCATTCGGAACGGCGCAGGGTCCTCAACGGGGAGGTGGTGCGCTGGGAAACGCGGCCGAGAGGCAGCCCGGAAATCTCCGGGCAGGAGCTGTGCCTCAAAGGCAGTTTTGCCCGGAAAACTCATTTTTCTCTGCGCGCAGGGATCAAACGGATTCTGAGACTGTTCTACCTGTGCCCGCCATGCTCGCGAATCCGGCTGGCCTCAAAGCTCACAATCTTCCAGCCTCCCTGCGTATCCCGCACGTAGACGCAGGTATAACGATAGTTCCCGGAGATGTCCTCTCCTGTACTTGTCCCAGTCACCTCGGCCCGCGAGGTCACCAGCGCGGTCTTGCCATAAAGGCGCACCTTGCGGTCAAAGACCCGCAGAGCCGTCAGATGAATGGCGCCGCCGCCCAAGCTGGCCAGGATTTGATCCCTCGAAAGCAATGCGCCATCGGGGGTGATGGCCACGGAGTCGGAGGACAGCAGGGGACTCATGGCATCGGCGTTGGCTTTGAGCATGGCCTGATGCCACTGATTTTCCGCCTGGACGATCTCATGACGGGCTTCGTGCTTCTGAGCACGGCGCATGCCGCGCTGCTGGGCCGGAGCGGCCGGCGCGAAAACAAACAACAGAACAGCCGCAAGAAAGAAAGACGACCGAACCGCTTTTTGCCGGCCCGGAGAGAATTTGCGTTGACGGGTCGTGGCTCCCAGCTTCATCAAGTTGCATGGTAGGCGCAGAAAACCGGGCCGGTCAACGGATTTCGGTGAACCCCATATCAATCCTTCATGAAAACCGCTGCTGTTCATGCGGGAATCCCCGGCGGTTGGACGCCGGAGAACACTCAGACGAGAGCCAGCAGATTTTCCAGGCTGCGCTCCTGCATCTTCTGGTAAAACCCACCGATCGCGTGTGTTTTGAAATGCTCCGACGAGCGGTGCTCGTCAAGAGCTTTTTCGTCGCGGTACTGCTCGTAGATCAGGAACGTGTCGGGGTCGTCCTGCAACTGGTGGGGAACATAGCTGACGCATCCCGGTTCCTGACGCGAGGCAAGGGCCAAAAGACGCAACGTTTCAGAGATTTCGGCGCGATCTTCCGGGGCAAACTTCAAACGGACGACAAAACTGATCATCTGAACAATATCCTTTCGCTCCCCGGCATCGATTCTCCGGGGGCTGAACTCAACCTTTCAAGCGTGCAGACTCCTGAGCGCCGCGGCGAACTCCGGCAGCAACATCGTCTGCTCTCTGTCCGGGCCGGTTGAAACCATTCCAATCCGGGCTCCGCATTCCCGTTCGAGAAAGCGCAGATAATCTTGTGCCGCCGGGGGCAGCTTGTCAAATTCGGTGATCCCTTCGGTGGAAGCGCGCCAGCCTTTCAACTGCACATAGACCGGCTTGACCTGCTCCAGACCCAGCACGTCGGCGGGGATCTCGTCGCTGATCCGGCCGTCAATCTCGTAGGCTACGCAGACGGGAATCTCGTCCAGATCGTCAAGCACATCCAGCTTGGTCACCACCAGCCACTCGCAGCCGTTCACCTGGTTTGAGTACCGCAGCAGGGGAATGTCCTGCCAGCCGCAGCGGCGCGGACGCCCGGTGACGGCTCCGAACTCGTTGCCGCGGGTCCGCAGATGGTCGCCTGCCGAATCATGAATCTCGGTGGGAAACGGTCCTTCGCCGACCCGCGTCACATAAGCCTTGGTGACCGAGATCACCGTGCCGATGGCCGTCGGCCCCACCCCGGTTCCCGTGGCCGCGCCACCGGCCGTGGCCGAAGACGAGGTCACGAAGGGGTAGGTTCCGTGGTCGATGTCGAGCAGAGTGCCCTGCGCTCCCTCGAACATGACGCTGCCGCCTTCGGCCAGGATTCCGTTCAGCAGCCGGCCCGTGTCGGCAACGAACGGTCGCACCTGCTCAGCCGCCGCCGCGTATTCGTCGTACATCTTCGCCGGATCGAGCGGGCTGGCATTGAACAGCGCGCGGGCAATGGCGTTTTTCTCGGCGCAAGCCGCCTCGATGTGCGTTTTCAGAAGTTCCGGCCGGAGCAGGTCCACGACCCGCAGGCCGCTGCGCGCCATCTTGTCCTCATAGGCAGGCCCGATGCCGCGGCTGGTGGTCCCGATCTTCTTCCGCCCCGGCGCGCTTTCAGCGGCCAGCTCAATCATCCGGTGGTAGGGCAGAATCACCTGCGCCCGTTTGGAGATCGAAAGCCGCTCGTCGACGGCCACACCCAGCGCGCGCAGCTTGGCCACCTCCTTCAGCAGCGCCACCGGGTCCAGCACCACGCCATTGCCGATGACCCCTTGGCAGCCGGCGCGCAGCACACCGCAGGGAACCAACTGCAGCACAAACCGCTGGCCGCCAATGATCACCGTGTGGCCGGCGTTATGTCCGCCGGCGTAACGGGCCACGGCGGTGAACCCGTCGCTCAACACATCCACGATCTTGCCCTTGCCTTCGTCGCCCCACTGGGCGCCCAGCACTACAGCCGACTTTGCCCGCATCTCGTTCCGTTCCATGAACCCTTTTGTTTGAAGAAGAAACCACACCCCGGCGTCTTTTTTTCAGGACGCGAGCGCAAACCGCCGCGCAAAAGCCGGAGTGCAAAACGAAGGCGCGGCCGCTCTGGCGCGCACCGTCTATGATGATAAACCCTGAGCGCTTTCCGGCAGAATCGGGCTATCCGGCGCAGACAATGGCGTCGGCGATGCGGGCCGCCTCGACGGCCGGACGCACGGCATGGACGCGCACCAGGGAAGCGCCGTGGAGGATGGCCGCAACCAGCGCCGCCACGCTGGCCGTTTCGCGGGCGGCGACAGGGGCGTCGGCGCCGCCATGAAACGGCGCCAGCGTACGGGCAAGAAAGGACTTGCGGCTGAGCCCGGCCAGCAGCGGCCGGCCCAACGCCAAAAGTTGCTCCTGGCGGGCCAGCAGCGCGTAGTTTTCCTCAAAACGCTTGCCAAAGCCATAGCCTGGATCGAGAACGATGGAATCGGGAGAGATCGCGGCCTTCGCGGCCATCCGCAGGCTGGCGGCCAAGCCCGCGCGCACGGCCACCAGCAGAGCATCGGGAGCGAGCGGCGGCTGCAGGCGCCACTGGTCGGGCCGGCCGCGGGTGTGCATCAGGACGACGCCGCAACCGGCCTCGGCGCAGACCGCGGGCAGAGCCGGATCCCACCCAAAGCCGCTGACGTCGTTGACGATCTCCGCGCCCGCCGCCAGCGCCGCCCGCGCTGTCGCCGCTTTGTACGTGTCCACGGAAAGAATTGCATCCGGCCTTTGCCGGAGAATCCCCTCAATCACGGGAAGCAATCGCGTCTGCTCCTCGTCCGCGCTGACGGCCGGGGTCTGTCGCGCCGGGGCTGCCGCATCCCCCGCGCGCGCCCCCGGGCGGGTGCTCTCCGCACCCAGGTCGAGAAGATCCGCCCCGTCATCCAGCAACTGGAAGGCGTGAGCGACAGCCGCTTCAGGGGAAAAATAAAGGCCGCCATCGCTGAACGAGTCCGGCGTCACGTTGACAATGCCCATCACCAGCGTGCGCCGCCCCAGATCCAGGGTGCGGGTGCGCAGGCGCCAGGTCGAGGAGGCGCGGAGCGGCGGGCTCGCCGCGCTCCGATCCACTCCCCGAATCGTCCCGTCTTTTTTGCAGGCTCGAAGAATCGGAATTTCCCCTTTGAAATTCATCCTACTTCGCCCGCGTGTGAAGCGAAAAACAGCAAAGGGGTTCGACTTGCGCCGAACCCTTCGCCGTGGTTCCTTGCCTGGCTGCCGGCGCTCAACCGTGGCGGATGAACGTCCCGTTATCCAGCTCGCGGACGGCCTGGCGCAACTCGTCCGGGGTATTCATCACGATGGGGCCGCGCCAGGCCACGGGTTCTTCCAGCGGCTGACCGGAAACCAGCAGAAAGCGAATGCCCTCGGGACCGGCCTCGACCACAATCTCATCGCCGCGGTCGAAGAGCACCAGCGAGTGGTTGCGAGCGTCGTAAACGGGAGCCGCCGCAGGGTCGACGGACGACTCGGTCAGCACGGCGCGCGGTGTCGAGGCGTCGCGAAAGCTGCCCGCGCCCGCAAAAACGTAAGCGAAGGCGTGGCGCGTGATCTCGATGCGAATCCGCTTGCGGAGGCCGGGCGGAATGCTCAGGTCCACATAGCGTGCGTCGAGCCTGGATTCGGTGGCCACACCTTCGACCGGTCCTCTTTGGCCCCAGAACTCGCCGCAGACAATCCGCGCGCGTGCGCCGTCGTCCTCGGTCACCTCGGGAATCGCGCTCCCCGGGATGTCCTGGTAACGCGGAGCGGTCATCTTGAGCGCGGCGGGCAGGTTGGCCCAGAGCTGAAAGCCGTGCATGCGCCCTCGCGCGTCGCCCGAGGGCATCTCCTGGTGCAGGATGCCGCTGCCGGCCGTCATCCACTGCACATCGCCCGCCCGCATGCGGCCCTTGTTGCCCAGGCTGTCGCCGTGCGCCACCTCGCCGGCGAGCACATAGGTGATGGTCTCGATGCCCCGGTGGGGGTGCCAGGGAAAGCCGGCCCGGTAGTCGGCGGGATTGTCACTGCGGAAATCGTCGAGCAGCAGAAACGGATCGAACTCGGCGGTTTTTCCGAAACCAAAGGCGCGCCGGAGCCGGACACCGGCGCCCTCGATGGTGGGCTGGGCGGAATCGATCTCCCGGACGGGACGAAGCGACATGATGGACCTCCTCTGCCTTACGGAAGAATTGGATGCGCGGGGGGGATATTCGTTGCAACATGTATTTTCCCCGTGCACTGGCCGAGCAAAGCAATCTCCTGGTTCGCCCGTGGGCCGGAAGGCAAAACGGCGATCCGGAGTTTTCCTGCGGACCGGTTCAAGGATCCGGCCTGGTCCGAGAAACGCCAGCTTCCCGTTCGGCGGCGCGCAGGGCCAGCCCGTGCGCGACCGAAGTGAACTCGTTGCCGGAGCGAATGCGCTCTTGGCCGAAGCGGGAAACGAAGATGCGGCGCACGGCGGGCACCAGGGAACTGCCTCCGGTCAGGAAGATGCGGTCGACCTGGCGCGTCGGAACGCCGGAGGCCGCCAGCAGCCCGTCGACGGCGTCTGCGATGGAGGCGAGATCGTCGGCAATCCAGGTTTCAAAATCGGCGCGGGTGATGGGGATGCGCAGGTCGATGCTGCTCACCTGGTGCGGGCCGTCGCGGAAGCGGAATTCGGCCGCGTGGCTGCGCGAAAGCTCGAACTTGGTCTGCTGCACGGCCTGATGAAGCTGATAGCCAAGATCTTCTTCGATGATGGCGATCAGAGCCTCGATTTTTTCCGGCTCCAGCGCCCGGACGCGCGCGCTTTTCAGAATCTCCCGCACGTTGTTGGTGCGCAGGAAGGAGAGATAGTGCCAGCGCTCCAGGTTCGAGTAGATCCACGCCGGCACGGCCGGCAGCAGCTTGTCGAGCGAGCGCGCCTCGGAGTGCAGGCCAAGGGCGGGCGAGACGAGTTTGCGCACGATGCGCGCGTCGAAGGCGTCGCCTGCCAGGCCGACGCCGCGGGTGCCGAGCAGATCCCGGGGCGCGCGGCCGCGGCGGCGCACCCCGGGGCCGACCCTCAGCAGGGAAAAATCGCTGGTGCCGCCGCCGAAGTCGCCGATCAGGATCAGCTCATCGTGATCGAGAGTGGACTCGTAGGCGCAGGCGGCGGCGAGCGGTTCGAATTCGAAGTCCACCCGCTCAAAACCGGCCAGGGAAAAGGCCTCGCGCAGCCGCGCCAGGGCGAACTCGTTGTCCTCCTCGGTCTCCGCGCCGACAAACCGCACGGGACGACCGACGAGGGCGCGGCGAATGGGCCGCTCGAACTGCCGCTCGGCCTGCTTGCGCAGGTCGCCGAGCAGGCGGGAGATGATGTCTTCGAGCTTGTAGCGGCGGCCAAAGATCTCCGTTCCGGTCAGCGTGCGGCTGGCCAGATGCGACTTGAGCGACTGGACGAGACGACCCTTTTCTTCGGATTCCAGGTAGCGTTCGATGGCGGCCGGGCCGGTGAGCGCGTGAGTTCGCCTTGCTCCGGCCGGAGAGCGGTGCTGCTCGAAGTAAAGAACCGAGCGAAAGGACGGCGTCTGAGCGCCGAGAAACGAAAACGAGGCCAGCCGCACGCCCCCGTCCCCGTCGACAAGCGCCACCGAGCTGTTGGTGGTTCCGAAATCGATTCCGACAACGTCCTTTTCGATTTTGCGCATTCTCCCATTATTCCGCAGCGGGGAACGATTGCGGCAGCCCGGACTGCGGCGCGGTTCCGGGGATGGTGCCCAGCCGCGCCCGGGCGGGGCTTTTCGGCGCCCGGGAACCCAGGTGGCTTATCCTCAGAAGAGACTGTTCCGTGAGCGACTTTGCCCAGACCGTCAAACAGCAGGCCGACATCGTCAAGGTGATCGAGGGCTATATCCGGCTGCGCAAATCCGGCGCGCAGAACTACACCGGTCTGTGCCCTTTCCACAAGGAAAAATCGCCCTCGTTTTCGGTTCACGCGGTGCGCCAGTTCTACCACTGCTTCGGCTGCCAGGCCTCGGGCGACGTGTTTTCCTTCGTGGCGAAGATCGAAAACGTGGGATTTCCCGAAGCGGTCCGGATTGTGGCGCAGAAGTGCGGCATTCCGCTGCCCAAGCGGGAGTTTTCCTCGCCGGAAGAGGCCGCCGGAGCGCGGCTGCGGGCCAGGCTGTTCGAGTTGCACGAGACCGCGGCCACATGGTTTGAAGAGCAGCTACGTTCGCCGGAAGGCGCCATGGCGCGCGAATACCTGGCCGGCCGTGGGCTGACGCCGGAAGGAATCAAGACGTTCCGCATCGGTTACGCCCCCGACAGCTTCAACGCCCTGCGCGACCGGCTGCGCGCGATGGCCGATGAGGAAACGCTGCGCGCCAGCGGCCTTTTTAGCTCCAAGGAGCAGGGGGACGGCTCGCAAGGCCCGCTCTACGACCGCTTCCGCAAGCGCGTGACTTTTTCCATCTGCAACGAGAGCGGGCGGGTGATCGCCTTCACGGCGCGTACCCTCGAAACGGGCGAAAAGGCCGGGGCCAAATACATCAACTCGCCGGAGACGCCGCTCTACTCGAAGAGCCTGGTTCTTTTCAATCTGGACAAGGCGCGCGCCGCCATCCGCCAGCTTGAGTTTGCCCTGCTCGTCGAGGGCCAGATGGACTGCATCTCCGTCTTTTTGCGCGGAATCCAGAACGTGATCGCGACCAGCGGAACGGCTTTTACCGAGCAGCAGGTGCAGATTCTCAAGCGGCACACGCAGAACGTGGTCGTCAATTTCGATCCGGACGCGGCCGGGGCGAACGCGGCGGAGAAGTCGATTGCCCTGCTGACAGAGGAAGGTTTCAACATCAAGATCGTCACCCTCGACGACGGACTCGATCCGGACCGCTTCATCCGCGAGCGCGGCGTCGAGGCTTATAGGGCGGCAGTGCGTGGGGCGCGCCGCCAGTCCGATTACCTGATCGAACGGGCGCGGACGGCCTTCCCGGGAGCCAGCGCCGAGCAGAAGGTGAAGGCCATGAACTTCCTCCTGCCTCACATCCGGCGGATGCCCGAAAGGCTGGCGCGCGATCATTTCGCCATGGACGCCGCGCAAAAGCTGGGCATCGACTCGGCGGTTCTGCGGGAAGAACTGCGCCAGGCGGCGCTCAAACGGCGGGAACGCGTCGAGGCGCGGACCACCGCGCTGAGCGAAGTCGAGCGAGTCCTGCTGCGGGCGCTGGCGATCGACGATCCGGAGTTTGCCGGCGCGCGCGATCTGGCCTGCCAGGCGCTGGCCGCTCAGCCTGCCTGGTTTGAACATCTTGGCAGCTTTGCGGCCTTGCAACTGCTGGCCGCGCGGCAGGCCCGCGACCCGATGGAAGTGGTGGAGGACGAGGGACAGCGGGCGTTGCTGGCCGAGGCGCTGCTCGGCGAGACCCGGCCGCCCGGGCAAGACGAGGTGCGGAGCGCTCTCGATGAGATTCAGGAGCGGGAGATTGGACGCCGGTTGCGCGATCTGCGGGCAGGAATCGCCGCGGCTGAACAGCGCGGCGATTCCGCCGAACTGGCCCTGTTGACACAGCAGAAGCTGGAATGGGACCGCGCGCTGCGGCAGTTGCAAAGCCAGCGGCCTCCGGAGCCGTGACGGGCTTCAGAACCAGCGCGGATGAATCTGCGTCCAATCGGATTTCCGGGCGTCTAATTTTATAGGAGCGGGAGCGGAAAGGGGTGGCATGCGCCGCTCAGCCGCAGGAACGGTGCCGGAACGGGCGCGAGGTGAGTTCAGATTCCCCCATTTTTTCTTGGGAAATCGGGGCTGGTATGGTAATCTGTTGATCTATGTGAGGATACGCGCCCCTTTGCCCCAACCATGAGCCGCGGCTCGCGGGCGACCCAGGTGAAACCTGAAGCGCTTGTCATCCTGTTCCGAATCATTTTCTGAATCCGCTTTTTTTCTGCGGGTGGCTGCAGGTCTGTGTTTCACACCGGGCCCGGCTCCGCACTGGCGCGCGAGACGCCGCCGAATCTGGCCGGCGCAAGAGAGTAGGAAAATCTTGGCGATTGACGACAAGTTTGAACACGAACACGAGCACGAGCGCAACATTGACTCCCTGATCGAAACCGGCAAGGAAAAGGGCTATCTGACCTACGGCGACGTGAACGACATGTTGCCGGATGAGATGGGCTCTTCGCCCGAGGATCTGGACGACCTGATCACCACCATCGGCACCCAGGGCATCGACCTGCTGGACGAGCCCAAGTTCGGGGTTGACAAGGATTTTCTGGAAGAAGGCGAAGATGTCGAGCTGGACCTGACGCCGGGAACGCTGGAAAAAACCAGCGATCCGGTGCGCATGTATCTGCGCGAGATGGGCACGGTACCGCTGTTGACGCGCGAGGGCGAGGTGGAGATCGCCAAGCGGATCGAGCGCGGCCAGATGCGTGTGCTGAAGGCCATCTCCCGCTCGCCGATTGTGATCCGCGAGGTGGCGGCGCTCGGCGAGGACCTGAGGCGCGGGGTGCGCAACATCAAGGAAGTGGTGGTCTTCGACGAGGAAGAACTCACCGAGGATGTGGTGCAGGCGCGCGTGAAGGCAACCGTGGTCCGCATCGACGCCCTGGTCAAGCATCAGAAGAACATTGCCAAGCTCGAAGAAAAACTGGCCACCTCCGGCACCGCCAAAGCGAAGGCTTCTGCGGCGCGCCACAGCCGCTGGCTGATTGCGCGTGAAAAGGTCTATATCTCGCGGATCGTGCGCGAGCTGAAGTATACGCCGCTTGAACGCAAGCGACTGCTGGACAAGGTCAACAAGACCGTGGACACGCTGCGCACCCTCGAGCGGCAGATTCGCTCGCTCGAGCAGAAGCACGAGGCCAGCAAGAGCGAGGATCTGAAGAAGGAGTACCGGCGCCAGCAAAAAAACTGCAAGGCGGACCTCGAGAAAATCGAGGCCGAGGCGGGCGTGCAAACCGCCGAGCTGAAACGCACCCAGCGGGAGATGATCCAGGGCGACATGGACGCCGAGCAGGCCAAGCGGGAGCTGATCGAAGCCAACCTGCGCCTGGTGGTCTCCATCGCCAAGAAGTACACCAACCGCGGATTGCAATTCCTCGACCTGATCCAAGAGGGCAACATCGGCCTGATGAAGGCGGTGGACAAGTTCGAATACCGCCGCGGCTACAAGTTCTCGACCTATGCCACATGGTGGATACGCCAGGCCATCACCCGGGCCATCGCCGACCAGGCGCGGACGATCCGCATCCCGGTGCACATGATCGAGACCATCAACAAGCTGATCCGTTCCAGCCGCCAGTTGGTGCAGGAACTGGGCCGGGAGCCGTCGAGCGAGGAGATCGCCCGGCGCATGGACATTCCCGTGGCCAAGGTGCGCAAGGTGCTCAAGATTGCGCAGGAGCCGATCTCGCTCGAAACGCCGATCGGCGAAGAGGAAGACTCGCATCTGGGCGACTTTATCGAAGACCGGCAGGCGGTTTCGCCCTCCGAGGCGGTGATCAGCGTCAACCTGAAGGAGTACACCTCGCAGGTGCTGCGCACGCTCACCCCGCGCGAGGAGCGGGTCATCAAAATGCGCTTCGGCCTGGAGGACGGCTCCGAGCACACCCTGGAAGAGGTTGGCCAGAGCTTCCAGGTGACGCGCGAGCGCATCCGCCAGATCGAAGCCAAGGCTCTGCGCAAGCTGCGCCATCCGAGCCGCAGCCGCAAGCTGAAAGCCTTTGTGGAAGGTGTGAAGGAAATGTAGAATTCGCGCAGAAGTTTCTGACCCGTGACGGAAATCGCCAACGCGCCGGCCGGCGGGCGCCATTTCGGCAATCTTTTGGTGAATGCTGAGGCCGTTTCCTGCGGGCCCTCCGGCAGAATTCGATGGTCAATTCGTTTTAGGCAGACAGTCGTTCAAGTCCCGGCACGGGGGATTCCTTGCAGCCACGGAGTGGCATGGCGCATCCAACGGTTGAAGCCATTTCTGCACGATGGGAAGCTGCCCTGCAGGGTGCGGTTCAAGAAAACGCGAACCGGGGTGCATGATCCTGGATAAAGTCCTCCTGGCCCGATTCGCTTTTCTTTTGCGACGGACCCGACGGGCGGGCGCTGACTTGATGATCGGTGAATGAATGCGTTTAAGTGGTTTTCTTTTTTCCGCAGCGCTCGCGTCCGGTTTCGGCCTGCTGGCCTCATCCCCGCGACTTTCCGCACAGCCGGCCGGCCCTGCGCCCAGGGCAGCCGTCGTCGAGCCGTCTGAAGCCGCTTCATCGCCGGTCGCCATCGGCGTTTCCGGCCCGGACGGACAAAAGTCGGCCGCCAATTCAGCTCCGGCTGCACGGGAGAATTCCACCCTCAAGGCTCCGTTGGGGAAACCGGCCGGCGAGAATCAGCAGCAGGACGGGGACGGGCAACCCATCGCTGCTCCTGCGCCGCGGGCAGGAAGCATCAGCGGAACCGTATTCGACCAGTATGGAGACGTGCTTCCCGGCGCGACGGCCATTCTTGAAGATCCCGTCTCGGGAAAACGCCGCACGGTGGTGGCCAACGACAACGGGTTCTTCGAATTCGACCATCTGCAGCCGGCCATCCCCTATCAGGTCACCATCAGCGCCCCCGGGTTTATCCACTGGAGTTCTTCCGCCGTTACCCTCCAGCCCGGGCAATTTGTCTCCCTGACGGGCATCCAGCTGCAGATCGAAGGGGCAACCACCTCGGTGACGGTGACCGCCTCCACCGAGCAGATCGCCACCGAACAGGTCAAGATTGAGGAACAGCAGCGGGTTTTCGGCATCATTCCGAATTTTTACGTGGTCTATGAGCACAACCCGGCGCCGATGACCGCAAAGCTGAAATTCAAACTGGCTCTGCGGGTTTCCATCGATCCGGTGACCATCGGAGGCGTCGGAGTTATGGCCGGAATCTACCAGGCAGCCGACACACCCAATTACGTGGAGGGAGCAAAGGGTTACGGGCAGCGCTTCGGCACCGTCGCAGCGGACGGTTTTACCGACATCCTGATCGGCGGCGCCATCCTGCCTTCGCTTCTGCACGAGGATCCGCGCTACTTTTATCAGGGTACGGGATCGAAGCGCTCGCGGCTGGGCCACGCCCTGGCCAGCCCCTTCATCTGCAGGGACGACAACGGGAAGTGGGGGCCGAACTACTCGTCGATGGGCGGTGACCTGGCCTCGGCAGCGCTCTCCGACACCTACTATCCGGAGTCGAATCGCGGCGCGGGGCTGGTATTCTCAGCCGTGCTGATCAGCACGGCCGAGCGCATGACTTCCGACGTTGTGCAGGAGTTTATCCTGAGCAGGTTCACATCCAGGGGAAAAAAATGAAAACGCGCGGCCAGCGCGGACGACCGGATTCGCGGCCCAATCACGCGGCGCACCGCGCCGGCGTCGAAAGCGGTTCTCCCGTTGGTGCAGAGGGGAACCGCAGACCTCAAGCGGCTTTTCCCTCAAGAAAAAACCACCTTGCGCATCTACGGTGACTCCACGTGAAGTGGAGAACCGCTCGAGGGCGTGGAAGCCGCCTTCTGCGCGGCGCGTCTGGCTGCCTTTTTGCGATGTCTGCGCAGGTAGTACGCGGCAATGTCGGGATAGAACTCGCGAATGGCGGAATTACCCACATCGCGCATGACGGAGTAACTGAACTTGGTGGCGAGGTCGCTGAAACTGGTCGTGCCGGGCGGGTAGTAGTACCGGGAAAATACCTGGGTGAGGACCTTGCCGCCGAGCCCGGCAATATTGGGCGTATCGCGACCTTCATAGTTGCGCGCCACGGCCTCCTGGCTGATCACGTAGAAAGCCCGGACCGTGACACTGTGGCCAGCGCCGAGGGCATAATAACGGGTGTCCTCGTGGAGCAGGCTGGGCAACAGCCATGCCGAGAGATAGGTGCCATCGGTCTTGTCGATGAATCCGCGCCATGTATAGGCGTAAAAGCCTTCCACGCCCTTGCCCAGCACGGGGTGCTCGCCGGTTCCTTCGGCAATGAGGGAGGTGAGACCGAGAAAGAAGAAAGAGGAGTAATCCGTCGCCTGATGGGTGGCAACGGTAAAGCTGTATTTCCATCCGGGCGGATGAGCCACGGCTCCGCCGGAGACGGAGCGGAAATTGGGAATGAAGCCGAGAATGCGCCGTGGCTGCCGGCGCTCGATGGGGATGGGTTTGCCGTTGGCGTCGAGAGGAATATCGGAACGGGTCTGGGAACGCAGGCCTCCGCGGCTTGTGCTCTGAGCAGGCTGACCGGCTTGCGCGGTATCCGCGGCAAAGACCGGAAGGAAGGAATCGAAAGGATCGGCGGGAGAAGAATATGCGCCGGAATCGGGCGAAGAATTTCCGGCAGCCAGGAGACTGGGCGAGGGCTGAGGAGCGTCGGGGAGCTCAACCTGCTGGGCGCAGCAGCAAATAGCTATGCTTTGTAGCAGAAGAGCGGCAATCAAGCGCAATCACACCATCCTTGCAATGCGGAGGGGGGGGGCTGCCACTCATGGTTTGAGATCGAGCGTCCTTTCTCGATTAAAGCAGAAAAAACATGCGAATCGCCATCTCGGCCGTTCAAAATTTCATTTGCGTGCCGGGCTTTCCTGCTGAAGCGGCACGCCATCGGCCTTGGGGCCGATGTGCCGTTTGTTCGCTTCCAGGCTGTTCCGGTTCCCCTTAAAAAAAACGGCGCGCTGTTGCAACCAACAACGCGCCGCAAAGAGAGGATTCCCGATCCCGGTGAACCCGGTTGTTCTTGCCGCTGCGGGCTATGGATAGACCCCGCGAAGCCTGACGGCCTCTGCCACGCGCCCGATGCCCAGCATATTGGCCGCGGTGCGCATGGGTACCTTGTGATCCAGATGGATCTTCAGCACGTCGGCGAAGGAAGTCTTCATCACGCGCTCCAGGCGGCTATAGACATCCTGCGCGTCCCAGAACAGATGCTGCTCGTCCTGCACCCACTCGAAGTACGAGACGGTCACGCCGCCGGCGTTGCAGAGAATGTCGGGAATCACGAAAACGCCCTTGGCTTCGAGAATTCTGTCCGCCGCCGGGGTGACCGGTCCATTGGCCGCTTCGGCGATGATCTTCGTCTGCACGGCCTTGGCGTTGTCTGCGTGGATGGAATTTTCCAATGCCGCCGGCACCAGGATGTCGCATTTCAGGGCCAGAAGCTCAGCCGCGGTAATCGGTTCGCTCGCCTTGAAACCCGCCACGTGCCCGGTGGACTCCTTGTGATGAATCAGCGCGGGAATGTCCAGGCCGTTCTTGTTGTAGACGCAGCCGGTCGAGTCGCTGGCCGCGACCACTTTGGCCCCCGCCTCGTGCAGCAGGCTGGCGGCAAACGAGCCGGCGTTGCCGAAGCCCTGCACCACGACGATCGAGTCCTTCATCTGGATCTTCAGATGGGCGCAGGCCTGCTCGATGGTGTAGTAGACGCCGCGCGCCGTGGCGTCGTTGCGTCCCAGCGATCCGCCCAGGGCGATCGGTTTCCCGGTCACCACGCCGGGGATCGGGTAGCCCTTGGTCATGCTGTAGGTGTCCATGATCCACGACATGGTCTGTGAATTTGTGTACACATCGGGCGCGGGAACATCCTGTTCCGGCCCGATGATGGGAAGAATGCCGGCCGTATAACGGCGCGTCATGCGCTCGATTTCACCCGGCGTCATGTGTTTGGGATCGCAGGTGACTCCGCCCTTGGCGCCGCCGAAGGGAATGTTCATCACAGCGCACTTCCAGGTCATCCAGGTGGCCAGCGCCTTCACTTCGTCCAGCGTCACCTGGGGGTGGAAACGGATGCCGCCCTTGCCCGGTCCGCGTGCCGTCGAATGCTGCACGCGGTGGCCTTCAAAGCGGTGAATGCTTCCGTCTTCCATGCGCACCGGCACGGACACGGTCAGGATCCGCTCGGGGTACTTGATGACTTCCCGAATGTCCTTGTTGAGCCCCAGAACGTCCGCTGCCCGATCGAAATTCTCCAGCGCTACGTCATAGGCGTTGTCCACACGTTTTGTTGTGGTCATCTCTTTCCTTCCTCCTTCGAGCAGAAACCGGGTAACCATGTCCCTCTGAATTTTGCGCAGGGAAGCGCCTCCCGGGCTTCGCGCCGGCTGGAGTGTCGCGGCCTGGAAACCTTCGTTTCCGGTTTCCTCCGGGCCGCAGCGGGCCATCCGGCGCGGGCGACAGGATCGACCATTCAACCGGCGGACAAGACCGCCGGAGCCCCCTGTTTCTGCTTGTCTTCCTTCCGTGCCTGATAAACCGGCATCAGCCAGTTCGAGTACGTCTGCAAATGTCCGCGCGTCGCGTCGAAATAGAGCTGTTCGATCTCGCGTGTGACCGCGCCGATCAAGCCGTCCTTCACGGGACGATGATCGACTTCAACGACCGGAGAGATGCCCACCGCGGTTCCCGTGAGGAACAACTCGTCGCAAACATACAACTCGCTGCGGTCGATGGGCCGCTCCACGATCTCCAGGCCGAGTTCCCGGCGCACCAACTCCATGACCGCGTCGCGCGTGATGCCTTCCAGCACGTTCTCGGTCACTGCCGGGGTGATCAGCTTTCCCTTGCGCACCATGAAGATGTTGCAGGTGGATCCTTCGGTGACGTGGCCGCTCTCATTGAGCAGAAGAGCCTCGTCGAAACCATTGCGGCGGGCTTCGTCCGTGGCCAGCGCGCTGTTGACGTAAGCGCCGCAGATCTTGGCCCGCGCCGGGATGGCGTTGTCGTCGATGCGCCGCCAGGAACTCACGCCGGCCCGCAATCCCCGGCCCGTGGGCAGGTAATCTCCGAAGGGCAACGCGACAATCGCGAAGGCATCCTGATCGTCGCAGGCCACGCCCACCCGCTCCGCGCTTTTATAGGCGATCGGCCGGATGTAAACATTCGTCCGCAGGCCATTTCTGCGGATCAGCTCCGTGCTGATGGCGGACAACTCCTCGGGCGAGAGCGGAATGTCGATCCGCAAGATACCGCAGTTCTGCTTCCAGCGCTGGTAGTGCTCGACCGGGCGCATGAGGAACATCTCCTGCAGTTCCTCGTTCCAGTGCGCGCGAATACCCTCAAAGACGCCTGTTCCGTAGTGCAGAGCGTGCGTGAGGATGCCCACGCGCGCCTCGGCCAGCGGCAGATACCGGCCGTCGAAATACACCGTCAGATTCGGATCCGCATCAGCCTTCATGGCAAACCTCCTGACACGCCTCGGGACACAGCTTGCGGGCCAGTTCCCGGCCCCGCGCAAGAGCGCGCCGATCCAGATCAATCCAGCGCTGACTCTTGACCAGCCGCTTGAGCGCCGCATCGATATTCTCTTCGCGCAGCACGCCGGTGATGCCGAGCAGCGCACCGAGCATCACCATGTTCATGGCGCGCGGATCACCCAGATCGTCGGCCGCGTGGGTGAACGGATGCGCCAACGCATGCACATCCGCGCGCCGGCAATCCTCCGGCATCTCGTCGCCGTTATAAAGGATCCATCCGCCGGAGGGCACGCCTTCGATGAACTTCTTGAGCGAAGGCTCGTTCATCGCCACCAGCACGTTGGGATTGGTGACCATGGGCGAATCGATCGCCTCCCTGGACAAGCGCACATGGCAATTGGAGGTCCCCGATCGCATCTCCGGTCCGTAAGACGGCAGCCAGGAAACCTCCATGCCGGCATCGAGGCCGGCCTCGGCCAGCACTTCGCCCAACAGCAGGACGCCCTGCCCGCCAAAGCCCGCAACCCGCACGCGCAGGTCCAGATCCGGCTCGGAGTCGTTCCAGCCCGGCGGATGGTTTTCGGCCAGATCGTCACCCGCGAGGCCTAGAATCCCGGGAATCTGCTCAAGAGACGGCGCTTCGGGCGGCAACGGCCGCGCTTCCCTTTCTCCGGTGCGATCGAGAACCACCCGCAGGGGAAAGGTCTTTTCCATGACCTCCCGCACCCAGCGCTGCGCCTCGACCGGCGTCATCTTGAAGATCGTCGGGCAGGGAGAGAGAATCTCGACCAGCGAGAAGCCCAGTCCCTTCATCTGGTTTTCGACCGCGCGGCGCACGGCGCGCGTCGCCTGCGCAATCTGTTTGTTGTCTCCCAGACCGACGCGCTCGATATAGACCGGGGCATCGAGCGTGGCCAGCAATTCGCTGATGTGCAGCGGATAACCCTCCGTGGCCGCGCTGCGCCCGTTGGGGGTGGTCGCGCTCTTCTGGCCGAGCAGCGTGGTCGGCGCCACCTGTCCGCCGGTCATGCTGTAAATGGCGTTGTTGACGAAGATCACCGTGATGTTCTCGCCCCGATTGGCCGCGTGCAGAATCTCGGCGGCTCCGATCGAGGACAGATCGCCATCCCCCTGGTAGCTGACCACGATGCTCTCCGGCCGGCTCCGCTTGATCGCCGTGGCCACGGCCGGTGCGCGCCCATGCGCGCCCTGCACGTTGCCCACATCGAAGTAGTGATAGGCCAAAACCGAGCAGCCCACCGGGCTGATCAGAATGGTGCGGTCCTGGATGCCCAGCTCGTCGATGGCCCGCGCCAGCATCTTGTGGATGATGCCGTGGCCGCATCCCGGACAATAGTGGGTCTGGTGCTGCAGTTCTTCCTTGCGCTCAAAGCGCTGGTAAAACGCCTTCGGCCTGGAGTGTGAAACCTCGTACTCGAAAACCGTCTCGCTAGACATAGGACCTCCGCTCCTCTCCGCAGGTGAGGACCGCCGCGCTGCGCCGCGCCAGATCTTCGACCAGCCGGAGAACTTCTTCGTGCGACGGCACATTGCCGCCCACGCGGCTGAAAAACTCGACCGGGCGCGTTCCATTCAGCGCCAGCCGCACATCGTCCAGCATCTGTCCGTTGCTCATCTCGACCACCAGGAAGAAGCTGGCGCTCGCGGCCAGGCGCTGGAAATGCCGGATCGGGAATGGATAGAGCGTAATGGGGCGAAGCACGCCCACCTTGAGTCCGAACGTGCGCGCCTCGGCGGCCACGGCCTTGAGAATCCGCGCCACAATGCCGTAACCCACCAGCACAATCTCCGCATCCTCGGTTTGCCACTCCTCGGCCTGCACCTCGGTCTGCTCGGCGAGGCGGTACTTTGCCTCCAGATGGGCCTGATGCGCTTCGAGTGCATCGTTATTCAAAGCCAGCGAGGTGATGGCGTTGGCGCGCGTCTCCGGGGTTCCCATCACGGCCCACTCCGGCTGGCGCGGCGCGCGGGCCTGCTGCGGAAACTCGACCGGCTCCATCATCTGTCCGATGAAACCGTCGGCCACCAGCACGACCGGGTTGCGATAGCGGTCGGCGAGATCGAAGGCCAGCGCGGTCAGGTCCGCCATCTCCTGCACGGAGTCGGGAGCCAGCACGAGGGTCCGGTAGTTGCCGTGGCCGCCGCCTTTGACCACCTGGTGATAATCGCCCTGCTCGGAGCCGATGTTGCCCAGACCCGGTCCGCCGCGGGTGATGTCGGCGATCACGCAGGGCAGCTCCGCGCCGGCCATGTAACTGATGCCTTCCTGCATCAGGCTCATCCCCGGTCCGCTCGACGAGGTCATCACGCGCACCCCCGCCGAAGAGGCGCCGTAGAGCATGTTGATGGCCGCCACCTCGCTCTCGGCCTGGAGAAATACCCCTCCGCTCTTGGGCAGGTAAAGAGCGGCCGCTTCCGTGATCTCGCTGGCCGGCGTGATGGGATAGCCATAGAAGGCACGGCAGCCGGCAAGAATCGCGCTCTTGACAATCGCTTCGTTGCCCTTCATCAGTTGCTTGCGCATGGAATCGCCCCCTCGATTGCTGTTTCCGCTCCGGATTCTGCCCGGGCAGTCCGGCGCACGAGTCTCAAAACCGTAATTGCCCCCGGCTCAGGACAGACCATGAAACAGATTCCGCATCCCGTGCAGCCGGCTCCCACGTAGGTCGCCGTGCGATAGCCATAGTGATTCAACCGCTCGCTGAGGGCGATTACCTTGGGGGGACAGGCCTCCACACACAGCCCGCACCCCTTGCACTCCTGCTCATCCACCTTGAGCAAGCCTCGGTCTCTTTTTTCCGCTTCGCTCATTTCCCCTCCCCTCCGGCGAACCTTGCCTCCTCAGGCATGCGCGGCCGCCCAGTCGCGCTCCATGTAATGCGATCGCACGGCAAAATCCTCCAGCTCCGCGCGGAAACGCGGATCGGCAATGGAGATCAGCGCCTCGGCACGCTCGCGCAGCGTCTTGCCGTGCAGATAGGCCACGCCGTGCTCGGTCACCACGTAATGCACATCGGCGCGCGAGGTGACCACGCCAGCCCCGGGATCGAGAATCGGCACCACGCGTGAAACCGAATCGTGACGCGCCGTCGAAGGCAGAACAATGATCGGCACGCCGCCCTTCGAGCGCGCCGCCCCGCGAATGAAGTCCACCTGGCCGCCAAAACCGCTGTAAGGCCGGGTCCCCAGCGAGTCCGAGCATACCTGCCCGGTCAGATCGATCTGCAGCGCGGCATTGATGGCCACCATCCTGTCATTCTGGGCCACCACGAACGGATCGTTGGTGTAACTGACCGAGCGGAACTCAAAGCCCGGATTCTCGTGAATGTAGTCAAACAGCCGCTGCGAGCCGAGCACAAACGACAGCACCGCCTTGCCGCGGTTGATTGACTTGCGCTCGCCGTTGAGTACGCCCGCCTCCATCAGATCGATGACCCCGTCGCCGACCAGCTCGCTGTGAATTCCCAGGTCGCGCCGGTCCCCCAGACAGGCGAGCACGGCATCCGGGATGCCACCGATGCCGGTCTGCAGCGTGGCGCCGTCGGGAATCAGCGAAGCCACGTTCTCCGCCACCCGGCGATGGGCCTCGGTGAAAGGCTCCGGATGCACTTCGAGCGGCAGCCGCGAGGTCTCGACCACGGCCGAGATGCGGCTGACGTGAATGGCGGTCTCTCCATGCGTGCGCGGCATCCGCTCATTGACCTCGGCAATCACGGTGCGGGCCGAGCGGATGGCGTTCGGCGTGCAGTCCACGGTCGTTCCCAGAGTCACGAATCCGTGCTCATCGGGCGGCGAAACCTGCATGAGCACAACGTCCAGAGGCAGCGCGCCGCTCAGAAACAGGCCTTCGATTTCGCTCAGGAAGATGGGCGTGTAATCGGCTCGTCCAGCCGCCACGGCCTCGCGCACGTTGTCGCCCAGAAACAATCCCCGATGACGAAAGATTCCCTTGTATTCGGGCCGGGTGTAATCGGCCCCGCCCAATGTCTTCATGTGCACGATCTCGACATCGTGCAACTCGGAAGCGCGCGCCACCAGCGCGTCGACCAGCACCGTCGGGGTTCCACATCCCGACTGGATCCAGACGCGGTCGCCTGAGCGAACCGCCTGGAGCGCCTCGGCCGCATCCTTGCACTTGTTTCGATACGCTTCGCGCCAATTCATTTTCCGTCGCCTCCGCGCCCGCTCCGGCATGGGCTGAGCAGGCCATGACCCGTGCTGCCGCGGCCTTCCGCCAGCCAGCGCCTGAGCTTTTTCCCCGCGATTTTTGCGCCTTTTCGCGCGTTTTCAGGAGAGCTTCTCCCCCAAAACCCAACCTATTCTCAGCCTCGTAAAATGGCCCGGCTGTGATGCGCATCACAAACCACAATAAATAGGTAAATCGCAATTCTTTTCTTATTTTTGCTTATCGTTTGTAAGGTAAATTACGCATAAAACATAAAATCATTCATTCCGAATTTCGAAGCGACCCGCCGGTTCGCCGGCCGGGCGGGCGCGATTGCGCAAGCGGCACCGGAACGACAACCCGAGCGCTTCCGGGGCCGGGGATCCCACACTGCGAAACGGCCGGGCGGGCTGCCGATTGTGGAGAGATTCGATCCGGATTGCGCTCGGCGCAGCCTTTTCCTCCGGCCGCGGCGCGCTTTGCGCCGCGGGAGCTCAGGCAGAAGCCATGGCCCCATCTTCAAAGCGATCTGCTTCCCCGCTGACCTCCTTGAGGGAAAACAGCGTCGCCCACAGAAATCTGCCACCAGCTTCCGCCGCCAGAGAGCAGAACTTCCTTACGGCCGGCCGTCGCTGAAAACCACCGCGGTGAAACGAAAGATGTCGGTATCCTCGTCCTTCCAGCAACCGGGGCTGAGGTGCGCCTTGACGCAGGTTTGCTCGACGAAACTCTGCCGGTCCCATTTCTGTTCGACCGGAACCTGCGGCAGAAGAAGACCCTCGCGGTCACCATTTTTCACCAGCAATCCGTCTTCTCCAACCCTGATTTGTCCGATGTCCAACACACGCCGCAGCGGCGAGAGAACGGAGATTTCATATTCAAGACGGGGCAGTTCGGCCGCTGTGACCGGAGGAAAGCGGGGATCGCGCAGAGCGGCCAGCGTGGCTGTGTCGCGCACGGTCAGGTAAAGAGGCTCGGCCGCGGAGGTGTAGCCAATGCAGCCGCGCAGGGCGCCGTTTTCTTTGAGCGTCACAAAGGCGCCGCGCTCCTGATGCAGCGCCGGGATGGAACCTGCGGGCGGCTCATACACCGCATGGCTGAGCACCGCGGTTTCCACGGATTTGCGGGCCAGCGCCAGCAATTCCCGCTTCTCTTCCGCGCTGAGTGCGAACGATTTTTCCCGGATCTGCGCCTTTGGAGCCTTCACAAAAACGTCGGCGCTATAGCCGACCACGCGGGAGTGGTCGCCGGTCACGTCGCCGGAGTTGGCGTAGCGGAGCACACGGGCCTGATCGGCCCCCCTGCGCTCGGCGTAAATCATTGCGGCCACGATGGGCGCGCCACCGCAGGCCTCCCAGACGCGCGCCTGAAAATTGCGCGACATGCTGAAGTAGTCCCACGCCTCGAGCGCGCTCAGCGTCTTGTGATCCATCGCCACGGCATCGTCGTAGCTGTGATAGTGCGACAGATCGGAGCTGGCGAGAACCAGCGTGTCGCCGGTGCCGTTTTCCTTCCCGATGAGCTTTGCCAGGGCGACGCCCAGCGCGCGGCTGCTCTCGTAGCTCTGGTCGCCCATGACGACGGGAACCAGTTCGAAGCGGCCCAGCACGGTCTGCAGGAACGGCAACTGGACCTCGATGGCGTGTTCGCCGCCCTGGCGGGTCACGTCGTGCCCCTGGCCGGAGAGCCGCATCGTCGGGCTCATCTTCGCCAGTTCGCGCGCGAAGGCGGTATCGACCGGGACGCTGCCGAGCGGGGTCAGATAGGCGTCGCCGTCATAGATCGAAGTGAAGTCGAAGGCCACATAATGCGACGGCGCGATGACCACGACACGCTTGTACCTGCGTCCCCTCAGCGCGGCGTAAGTGTAGGCGGCCACGGGACCGGAATAGGGATAGCCGGCGTGCGGGGCAACGGCGGCGAGAATCGGATCGGGAATCAACGGCTCGGAGACCTGCGCCAGCAGGGCGTCAATCATCGCCGAGAGAGCCCGCGGATCGGCCGGGTAAAAGCTGCCGGCGACGGCGGCCGGCCTCACCTTGCGGGAAGCTGCGGCATGAGCCTGCTCGAACGGGGCCAGGACCAGAAGGGCGGCCAGCGGAGCGGCCAGCCAGCCGGCGCCCGGATACAGGATGATGTTCATCGTTCGACACTCCTCGGCTTTTTACGCCTGCCAGAGCCCCGGGACCGGCTCCTGGCAGAAAGGACAGCGGCCGTCGCGGACGAGTACCTGGTGAGCCGTAAAGCCTGTCCTTTCCACCAGCATCCGCTTGCAGCCAGGGCAATATGTATGCTGCGCCGGATGGCCCGGGACATTGCCGATGTAAACATAATGAAGTCCTTCGGCCCGGGCAATCGCATGGGCGCGCTCGAGCGTCTCCAGCGGAGTAACGGGCAGGTCCTTCAGCCGGTAATCGGGATGGAACTGCGTGAAGTGCAGCGGAACGTCCGGGCCGAGATTGCGGCGGACCCAGCCGGCCAGCGCGCTGAACTCCGCATCGCCATCGTTCAGCGTGGGCACCACCAGGTAAACGATCTCCAGCCACTTGCCCATCTCGCGCAATGTGACCAGGGACTCCAGCACCGGCTTCAGCCTGCCCTTGACAACATCGCGATAGAAGGT
>JBMFHN010000012.1:0-30426 GCA_049976805.1 Occallatibacter sp. | reverse complement strand
CGAAGATGCCGAAGGTGGCCTCGCCGATACCCACCAGCGCCTGGCGCAGATAGAAGGTCCAGTAACCGTGGACCCAGACGGTTCCGAGCGTGGCCAGGCTCCAGAGCACCGCGCCGGCGACGATCAGCGGCTTGCGCCGAAAGCGGTCGCCGAGCCAGCCGGTCAATGGCGCCGCAATCATGTAAAAGAGGAACAAGGCCGTGGCCAGCGCGCCCATCTGTTGATCGGAGGCATGAAACTCGTGCTGCACCAGAGCCAGCTCACCGGGAAAGATGTAGCGGTCAATGTAGTTGAGCAGGTTCAGGCCGATTAACAACAGAAGCGTCCCCAGAGCGGGACTCGGACTGCGGCGAAGGGTTTGCGGCAAGATCGGCAAGGGGTCGTATCCCGCGCGGGTGGCTGGCCTCACGCAATATTACATCGGGAGCGGCTATTGCTCCGGCCGGGGCCAGCGCGCTTCCACCGTGGTGCTGATGCCGCCGCGCGGACGGAACTCGCCCCGCACCACCGCCCAAGCCGGATCACAGGCACGAACCACGTCCTCGATCACGCGGTTGACAATGTTCTCCTGGAAGATCCCCAGATTGCGGTAACAGAAAAGATACTCTTTGAGAGATTTCAATTCCAGACAGCGCTCGCGGGGCATATAGCGGATGGTAAGTACGCCGAAATCGGGCAATCCGGTTTTGGGGCACACCGAAGTCAACTCCGGGTCTTCGATCAGGATTTCGTAGCCCGGAAACTGGTTTTTCCAGGTCTCAATCGCGGGAAAGGCAAAGTCGAGACCGGCCTTGGCGTGATCGTCAGTGTAACGTGGTTCCGCTGCCATGCTTTCGATTGTAAGGGAAGCAGTCAGCCACTCCACGGATTTCCTTCGCCGGCCGGATTTCTTTGCTTCCTCGGGCTGGTTCATGAGTCTTATATACTGTGCTCTGGTTGCCAGAATGAATCAAGAAAGAAAGCCTGTATCCCGGCTGTGGCTCTGGCTGGGGGCCTGCGCGCTGATCGTTGCCGTATTCTTTCTCGTGCGATCTCTCACCATGGATCGCCTCCAGGTGCGCGTGGCTGTGGCGGCGCGCACTTCACTGACGAGCACCATCAGCACCAATGGCCGCGTTGAACCGGAAGTGAACTACGAGATCTACAGTCCGATTGCCACCACCGTCAAGGCGGTGTACGTGCAGCAGGGAGACACGGTGCCGGCCGGCAAGCTCCTCATGACGCTGGACGACACCAATGCGGTGGCCGCCGAGGCAGCGGCCGTCAGCGCCGTCAAGGCGGCGCAGGCGGAACTGGATGCGGCCACCCACAACGGAACCCCCGCGCAGCGCCAGGCCGCGGCAGCCGACGTGGCGCGCGCCCGCCTTGAGCGCGATGCGGCGCGGCACAACCTGCAGGCGCTGGTCCGGCTCGCGGCCACGGGAGCGGCCTCGGCGAGCGAGGTGGCCGCGGCGCGCCAGCAACTGGAGATGGACCAACTCAACCTTCATCTGCTCGAGCAGGCTGAGCGCAACCGTTATTCGCCTTCCGAGATCGCCCGAGCGAGGGCCGCTGTGGCCGACGCCGAGGCCCAACTGCGCGCGGCGCAACAGGTGCTGTCGCAGACTTCGGTCCGTGCTCCGGCAGCGGGGACGGTCTATAGCCTCGACGCCGAGCCCACGGACTTCGTGCAGGCGGGCAAGATATTGCTTCAGATGGCCGATCTGAGGAACGAGCGGGTGCGGGCCTATTTCGACGAACCGGAGATCGGGCAACTGGCGGTGGGCCAGAAGATTCAGATCAAGTGGGATGCCCGGCCGGATCTCGTCTGGAACGGGCATATCGAGCGCACACCGGTGACCGTCATCAATCTGGGCACGCGCAGTGTGGGCGAGGTGCTGGTGAAGATCGACGACCCCGACGGCGGCCTGCTGCCGGACACCAATGTAACCGTAACCGTGACCATCTCCAGCCAGCCCGACACGCTGAGCGTTCCCCGCGAGGCGCTTTACCTGGACAACGGCAGAACCTGCGTTTACAAAGTGGTGGGAGACAGGCTGCAGAAGGTCTTCGTCAAGACCGGAACCATCAATCTGACCCAGGTGGCGATTCTTTCCGGACTGAAGGAGGGAGACAAGGTGGCCACCGGAACCATGACCGGAATTCCTCCGCGGGCGGGCGTCCCCATCAAGGTGGTGCAGTGAAGAGGCTGAAGCATGCGGGTCTGGCGGCGTTCACCGCGGCGGCTTTGTGTCTGACGGCGGCTGCCGGCAGGGCCGCGCCTGCCCCGGGAGCGCAGCTGGCTCTGGCCAAGGCCGCCCTCCAGAACGGCGAGGCCGACAGGGCGCTGGCCCTGCTCGGAGATCTCGCCCGTCCCGGCGGGCCGGCCGAAGCCTACAACCTCCGCTGCCGCGTTGAGCTGACGCTGGAAGATTGGGACCGGGCAGTCGGCGATTGTCAGCAGGCGGTCCGGCTCGACGGCCAGAACTCGGTCGATCATATGTGGCTGGGCCGCGCCCTGGGGGAAAAGGCTCAGCGAGCGTCTTTTCTGACGGCCTATTCGCTCGGCAAGCAGGTGCGTCAGCAGTTCGAGCTGGCCGTGCAACTGGATCCGCGCAACGGCCCGGCGCTGGCCGATCTGGGGGAGTTCTACGATTCGGCGCCCGGCTTCATGGGCGGCGGAATGGATCAGGCGGAAGCGGTGGCCGCGCGGCTCGATCGCATTGATCCGGAGCGCGCCTGCGCGCTGCGGGCGGAAATCGCCGAACAGAACAAGGACTATGGTTCGGCGGAACGGGATCTGAAGCAGGCGATCGCGGTTTCGCCGCATCCGGCGCTGGCGTGGATGGAACTGGCCAGCTTCTACCGCCGCCGCAGCCGCTGGGCGGAGATGGAATCGGCGGTGCGCGGCGGACAGAGTGCCGCCGGCCGGGACAAGCGCGCCGGCGTGGCGCTTTACAATGGCGCCGCCGTGTTGATCCGGGCCAATCGTGATCCGGAGCGCGCGATCCGGATGCTTGAGGATTATCTTGCCGGCGGCTCCAAATCCGAGGAGGCCCCGGCGTTTGTGGCCTATACCCGGCTTGCCCGTCTGGAGATGCAACAGGGAGACCCGGCAGCCGCTGGCCGCGACCGGGCCGCGGCACTGGCTTTGGCCGCCGAATACAAGCCGGCCCGCGATTTGCAGCATTGAAGGGTTGAGTCAGGTGAGAGACGGACACAATCGGCAGACAGGCTGGAGATGGACGCTGATCGCGAGTGCGGCGTTGCTGGTTCCAGTCCGGTTTTGCGCTGCGCAGATTCCACTGTCCACGGTGGTGAACCTGGCCGAGCGGAACTCGGACGCGGTCCGGATCGCGGAAGCCGGTGTCTTCAAGGCGCAGGCGGCGCTGCGGGAGACCAAGGATGCTTATGCGCCCAGCATCACCCTTGGGTCCGGGCTTCCGGCGCTGCCTGATGTCGGCTTCACCGGAGGGGTGCCGTCGATTGTAACCGCCAACGTGCAGTCGACGGTCTTCAGCCTTCCGCAAAATCAATACGTTGCTGCGGCGCGCAGCGGACTGAAAGCCGCCTCGCTGGCCCTCAAGAACGCCCGCGAGCAGGTGGCGCTGGAGGTTTCGACCGCCTACCTCGAGCTGGATACGGTCAACAGCGAGCAGCAGGCAGCCCTCCAGCAGGAAGGCTTTGCCGAACGGCTGGTGATCATCGAGCAGGAGCGCGCCGAGGCCGGCGTCGACCCGCTCAGCGATCTGTTGCAGGCGCGGCTGAGCGAGGCCGAATTGCGGCTCAAGCAACTGCATCTTGAAACCCGCGCCGGCACGCTGGCCAGCCAGATTGCCGCGCTGACCGGACTTCCCGCAGGCTCCATTGCGCCCGATCACGGCAGCATTCCGGAGATCCCCAAAGTCAGGGCAAACGAGCAGGCAGGTTCGTTTCCCGGCATCGAGTCGGCCGAGACGCTTGCTGTTTCCAAGCGCAAGATCGCCCATGGAGACCTGCTGAACACTTTTGTTCCCCAGATCGGCTTCAATGCGTTCTACGTCCGCAACACCACGATCCTGAACGATTTCAACGCCTACTATGCCAAGCCCATCCCGGTGAACAATTTCAGCTCGGGATTTACGATTCAGATTCCTCTTTTCGATCTTGGCCTTGGCGCCAAAGCCCGGGAATCGGCCGCCGACGCGCTCAAAGCCACCGTCGAAGCCGAAGAGGCCAGAAAACAGAACGATGTGCGGATTGCCCAGCTGACCGGCAGCCTGCGCGAGATGGACACACTGGAGGAGATTGCGAGCCTGAAGCAGCAGATCGCCGCGGAACAACTTAAAACCGTCGTGGCCCAACTCGAACTGGGCAACGGCCAGGCGGGCAGCCCTGGCGCCGCGCCGCAACTCTCGCCCAAGACCGAGCAACTGGCCCGCATCGACGAGCGTCAGAAGTATCAGGACGCGCTCGAGGCCAAATTCGACCTTGCCAAGGCGCGCCTGAACCTGCTCTGCGCCCTCGGCCACATCGAAGACTGGCTCAACGAGCTGCATGCCCCCTGATCCCGGCCGAAGACCGCGAGGGGAAGTCCGCTGGAACGGCGGAAAAGGCGATGATGTTAGAATGGTGTTGAATGCCTATGCCTCTGAAGACGCTATTTCTGAATCCTCCCTCGTTTGAGAACTTTGACGGGGGAGCCAGTTCGCGCTGGCCGGCCACGCGCGAAATCGAATCCTATTGGTACCCGGTATGGCTGACCTACCCGGCCGGAATGCTGGAGGGTTCGCGGCTGCTCGACGCGCCGCCCCACCACGTCTCCGCCGAGGAAACCATCCGGATCTCGAAGGACTACGAGTTTTTGGTTCTGTTCACCTCCACGGTGGGCTGGAAAGGCGATCAGCGGCTGGCCGAAGCGATCAAGAAAGCCAACCCCTCGATCCGCATCGCCTTTGTCGGCCCGCCTGTGACGACCTCCCCGGAAAAAGCCCTCAACGAGTGCGCGGCTCTGGATTTCATCTGCCGCCGCGAATTCGATTTTTCCGTGGTCGAGTTCGCCCAGGGCAAGCCGCTCAACGAGATTCTCGGCATCAGCTACAAGCAGGACGGCAAGATCGTTCACACCCCGGATCGGCCGCAGGTCGAAGACCTGGACGCGATGCCCTGGGCCACGAAGATCTATAAGCGCGACCTCGACGTGACGCGCTACAACGTGCCCTTCCTGCTGCATCCCTACATTGCGCTCTACTCGACCCGCGGCTGCCCGGCGCAGTGCACCTTCTGCCTCTGGCCGCAGACCTTGAGCGGACACGCCTGGCGCAAGCGATCCACGGACGATGTTGCCGCCGAACTGGCCTGGGCCAAGGAGAACTTTCCCGAAGTGAAGGAGTTCTTCTTCGACGACGACACCTTCAACATTCAGAAGCCGCGCACCATTGAGCTCTGTGAAAAGCTCAAGCCGCTCAAACTGACTTGGAGCTGCACCTCGCGCGTGACCACCGACCGGGAAACGCTCAAGGCCATGAAGGAGGCCGGCTGCCGGCTGCTGATCGTCGGCTTCGAATCCGGCGACCCGCAGATTCTCAAGAACATCAAGAAAGGCGCCACCGTCGAACGAGCCCGCGCCTTCGCCAGGGATTGCCACGACCTCGGCCTGACCGTTCACGGCGACTTCATTCTCGGCCTGCCCGGCGAGACCAAGGAATCGATCCGCAACACCATCAACTTCGCCAAGACGCTGGATGTCGAGACGATCCAGGTCTCGATCGCCCACGCCTATCCGGGCACCGAGTTTTACGAGTACGCCGCCGAGAACGGCTTCATCACCAACAAGTCCATGGAAGACGGCGGCGGCCACCAGATGGCCCACATCGAATACCCGGGGCTGCCCACCGACTATGTGCTGGAGATGGTGCACCGTTTCTATGACGAGTACTATTTCCGGCCCAAGGCCGCCTTCCGCGTCATCTGGAAGGCGATCATGAACCGCGACGTGCCCCGGCTTTATGTCGAGGCCAAGGCTTTCCTGAAGCTGCGTGCCGAGCGCAACCGGATGGTCAAGGCGGCGCGCAGCCGGCAGGCCGATCCCGAGGCTCCCGTGCGCGCCGGAGCCTGAAGCGCCGGATCGAATTCCCTCCGGAGGGTGTCCTTGCCGGATGCCCTCCTTCTTTTTCTGGCCGGGGATCCGCATCGCCGCAGGGAAACGGCGGAAGAGGGCAAAACGAAACCGGGAGGGGTTGTTCACAGCCCGCACGCCGCATGCCCCTTGAAAAACAGAGAGGAACTCCAGGATACCGATGTCTCAGACAAAACTTTCGGCCCGGCAATATCTGATCCTGGGGCTGGTGGCTCTCTGCGCCCCGCTCGGCGACACCTGTCTGTCGCGCGGCATGACCCAGTTGCCGGCCATCGCGCCGGCGCATCCGGCCGCGCTCGTCGCTGCCGTATTCACGCCCTGGATCGGGCTGGGCATCGCGCTGCTGATCGCATTTTTCGCCAGCTATCTGACCGCCCTTTCCTGGGCCGACCTGACTTATGTGCTGCCCGCCACCGCCTTCGGCAACGTGATCGTCGCGCTTCTGGCGCGTTTCTGGCTCCATGAACCCATCTCCTTCGAGCGCTGGGCGGGCATTGTGCTCATCACCGTGGGCGTGGGGTTTGTGGCGCGCGGACCGTCGCTGACCGAGCGCCCGCCGGCCCGCGCTTTATCCGAAGCCGCCGTGCTCAAGGAGCAGGCGCGATGACCCTCCCCGCTGCCGCCGCGCATCCCGGCCCCTGGGCTGCCGCCGCCATGATCGCGGCCATCGTGCTTGCTTCCACCGCCGGCGAAGTGCTCACCGCCGCCGCCATGAAATCCATCGGCGACCTGGACGAGATCCGCGCCCACTCCGGCTTGAAGGGCGCCATTCGCGCCGTCCTCACCTGTCCGCTCTTCTTCGCGGGCGTCTTTTTCCTTGCGCTGGCCTTCTTTGCTCTGCTCTTGGCTCTGAACCATCTGGACCTGAGCCTGGTCGCGCCCGCTTCGGCTTCGCTCACGCTGGTCACCAACGCCGTCGCCGCCAAGATTTTCCTCAAGGAAAACGTGGACCGGCGCCGCTGGACGGCGGCCGTGCTGGTCTGCGTCGGTGTCTATCTGCTGGCGCACTGAAAAGGCTAGGCGATCAAGACTGCGACGAAGAGAGTCTCTCCGGCACAGTGCCTTCCAGTGCGCCATAAAAATCAAGCTTCCCAAAATACGAAAAGACAGATGCCATTCGGTTTAGAACGCGGCGACACCTGCTTCGGCAACCGATACATCCTCGACTTCCGAACCCGAGCTGACGCCGATGGCACCAACGATCTTGCCGTCGCGCTTCAAGGGAATGCCGCCGGCAAAGATCATGATCTTGCCGATATTGGAGACATGGATTCCGTAGAACTGGCAGCCTGGCTGCGAGTTTGCACCGAGTTCCTTGGTGGTGCAGTTAAAGGCGCGCGCCGTGTACGCCTTGTGAAGGGAAATATCGATGGAGCCAAGGCAGCCTCCATCCATGCGAACATGCTGGACCATGTTTCCACCTTCATCGACAACGGCGATACACATGGGAACTTTAATCTCTTCAGCCTTTTTGATTGCGGCCGCAATCACGCGGTTTGCATCTGCAAGAGTGACCATTTTGGATCCTTCCTTCGATTTCTGCCGCCTCTGGCAACAGTAAGCTAGGTGCCTTTCTCGCGGCGCGAAGACTTCTGCAGGACCGAAGGCACCGAATGGACTTCCTCGCAAGAAAAAAGCCGTCCCGCAAACTGCCCATGCAGTTTACAGGACGGCTTTTCAGGAGTTTCTATGCCGCACAGAGATTATGGGCACAACGATCCCTCACCGGAAGATAATTTTTCCGGTGAATCAGCGCTCTCGCACCTGTGGCAACTGGAACCTGAGCGCGGCCTTCCATCTTGCCACGCCGCGCCGGTTCCTAGATCTCTGACCGGACGATTTCGCAATTTGGATTCCTGCTTTCCCAGGTTCCAAACTCGGGACCTGGGGCACCCATCGTTGGTACGACACCATGCCGTGAGAGACCTATTTCCTGTTCCCTGCCAGCAGCCGCATCAGCCCGCGCGGCTTCAAGTCGGGATCAAGAAACGCGCGCGGCTGGCCGGCGCTCTCACAAAGCGCCTCGGCGGCCAGGTGCCCGGAGCGGGCCGCGCCCTCCATCGTCGCGGACCAGCCGGTCTGCACCCAATCCCCGGCCAAAAATAGATTCGGCCACGGAGAAACGGCCCCGGGGCGCGCTGTGTCGATGCCCGGCGGCACGCCGAAGGTGGCGCGCATCTCCTTGACCACGGCGGCCTTTTCGAGCCGCGCCGCGCGCGTCTGCGGGAAGTACCGCCCCAGCTCATCGAGCGCCAGCCGGATCGCGGCTTCGCGCGGCAGCGCGGCCAAGGAGCGCGCCGCGCTGACCACCAGCTCGATGTAGTGTCCACCGCGCCCCGGCTGCAGCCGCGACTGGTTGTACATCCAGTGCATCGCGCCGTCGAGCAGCACGGCGTGTTCGAGATCGGTGATCTCGCGGTCGAACCACAGGTGGACGCTCGCGATGGGCCAGTGCCGGTGCCGCTCGATCTGGCGCGCCAGCCGCTCGGCGCCTTCTTCCACTGGCAGGTGCGGCAGCAGCTTCCCCACCGCTTCAAACGGCAGCGCCAGAACCACGAAATCGGAGATCAGCTCGCCTCCGCGTGTGGCGACGAGCCACCTGGCAGCCTCTTCGTTCCAGACCGCACCTTCGACCGGATTGCTCAGGTGCACACTGCCGCTGCGCGCGGCGAGAAACGGCGCAACCGGCGCGTATAACTGGCTCAGGGGAACCGTGCTCATCCCCATCGCTCCCGCCTCGGCCGAGTTCAGGAAGAGTTCGCGGATCACCTTGGCCGCATAAGGCAGGGCAATCGAGTCGATCTCCGCATTCAGCGCGCTGGCGATCACCAGCCGCCAGAATCGGTTCATCGCGCCCTCGGTCTGTCCGTGCCGGCGCAGCCACTCGCCCAGCGACATGCGCGCCTGCTCCGGCCCGCACGGCTTCATCATCGCCGCCAATGCGCGGCCCAGCGCCACCTTGTCGGCTGGCGAGAAGGCCTTCGCGCCAAGCAGGCCTGGCAGTGCGTGCAGCGGCGCCGGCAACCGCAGCGGTCCCCTCTCGAACGGCCCCAGGCGCGATCGCCGCCCACCCGGCTCGATCATGGTCATCGACCGCGTCCAGTGGATCCGCTCCGCGACCCCGATGCGCCGGTAAAAGCCCATCAGGTTCGTGCAGCAGCCGAAAAGCACATGCTGGCAGTTGTCGATCACCTCGCCCACGCCGGGGTGCAGGTAGCTGCTGGCGCGGCCGCCCAGGTAGCCGCGCTGCTCGACCAGTTGCACGCGGAAGCCGGCCTCGGCCAGCGCGCAGGCCGCGCTCATCCCGGCCACGCCCGCGCCGATGACCGTCACCGTCTTGCGCTCGAACCTTCGCTGGAACTCCGGTTCCAGGCCTTCCACGGGCGGGTGCGCGCCGCCGCTCGCCGGGATGGCGCGTCCCGTCATCATATCCCCAGCCGCGCCAGCGCCATGCGCGCCATGCCCACGGCCAGAATGGCAAGCTTTTGCGCCTTCGGAACGCTGGCGCGGCGGGTGAAGACATCATAACCGGCGCTCTCGATCCGCCGCAGCAGTCCATGATAGATGGACACCAGCACCCACAGCGCCGGCCGGCTCTCGCGATCGATCAGCGGCAGCAGGGCCTCGGCGGATTGATAGAATTTTTCCGCGCGCGCGGCGATCCCGGCCAGCAACGCGCGCTCGTTGGCCGCCGGCGGCGCCCCGGCCGCGCGATCGAGCAGCGCCGCGATCGAGACCCGGTGGGCAGACAGATCTTCCAGCGGCAAATAGACGCGGTTGCGCTCCGCATCCTCGGCCACATCGCGCAAGATGTTCGTGAGCTGGAAGGCGATGCCTGTCTCTTCGGCCAGTTTCTCCGCGCGGGCATCGCTGTAACCGAAGATGCGAATGCACACCAGCCCCACCACCGAAGCCACCAGATAGCAGTAGCGGTAAAGGTCGTCGAAGGTGGCATAGGTCTCCGGACCGCCCGCCGCAGTCCGCTTCAAATCCATCGTCACGCCTTCCACCAGTTCATCGAGCAGATGAAGCGGCAAATGGTAGCGGCGGACGGCATCCGCGACGGCAAGGAACACCGGATCCTCTGGTTCAGGCGCATCGCCGTCCGGTCTTGCGCAAACCGCGCGCCAGCCGGCCAGCCAGGCATTCAGGCGGCGGCGGCGCTCCGCCAAGGGGAGGGTTTCGTCGTCGGCCAGGTCGTCGGCCCGTCGCATGAAGGCATAAATCGCGCAGATAGCGTTGCGGCGCGGTGCCGGCAGGGCGACAAAGGCGTAGTAGAAATTCTTCGCCTCCCGCCGGGCGATGGCGCGGCAGTGAGCGTAGGCCCGGCCCAATCCGGGGTTGCCAGGCGCAACTTCGTCCCATGAAAGCGCCTTGCTCAAGCCAACACCCCTCGTCTCTCGCCGCCGGGGCGCAGAAAAGGCAGCAGCCAGACGGCAACGGCACGGAGCAGCAAGGCCAGCTTTGCGCCCTTCGAGATCGCCGGCCGCCCGCTCAGCACATCGTAATCACGGCGCTCAATGGCGCGCAAGATCTCCATTCCGCCCCGGCTGAACAGGTCCAGATCGATCGCCAGCGCACGGTTCACCCTTGCGAGCAGCGGCAGACCCTGCCGGAAGAGCGTGCGGGCGTACTCCACTTCGTGGCGCAGCAGGGCGCGAAACTCCGGCGTCGCCCGACCCGCTGCGATCGTCGCTTCGCTCACCCCGAAACTGCGCATCTGCTCGAGCGGAAGGTAGATGCGGCCCTTGGCGTAGTCCAGGCGGACATCCTGCCAGAAGTTGGCCAGCTGCAGCGCCGTGCAGGTCGCGTCGGAGAGCCGGAACCGTTCGTCGCGATCCTCGCTCCGCGCCTCGCCGCTGGCGTAGAGCACCAGCCGCCCAACAGGATTGGCCGAGTAACGGCAATAGGCGAGCAGATCCTCCATCGTCTCGTAACGGCAGACGGTCTGGTCCTGGCGAAAGGCCGCCAGCAGATCGGCAAAAGGCTCCCTGGGAATCGAACAAGCGCGGATGGTCTCCCCCAGCGCGACGAAGACCGGGTGCCGGGCGCGGCCCTCATAGCAGGCGTCCAGTTCGTTCTCCCAGAAATCCAGCAGAGCCAGCGCGGCGGAAGGGTCGCCCACCTCATCGCCCAGGTCGTCCGAAACCCGGCAGTAGGCGTAAATCGCGTGGAAATGCGGCCGCAGCGCCTCGGGCAGAAACCAGCTGGCCACGTGGAAGTTCTCATAATGCGACTCGGTCAGCCGCCTGCACCACGCGCGCGCCTCGTAGAGCGTGGGCGCGGCCGCCGGCGGCCGATACGCCTCGGGCAGCGCGGCCCAGCCACGGGACAGCAAATCGTCCGCGGACGATTCCCTCCCGCCGGGACTCTGCTGCCTGGATGCTTGCGCCACCGTCGTCATGGCTGGCCTCACGGCACAATCGCGGTCTTGATCTCGCTGGTTCGCTTCATCAGCTTCTCAAAAACCCGGTTGAGTTCGTACAGATGGGCATGGCCGGTGATGAACGCCCCGGATTGGAAATGGCCGCCGGCAATCAGGTCCAGCGCCTTGCGGCAGATCGCCGGGGTGTGGTGAAAGGTGGCGCGCAGCGTGATGTTCGAGTAGTGGACGCGATTGGTGTCCAGGGTAATGTGCGTGCCCAGAGCGCAGCCGCCGAAGAAGTTCACCGTTCCGCCCTTGCGCACCAGCTCGACCGCCTCTTCCCAGCTTTCCGGCGCGCCCACGGCCTCGATGGCAATGTCCACCCCGCGGTTCTTCTCGGTCAAGGCGCGGGTATCGCGGATGGCCGCGCGAATGCTGGCTGTCTGGACCACATGGGCCGCGCCCAGTTGCCGCGCCGCCTCGGCCTGGCCCTCGCGCCGCACCAGCGAGATGACCTTATAGCCGGCCAATGCGGCCACATGCAGAATCATCAGCCCCAGCGGGCCGCCGCCGATCACCGCCACCGTGTCGCCCGGCTGCGGGCGCGAATCCTCCAAGCCATGCACCGCGCAGGCCAGCGGTTCGGTCAGCGCGGCGTGCTCCAGCGCCACGCCCTCGGGAACACGCAGCGTGTTCTTGGCCACGATGCGCGCGGGAATGCGGATAAACTCGGCGTAGGCGCCGTTGTTGAACAGCAGGTCGTCGCAGAGGTTTTCCTGCCCGCGCTGGCAGAAATAACACTCGCCGCAGGGCGCCGAATTCAGCGCCACCACACGGTCTCCGGCGGAAAACTCCTCGACGCCCTCGCCGGTCTGGACCACGGTTCCGGCCAGTTCGTGCCCGAACAGGGCCGGCGGCACGATCATGCGCGCATGGTAACCCCGCCGGAAAACCTTCAAATCGGTGCCACAGGTCAGAGCCGCGCCCACCCGCACAATCAGCTCGCCGGGCCCCGCCTCGGGAATCGGCACATCCTCGATGCGCACGTCCTCCCGCCCGTGAAGGATCGCCGCCCGCATCGTGCTGCGCCCGGGAAAAAGCACGCTCTCGACGGTCTTGCGCCCCTGGTGGACGACGGTTTCCACCTTCCTGCGACCCTCGATGACCGCCGTCTCAACGGTATTCAGGCCCGCCTCGACCACCGTTTCAACGGTATCCAAACTCCCCTCGACGACGTTTTCGACCTTCTTGCGGCTTTCTTCGACAACGGTCTCTACAGTCTTACGGCCCCGGAGGATCGCGGCTTTCATTCCGGTCGCCATCAGCTTCCTCCTAACCCCTTCCCCCGTTCGCCACAGGCTCAATCATAATCTTCATCGATTCGGCCCTGGGATGCGAAGCCAACTCGATCGCCTCGACCGCCTCTTCCAGAGGAAAACGGTGCGAGATCAGCTGCGTCCAGTCGAACCCCTGCCGGAGGCCATCGAGAACCAGGCTCTTGACCTCCTCGATAATCGTAAAGGAGGCGGAATAAGAACCGAGCAGCGTCTTCTCATCCATGCACACCGCGCCCGGATCGAAGACCGCCTCGCCGTGCTGGGTCTGCGCAAACAGCATCACCCGGCCACCGGGCCGCGCCGCCTTCATCGCCGTTCCAATCAGCACGTTCGCGCCCACGGCCAGGATCACCGCGTCCGCGCCCCGCCCCTCAGTGGCCTTGAAGACGCGCTCGACCACGTCCTCCCGTCCGGCGTCGATCGGCTCCCGCAGCCCGAACTTCGCCGCAATCCGGTGCCGCTCGGCATAGAGGTCCGAGGTCAGCACGCGCGCTCCCGTGCGCCGCGCCAGCGCCGCCAGCATCAACCCGATCGGACCCTGGCCGATCACCAGCGCCGTCTCGTCCGCGGCCAGGTTGAGCCGTTTCACGCCCTGCAACACCGTGTTCACCGGCTCCATGAAGGCCGCCTGCTCGAAGGGAACCCCGTCGGGAATCGGCACCACGCCGCCTCGGGCCACAATCCAGTTCATCACCCGGATGTACTCGGCAAAACCGCCGCCCGAGGGCTCGAAGCCGGCCGTCGCTCCGACCTTCTTGTACACCGCGCACTGCGCCGGCACCTGCTTGCGGCAGTAGTAGCAATCCCCGCAGGGAACGTGATGATGCACCACCACCCGGTCGCCAGCCCGGAAGCGGCTCACTCCCGCGCCCGTGGCCACCACCGTCCCGGCCATCTCGTGGCCGAAGATGCGCGGCGCCGAATGCGATCCGGTGTGAATCTTCTTGAGATCGGTGCCACAGATGCCGCAGGTGGCCACTTTGACCAGCAGTTCCCCGGCCTCGATCTCCGGAACCGGCACCGTCTCCATGCGTAAATCATTGACACCGCGATAAACAGCGGCGCGCATCGTGGAAGGAACTCTCATTTCGATCCGTTCTTCAGCACTTGCCAGCCGGGTATCCATTCCGATTCCTGATCATTCCTTCCCCATCCAGCAACTCGAGCACACACTCCGCCATCGCGCGCGCGGCCCTCGTGCTATTTTCTCCCATCCGCACGAGCGGCTGCCAGTAGCGCGGGCGGAAGAGAACAAAAAAAATCAGGCGGATGGGGTGGAACTGTCCATCAGAGGAGAGAAAGCGATTGAAATCAGGGAGTTGTTCGTTATATCCGTCGCTGACCCCCTTGCAGCAATGGAATCTGGCTCCGCGCATGCCCGCCATCCGGGCCATCGGGGCCGCCTCCATATCAACCAGGTCCGCCCGGTACGACACACCCAGACGCCGCTTTTCGGCCGCATCGGCCACGCGCGCACTGGTCACCAGCCGGCATTCCTCCATTCCCGCCACCGCGGCCGCTTCAAACCGCTCCCCCGTGCGCGCGTCAATCACTCCCGTGACGCGGTATGCCTCGCCCGCTCTTCGCTCCCTGCGCAGAGCCCCGGCCCAGCCGACGGAGATCACCGCCTCCACGGGGCCACCCTCTTCCCCTTCCGCCAGCGCCTGCTCGGCCGCCACCAGGGCGCGCATCGCAGCCTCGGCCCCGGCTCCGGCCGCTGCAGCCACCCACTCGCCCCGCCTTCCCTGCCCGTCGCGAAAGCGCCAGTGCCACATCTCCACGCCCGCCCGGCGCTCCCGCCGCCAGCCGCGCACCAGCGGTTTCAGCTCGCCCACCATGGCGGCAATCACGGCGACACGCCTCATGCGCTCTTCCCCGATGCGCTTCGCTGAAGAATCGAATAGAGCCGGGACCGGTGGCAGCGCATCTCGTCCTCGCAGTAACATCCGATGCTGACGGGAAGCTGCGCGGCAATGGCCGCAATCAGCTCGACCGTCTGCCTGGATTCTGCCCTGCCCAGCAACTCGCGCTCGTAGCGGTCGAAAAATCTTCCGCGCTGGGCGGGAATCTCCAGGTCATATCTCTTGATCTCTTTCAGCAATTCCTCGCTGGGCGCCAGCGCCGGCATCCAGATATCGAAGTAGCCCTCCTGCTGCCAGCGTTCTTTCTTTACCCCCCGCGGCGGACGCCGCGTCACGCCTATCCTCAGGCCTTGACCGGGAAAGACGGGGGAACCGCATTGAAACATCGTCAGTTTGAGTCGCTCGCCCATGGTTTCCCCTCCTCGGTCTTCGCTCTCCTTCCGCGGAATGGATCCTGCCGCCGGATCAGGGCGCGTAGCCGTTGGCGCGGAACCAGTCGATCGCGGCGCGCATCGCCGGCGCGACGGGCAGAAGGCGGAAGCCCAGCTCGGCCTGCGCGCGGGCGCTCGAGGCGTACATCTTTTTCCGTCCCATGCGCACCTCTTCAAGCGTGGCACGCGGCTCCCGTCCGCGAATGCGCCCTGTGATCCACTCCTCGAAGAACGCATAGGCCGCGGCCACGGCAAAAGGAACCTTCGCGGTCGGCGAGGGCAGCCCGGTCAGATCCGCCATCTTGTCCAGTATCTTCTTGAAGCTCAGGTTTTCTCCGCCCAGGATGTAGCGCCGCCCGCTCTGTCCCCGTTCGAGTGCCAGGGCGTGCGCCCGCGCCACCTCGCTCACGTCCACCAGGTTCAGCCCCGTGTCCATGTAGGCCGGGAATCGGCCGTTCAGGAAGTCCACGAAGATACGCCCCGTGGGCGTCGGCTTCCGGTCGTTGGGGCCGACCGGCGAGGTGGGATTGAGGATGACGACCTGCTGCCCCCGGGCCGCTGCCTGGATGGCCTCCTGCTCGGCGAGAAATTTCGAGCGCTTGTAATGGCCCACCATGTCGCTGAGCGAAACCGGAGTGTCCTCGTTGATCACGACGCCATCGGTGCGGAAGTGCATCGTGGCCACCGAGGAGGTGTAGACGAAGCGCTTCACCCCGGCCTCGCGGGCCAGCCGCAGCAGTTCGCGCGTCCCCGCCACGTTCGAGCGGTACATCGCCGCCGGATCGGGAATCCAGAGCCGGTAATCGGCGGCCACATGCACCACCGCCTCCACGCCTTCGAGCGCCGGCCGCAGCGACTCGGGCTCGGCCAGGTCGCCCACCTGCGTCCCGCCCGCGATGCCTTCCAGGTTGGCCAGATTGCTGGTTCGGCGCACCAGCAGCCGCAGTTCGGCGCCCGCCGAGGCCAGCGCCCGGGCCACGTGGTGCCCAACGAATCCTGTTGCCCCGGTAACAAAAATTTTCATCGAAGGCCTCTCGGCAAGCTCTTATTTTACGTTGGTTCTGCGTTTGTGTTGCGCCGCGCGGCCGCATCACCGGCAGGGATCTCCGCTGCCCGATTCCTCCATCCAGGCAACCCTGCGGGCGCAGGCAGGCCTGCGCGACTTGGCCCGGCGAGGCGCCGGGCGCTCTCCGCGCAGGAATTCAGCAAACGCGCGCTCTTCGCCGCCGAGGGCTTCGGCATCCCTCGCCGGCAACGGCGGCGCAGGGGATGGCTGCGCCCGGTTGAAAACGCTCCTCGGGGCGCGCAAGGCGGATCGCGATGGGCGACTCGGGCCTCACCCGTGGCTGGAAGCGGGGTTGCCGACCTGCTTATTCCAGATCTTCCGGCTGCAGCGCGATGTTCTTTTCGCCGGCGGCCTTCTTTTCGTTGTAGGACTTCACCCAGTCCTCCCAGTGCTTGCCGGCGGCGCGGTCCTTGCCGGTGAATTGCAGTCGGGCAATCTCGGCGTAACAAACCTTGCGCTTCTCGGCGTCGTTGGGGGCAAAGTACTCGACCCAGGAGTCGGCCAGCGTCGGGCCGGAGCGGCGGTTGAAGATGTAGGCTTCGATCCTCTCGCCGGATTTGAGCGTCAGCGTCACGTCGCCGCGATAGTCGAAAGCCTTTTCGAGCGCCTGGCGCAACTCCTCCTCGGTGGCCAGATCCGGAGTCCAGCCTTCCAGCTTCTCGTGCTCCGAGCTGGGAACCAGTTCGAGCGCTTCCACCTGCTCCCGCGTGTACTTCATCACTTCGGCGCTCATACGCTGGTCTCCTCGAGCGTGCGCTCGGGCGTTTCGATCTGCACCAGCCCGGCAGCCGCCGGCGGCCGGGCCGGCGCGTTGTCGATGGTGGGCGCGTGCGGGTCTGGATAGCGCGAAAAGGTGCCCCGCACCATGGCCCAGAATCCGGCCAGAGAGCCGAAGCCTTCAAGCACCGCGCTCGGCTCATAGCCGCAACTGACCATGCAGTTGGCGCACTTCGGGTTGCCGCTCGCGACCCCGTATTCTTCCCACCGGGTCGTCTTCATCAGCTCGTCAAAGCTCTCCGCATAGCCGTCCTGCAACAGGTAGCAGGGCCGTTGCCAGCCGAAGATGTTATAGGCGGGCGACCCCCACGGCGTGCAGTCGTAGTTGCGCCGCCCCATCAGAAATTCCAGGAACAGGGGCGACATGTTGAATTTCCAGCTCCGCTTGCGATTGGAAAGAATGGCGCGGAACAGGCGGCGGACACGGGCGCGGCCAAGAAAGCGGTTCTGGTCCGGCGCCTTGTCGTAACTGTACCCGGGCGAGAGCACGATGCCCTCGACGCCCATCGCCATCACCTCGTCGAAGAAGGCGCGCACGCTCTGCGGGTCGGTGCCATCGAAAAAGGTGGCGTTGGTGGTGACGCGGAAGCCCCGCCGAACCGCCTCGCGAATGCCTTCGACCGCAATGTCGTAGCCGCCTTCGCGGCAGATGGAAAAATCGTGATGCTCCCTCTGCCCATCCAGATGCACCGAGAAGGTCAGGTACTTCGAAGGCGTGAACTCCGGCAGTCGGCGCTTGAGCTCAAGTGCGTTGGTGCACAGATAGACGTATTTCCTGCGCGCCACCAGGCCATTGACGATCTCGACAATCTGCGGATGCAGCAGCGGCTCGCCGCCGGGCAGCGAAACCATCGGCGCACCGCACTGCTCGACGGCGGCGAAACACTCCTCCGGCGTCAATTGCCTCTTGAGAACGTGGGGCGGATACTGCACCTTTCCGCAGCCGGCGCAGGCCAGATTGCAGCGGAACAGCGGCTCAAGCATCAGCACCAGCGGATAGCGTCTGACACCGCCGAGCCTCTTCTTCAGTACATAAGCGGCAACCGTACCCATCTGAGAGATCGGAACAGCCATGTTGGAATCAACCTCCCGCGCCTTTCAGGCGGCGCGTTCCATCGCCCGCTGGTAGCCGGTCAGCGCGATCAGCGGGAAGTACTGGCGATACATCGTGTAGGCCAGGTAAAAGACCCGGGGGAATCCGGTTCCGGTGATGATGCTCTGTCGCGTCGCGCCCTCGCCCATCGACTCGTCCCAACTGCCATCCGCGTTCTGGCGGTCCAGCAGCCAGCGCACCCCCTTGGCGAGGGAATCGGAACGGTCATCGCCGGCGGCCAGCAGTCCCAGCAGCGCCCAGGCGGTCTGCGACGGCGTGCTCGGCCCTACGCCGCGCGTGTCGGGATCATCGTAGCTGCCGCAGGTTTCGCCCCAGCCGCCATCCGGGTTCTGCACCATGCGCAACCACTCGGCGGCCTGCTGAATCTGCGGTTCCAGGTGATCGACGCCAATCGCGTCCAGTCCGCGCAGCACCAGAAAAGTACCGTAAATATAGTTCACGCCCCAGCGGCCGAACCAGCTTCCATCCGCCTCCTGCTCCTTGAAGATGAACCGGATGGCCTTGTCGACATGCCGGTCGCCGCGGCCGTAGCCGTAAACGGCCAGCATCTCCAGCATTCTTCCCGTAATGTCCACCGTGGGCGGATCGAGCATGGCATTGTGATCCGCGAAGGGAATGTACTGGAAGATCATCTTGGTGTTGTCTTTGTCGAAGCTGCCCCAGCCGCCGTTGCGGCACTGCATGGCGAACTCCCAGGCGATGGCGCGCTCGCTCACTTCGCGCTGATAGCGTTCGCGAGGATGATCCACCTTGCTCAGTGCCAACAGCACCTGCGCCGTGTCGTCGGTGTCCGGATAGAATTCATTGTTGAACTCGAAGTACCATCCACCGGGATCGGTATTGCGCACCTTCTCCGCCCAGTCGCCCTTGTGGCGCACCTCTTTGGCCAGCAGCCAGTCGGCGGCCTTGATCATGCGGGGATCGTCGCGCGCCACGCCTGCCTCGCCCAGAGCGAAGACCGCCTGCGCCGTATCCCAGACCGGGGAAACGCAGGGCTGCATGCGGAAAGTCGGCTCGGGAAACTCCCCGGTCGGCGCCTGTTCGATTCCGAGTTTTTCGAATTCATCGCGGGCACGGATCACCTGCGGATCGTCTTCGGAGAAGCCCAGGCAGCGCAGGGCGATGATCGCGTTCAGCATCGCTGGATAGATCGCGCCCAGCCCATCGCTCATCTCCAGCCGCTCCAGCATCCACTTTTCGGCGCGCTTCAGGGCGAGCTTCCGCAGCGGGCGAAGATGGACCGCCTCGGCCAGGTGAATGACGCGATCGAGCACGATGAAAAAATTCCGCCATGAAAAAAGCTTTTCGCGATTGATGTGCAGCCGCAGCTTGGCATTGGCTCGTCCGCCCACATATAACTCGTCGATTCCCTGCTCGGTCGGAATGCGCTTGAACGGCTTCTTGGCATACATGATGGCCAAGGGAACCAGAATCGACCGCGACCAGGAAGAAATCTCGTAGATATTGAAATAAAACCACTTGGGGAAAAGAACGATCTCTGGCGGAATCGCCGGCACCGCATCGTAGTCGTACTCGCCGAGAGCGCACAGGTACATCTTGGTGAAGGTGTTGCACGCGACCACGCCGCCATGTTCGAGCACCCACTGCCGGCAGAGGGCCAGCCGGGGATCGTCGGCGCTGACGCCCATCAGCTTGGCCGCCGAATAGCACTTGACCGAGAGCGAAACGTTGCCCGGCCCTCCGGGATAGATGCTCCAGCTTCCGTCCTCGTTCTGATAGCGCATCATCTCCGTGAAGGCACGCTGCAACCGGCCCGGATCGCCGCTTTCGAGCAGCGTGTGCAGAAAGATGTAGTCGGCCTCCAGCATGGAATCGGCCTCCAGCTCTCCGCACCAGTACCCGTCCGGATGCTGGAGGGAAAGCAGGAATTCCCGCGCGCGGACGACCGCCGCTTCCACATCGGCCGGATCCGCATCGATCCGGCCGAAGCGAGGCGCCGCGAATTGCCTCTTCCCTTGATGAATTTCCATGCGCCTCGAAACGCCTCAATTCTCTCCCGGAGATCAGGGATGCATCCGAATTCTAACAACGGAAACCGGCTTTTGCCCGCGCCCCGTCCGCGCCCGCAGGCAAGGAGCACAAGAGAAAAAGCCGGATCACCGGACGGTCACAGTCTCCGTCCCGTTGGCGCTGCCAATGGCTTGCACGATCTCCGGCGGCAGACCGAAGCGCACATTTTCCGGCATCACCTCTACCTCTTCAACACTGGTAAAACCATTCTGTCGCAGATAATTCACCACGTCCTCGACCAGGATCTCCGGAGCCGAGGCGCCGGCCGTCACCGCAACCGTGCTCACGTTGTGCAGCCAGGACGGGTTGATGGCCCGGGAGTTGTCGATCAGATAGCCGATCGTTCCCAGGTTGCGCGAAACCTCGACCAGCCGGTTGGAATTCGAGCTGTTGGTCGAACCCACCACCAGCACCAGCTCGGCCGAGTGTGCCACGTTGCGCACCGCCACCTGACGGTTCTCCGTGGCGTAGCAGATGTCCTGCGAGTGGGGACCGACAATGTTGGGGAACTTCAGCTTGAGGGCGTGGATGATGTCCCGCGCCTCGGCCAGCGAAAGCGTGGTCTGGGTCAGGTAGGCGACGCGATCCGGATCAGGCACCTCGAGGGCCGCCACCTCGGCGACGTTTGAAACCACCTGCGTGACCTCTGGCGCCTCGCCCAGTGTGCCCTCGATCTCGTCGTGGTCGCGGTGGCCGATGAGCACCAGCGAATATCCCTGCCGGGCAAACTTGACCGCCTCGATGTGCACCTTGGTGACCAGCGGACAGGTGGCGTCGATGACGCGCAGGTTTCGTCCCCGGCTGATCTCGCGCACCGCCGGCGAAACGCCATGCGCCGAGTAGATGACCCGCTCGCCGTCGGGCACATCGTCAATCTCATGGACAAAAATTGCGCCCTTTTCGGCCAGTTCATTCACAACGTAGCGGTTATGAACAATCTCGCGGCGGACGTAAATCGGAGCCCCGAAGGTTTCCAGGGCAATCCTGACCACGTCAATGGCACGCACCACGCCGGCACAAAATCCTCGGGGCTTGAGCAGTAACACCCTCTTCTGAGGCGGGGAAGTCTCGGTGCCGGCACCGCTCGGGATGGGTTCGGATCCGGGTTCAGTCACACAGCCAGTATATCAACCGGCAGCCTGAATGCAGACCGGAAAAAGGCGGCACGAACCTTTCCGCCCCTCTGCGGCCCGGCGCTCGTTTTCGGCGCGCGCAACTCCGGATTGCCGGCTTCTAGCCAACCTGCTTGCTCAGGTAACGCTCGTATCCGAGTTCCTCGACCAGGTTCAGCTGCGCATCGAGCCAGTCGGCATGTCCTTCCTCATCCTTCAGATTCGCCAGCAGCAGTTCTGCGCTTCCGTTGTCGCCCTCGTCCCGCGCCAGTTTCACCGCCTCGTTGTACGACTTGACCGCCTCGAGTTCGGCCTGCAGATCGTTCGCCAACTGTTCCTTGACGGTCTTGCCGACTCTGACTTGCGCGTACCCGGTCAAATTCGGGGTCCCGTCCAGAAAGAGGACGTGCTCGATCAGCTTTTCCGCGTGCTTCATCTCCATGATCGAAGCCTTCTTCAGATGATTGGAAAGATTCCCGTATCCCCAGTTCTCGCACATCTCGGCGTGGATAAAATACTGGCTGAGCGCGACCACCTCTTCCTGCAAAGCCTTGTTCAACGCAGCGATCACCTTCTCGCTTCCCTTCATAATGGCGAATCCTCCGCTCCATTCAGATTCCAGGTCTGACCGCGCGATCCACAGCCAGCACTCCGGTCCAGCACTCCAGTATAGACGCCGGAGTACCGGAAGACACGCTCTGCCGCGCAGCCGGGAAAGAGAGTTCTCCGCCGCCCGCGGCTGCCCGATCCGATCTGCTCCAGAGGCCGGCGCTTGCCAGAAAATGGCCGGGATTGAAAGAATGCCCGCGGCATCTTTCCCGCGGGGAAGGAAAACAGCAAGCGGGAAACCGCCGTGCGGCGGGTTCCATTCCCGGACCAGAATGCCCGTCCATGAACCCATCTCCACAGAAACGGAGGTACACTGGAGCGATGCGCCGCGGCCCCATGCATCTGTTGCTGCATTCCACGGTCTCGATGCCGGCAGCCAGCGCATCCCCGGTGTCGAGATCGCCCAATCGGACGGGGAGCCGTTCGCTGCAGCATCAACGAGTCCGCTGGTCCGGCCGTGACCGTCATTTCCGGGGCCCGTACGTGACTCCGGCCGTTGTGGTCAGCGGTTAACGCGCGCCGCATCTGCCGACAGGCGGGCTGCGCAGGAAAGGAATCGATTCATGACTCTGGCCGGCAAGACAGACAACGGCGGGCAGGCTATGCGCGCGACTGCGCGGGAAATTTTCGCGCACGCGCTTGCGGAAAGCCGCATCGAAAGCGGTTTCAGCCGCAACCTCGATTGCGAGCGCGGCATTCTCCGGGCCGGTGGCGAACGCTACGACCTCGCCGCTTTTTCCCGCCTCCTGGTCGTCTCCTTCGGCAAGGGAGCGCACACCAGCCTGGAGGCGCTGCAGGCGCGGCTGGACGTTCCCGTCCAACTTGCCGGGATTGTCTCGGCGCCGACGCCCCCCGCGGCGCCCGTGGCCGGTTTCGACTACTTCACCGGCGGCCATCCCATGCCCAATCCCGATTCGCTGCGCGCGGCCGCGGCCATCCTGCGCGCCCTTGAATCGCTCGATGAGCGCGCTCTCGTCCTCTACCTCATCAGCGGCGGCGGCTCGGCCATTGTCGAACGGCCGATCGCTGCCGGCATCACCCTCGACGACCTGATTGAAACCTATCGCGCGCTGGTCCACTCGGGCGCGCCCATCGCCGAGATCAACACCGTGCGCAAGCATCTTTCCGCCGTCAAGGGCGGGCGCATGGCCCGCGCCGCGGCTCCGGCGCGCCAGCTTTCCATCCTCATCTCCGACGTGCCCGACAACTCGCTCGACGCGCTCGCCAGCGGCCCCACGATGCCCGACAGCAGCACCATCGATCAATGTTATGAGCTTGCGCGACAGTACGACCTCCTGCCGCAACTGCCTGCAAGCGTGCGCGCGCTTTTTGCCGGGCGGCAGATTGAGGAGACACCCAAGAGCGGCGACTCCTTCTTTACCCGCTCGCACTGGCAGACCGTGCTCTCCAATCTCAGCGCCCGCGAGGCCGCCCGGCAACGCGCCGTGGCCGCCGGTTTCGCTGTCGAGGTGGACAATACCTGCGACGACTGGGATTACCGCCGGGCCGCCGACTATCTTCTCGGGCGGGTGCGCGCGCTGCGCCGCGAAGACCCGCGCATCTGCCTGATTTCGGGCGGCGAGGTCACTGTCACCGTCAACACCAGGCCCGGAACCGGCGGGCGCAACCAGCAGTTCGCCCTCTACTGCGCCGAACGCATCCGGGATGAAAACCTCTGTGTCTTCAGCGCCGGAACCGACGGTATCGACGGCAACAGCCCGGCGGCCGGCGCGGTGGCGGACGGAACCACCAGCGCACGCGCAAGGGAAAAAGGATTGAGCGCGGCGGCCGCGCTCGAGAGCTTCGACGCCTACCCGCTTTTCAGTGCGCTGGGCGATGCCATCGTGACCGGACCGACCGGGACCAACGTGCGCGATCTACGTCTTCTGTTCGCCTGGTAGCGCAGAAGACGCGGGCTTTTGGCCGGGAGATTCCTCGCTCCCGGCCGCGAGGGAATCTCCTCCCGCGTGGAAATCTCCGGCCATGTGCCGGTTCCGGACTGGGGATGCCGGCTTGCGGGCCGGTCCATTCATCCTTTTTCCGGCTGGCGGCGCGCGGCCCGTCCTGCCCTTCCCTGGCGCTCGATTTCGCGTGCAACCGCCGCTATTTTCCTGCCGGCAATTTCCGGCAGGAAGGAGAAATGGCGCTGTTTTCCGGGAAGCAGCGTTCTTCCGTTGGGATGGGTGGCCGGGGCTCGGCACAAGGGGCTTTCCCGCCGCTTCTGCTGCCGCGCGGCGGCCTCCATGGCCCCGATCATCTTTTCTCGCCCGATTTTTGTATCATCGGAGTATGCAGACCGCGACTTCGGCTTCCCATCCAACCGCAGCTTTTCAAACGCACGACCTGCGGCTTGAGCCCATCGCCGCCAAGGTTCTCCGCGGCGAGCGGCTTGACTTCAACGACGGCCTCCTGCTTTACGGCTCGCCGGACGTGCTGGCCGTCGGCTGGCTCGCCAACCATGTGCGCGAGCGAATGCACGGCGACGTGACCTATTTCAACGTCAACCGCCATATCAATCCCACCAACGTCTGCGTGGCGGCCTGCAGACTCTGCGCCTTCGGGCGCAAGAAGGGCGACCCGGCCGGCTACACCATGACGCTCGAAGAGGCATGGCGAACGGCGGCCACCGGTTACTCCGAGGCGGTGACCGAGTTTCACATTGTCGGCGGGCTGCATCCGGACCTGCCGCTGGAATATTTCCTCGACCTGGTCCGTGGCCTCAAGGAGCGCTTTCCCAGGGTGCACATCAAGGCCTTCACCATGGTCGAGGTGGCTTACCTGGCGCGGCGGGCCAAGCTGAGCATTGAGGAGACGCTCCGCAAGATGCGCGAGGCCGGCGTCGATTCGATGCCCGGCGGAGGAGCGGAGATCTTCTCGGCGCGGGTGCGCTCTGTCATCTGCGACCACAAGATCGACGGCGAGGAATGGCTGGAAACCGCGCGCCTGGCTCACCGGATGGGCTTCAAGTCCAACGCGACGATGCTGTACGGCCACATTGAAAACGACGAGGACCGCGTCGATCACCTGCTCAAACTGCGTGCCTTGCAGGACGAGACCGGCGGCTTCCAGGCCTTCATCGGGCTGGCCTTTCACCCCGAAAACACCGCGCTTGACCACCTGCCGGCGACCACCGGCCTCACCGACATCCGCCAGATCGCCGTCAGCCGCCTGCTGCTCGACAACTTTCCCCACATCAAGGCTTACTGGCAGATGCTGACGGCCAAGATCGCGCAGATCGCGCTGCGCTTCGGCGCCGACGATCTGGACGGCACGGTGGTCGAGGAGAAGATCTACCACGACGCCGGCGCCACCACCCCGCAGGGGATGACCCGCAAGGAGCTATGCCGCCTGATTACCGAGGCCGGACGCGTCCCCGTCGAGCGCGACACGCTCTACCACGCCGTCACGCGCACCGAAGACAGCTTTGTGGTGGCGGTGTAGCCCCGGGTCCGCCGAGCCAGAACCGGTTCTGGCCGCCTGAGCGGCTTTGCGCTGGGGCCGTGCATCGCGGCGGGGGTGTCTGCAGCCCCTGCGGGCGCGGCGATCGAGGGAGGTTTTTGCGTTTGCAGGCGCTTGATTTCGCAGTGCTTTAACATTCTATTCATCTTGGCCGGGTAGCCTGAAGCTGGTGACGATTCAAGTGCCAGAGATTCGCATCTCCCCGGCCGCGCCGGTGCGTGAACCAGATTCCCCGCCTCAACCGCATGCGGCGGCTGAGGCATCTTCGCACGAGGTTTCGGCGATCCGCGCCTATCTGCTTGCGCGCGGCAACTCGGCCGCAACCGACCGGGGCTTTTACTGGCTGATGGTGCTCTCCGCGCTGAGCATCTTCGGCATCGTGGCCCTGATTGTCGTCGAGCTGGTCCGGAGTTCGCAGCTGGCGTGGGATAAATTCGGGCTCGGCTTTTTCTATCAAACCTTCAGCGATTCCTACAGTCATCGGCCCCTCTACTGGGATCCGGTCAACGAGCATTTCAGCGCCCTTCCTTTTCTCTATGGCACGCTCGTCTCCTCCCTGCTGGCGCTCCTGATGGCGGTGCCGCTGGCCATCGGCGTGGCCGTTTTCCTCACCGAGATGTGTCCGCGCTGGCTGCGTGGTCCGCTGGCCTTTCTGACCGAGCTGCTGGCCGCCATTCCCAGCGTCATCTACGGTCTCTGGGCGATCTTCGTGCTGGTTCCGCTCTTGCGCGACTACGTCAACCCGCCGCTGATCCAGTGGCTCGGCTGGACCGGGCTGTTCAATGACAAAAATCCGACCGGACTCGGTTTTTTTACCGCCGGCGTGATTCTGGCCATCATGATTCTGCCCATCATCTCCTCGCTGACCCGGGAGGTGATGACCGCCGTGCCGCAATCGCAACGCGAGGCGGTTCTGGCGCTGGGCGCCACGCGCTGGGAGATGATCCGCATGGGCGTTCTGCGCAACGCGCGCCTCGGCATCGTGGGGTCCATCATTCTGGGCCTGGGCCGCGCGCTGGGCGAAACCATGGCCGTCACCATGGTGATCGGCAACACGCCGGAGATTCACCGCTCGCTCCTGTCGAATGGCAGTTCAATGGCCTCCGTGATCGCCAATCAATTTACCGAGGCGGTCGACAATGTGCATCTGAGCGCACTCATCGAAATTGGCCTGGCGCTGTTTATCGTGACGGTGCTCGTGAACGCCCTGGCGCAGTTGCTGGTCTGGGCCGTGACGCGGGGCATCCCGGCGCAGGCCAACTGAAGCAGGAATGTTGTGGAAAGACTCGTGAAAACAGGGGAATTCCAACTGCGCACCAGGATCCGGGCGCTGACCGATCACGCCGTCACGGTGCTGGCCTTGCTGGCCACGGCGCTGGTTGTGGCGCCGCTGGTGGCCATCTTCGCCTATCTCATTTTCAAAGGGGCCAGTTCGTTGAACCTGGCCTTTTTCACCCAGATTCCCAAGCCGCCGGGCGAGTCGGGCGGCGGCATGGCCAACGCCATTCTGGGCTCGGCCATTCTGCTTGCGCTGGCCAGCGCAATCGGCGTTCCCTTGGGAATTGGCGGCGGCATCTTTCTGGCCGAATTCGGCCGCGGCACGTGGCTGGCCAACGCGGTCCGTTTCACCGCCGACGTGCTGAACGGCGTGCCTTCGATCGTCATGGGCATCGCCATCTACTCGCTGATCGTGATGCCGCAGGGCCACTTTTCGGCTTTTTCGGGGGGCGTGGCGCTGGGCATCATGATGGTTCCTACCGTCTGCCGCACGACCGAGCAGATGCTCCTGATGGTTCCCAACGCGGTGCGCGAGGCGGCTCTGGCCCTGGGAGTTCCCAACTGGCGCTCGGTGCTGGCCATCACCGTGAAGACGGCCTCGCCGGGCATCATCACCGGCTGCATGCTGGCCTTCGCGCGCGTCGCCGGCGAAACGGCTCCGCTGCTGTTCACCGCCCTGGGAAACCAGTTCTGGAGCGCCAGACTCAACCAGCCCATTGGCGCTCTGCCACTGCAGATCTACGTGTACGCGATCTCTCCCTATGACGACTGGCACCGGCTGGCCTGGGCTGGCGCGCTGGTGTTGATCGTGCTGATTGTGCTTGCGGTTTCGCTGGTGCGTTTTGTCACCAGCCGCGGCGTTTTGAAAGGGGCAAGCTAAGTGGGCGTCGGCATCGAGGTCATCAACCTGAACGCGTGGTATGGCACCAATCACACGCTGCAGGACATCAATCTGAACATTCCGGCGAACCATGCGACGGCGCTGATCGGTCCCTCGGGCTGCGGCAAGAGCACCTTCGTGCGCTGCCTCAACCGCATGCACGAAACCAATCCCATCGCGCGGGTCACGGGCACGGTCCGCATCGGCGACCTGGACATCTACGAGGACGCCAAGCCGGTCGAGATCCGCCGCCGCGTGGGCATGGTCTTTCAGCGCCCCAATCCCTTCCCCACCATGTCCATCTATGACAACGTGGCCGCCGGCCTGAAGCTGAACGGCTACACCAATCGCCGCACTCTGGACCCTATCGTCGAGCGCGCGCTGCAGAATGCGGCCCTCTGGGACGAGGTCAAGGACGACCTGAAGAAGAAGTCGGGCGCCAGTCTGTCCGGCGGCCAGCAGCAGCGGCTCTGCATCGCGCGCGCCCTCGCCGTGGACCCCGAGGTCCTGCTGATGGACGAGCCGGCCTCGGCGCTGGACCCGGTTTCCACATCCAAGATCGAGGACTTGATTTTTCAGTTGAAGTCGCAGTATACGATTGTGATTGTGACTCACAACATGCAGCAGGCCGCCCGCGTCGCCGAAAAAACCGGCTTCTTCCTGAACGGCCGCATGGTCGAGTTCGACGCCACCGAGAAGATCTTCACCAATCCCAGCGACAAGCGCACGGAAGATTACATCACGGGCAGGTTTGGATGACGCGCATACGCTTTCAACAAAGCCTCGACGACCTGAAAGAGCAACTGCTGGTGATGGCCGGCCTTGCCGAGCAGGCCATTCAGCGCGCCACCGAGGCCTATCAGGTGCGCGACCTGTCCATCTGCGACCTGGTCAGCCGTTCGGAGATCGTCATCAACCGGCTGGAGCGCGACATCGATCAGGCGGCGCTCGACCTGCTGGCCCTGGAACAACCGATGGCCGTCGATCTGCGCTTCATTTTGTGCGTCATCAAGATCAACGCCGATCTGGAACGGGTGGGGGACGCGGCCAAGGCCATCAGCGAGCGGGTGCGCGGCATGGAGCAGATGGGCTCCGCCGAGTTGCCGGTCGACATTCCGCGCATGGCCTCGCTGGCCACCTCGATGGTGCGCAAAAGCCTGCGCTCGTTTATCGAAGCTGACGCCGAACTGGCGCGCTCTGTGCTCACCATGGACGACACCGTGGACGACATGAATCACGCGGCCTACAAAGCGCTGACCCGCCTGATGGAGGAGCAGGGCCACCTGGCTCCGCAGGCTTTGAATGCGATCATGATCTGCCATGCGCTCGAGCGCATCGGAGATCACGCAACCAACATCGCCGAGGATGTGATCTTCTGGGTCCAGGCCACGGACGTGCGTCATCACAAGAGTCTGAAGAAACTGGGCCAGCTTCCGCCGGCCTGATGGCCTGCCGGCGTCTCGCAGACGCTTTCCGCAAAAGGGACGCATGGCCGGGAAATCGCGCATCCGGCAAACGATTTCTGCCCGATGCAGTCTGTTGAAGAGGGGCCGGCGGTTTTTCTCCGATCGCCTCTTGTGAAGGAGCCCTGGTCTGGATACATTCAGAAGGGGGGCCCGATCTTTTCCCCGAACTGACGGCCGGCGCTCTCCACCTTGCCCGGAAGATCCGCGCGCTTCTGCACCGTTGCCGGAGCGGCGCCTGCGATGCATGCGAAAGGCCCGGAACGGAGGTCGATCCCATGATGCTCAGTCATTCCCGTTGCTGGATGGCGATGCTCGCGCTGCTGCTCGTGCCTGCCGCCGGATGCAGGCACGGCAGTGCGGGCGCGGCGCCGGCGGCCCAGTCGAACCTGCGCCGCTACCATCTGCGCGGGCTGATCCTGGGCAAGAGCAACATCACCGGGCAGGTCATGGTGCAGCAGGAGGCGATCCCCGGCTTTCTGCCCGCCATCAACGAGGCCTATCGCGTGCCGGATTCCACCGCCTTCGCGCGGCTCTCGCCCGGCGACGAGATCACCGCCGAGGTGCTGGTGCCCGCCGGAAACGATGATTTCTCGCTGACAAACATTACCGTGACCGCCGAACCCCGGAAGGATCTTCTTCCTTCGATGCTTCCGCCCCACCGTCTGCTGGTGGGCGAACCGGTGCCCGATATTCCGCTCGTCAATCAGGACGGCCGAACCATCCGTCTCCAGCAGAATCGCGGCAAGGCGGTCCTGATCACGTTCATCGACACGGAATGCACCGACGACTGCCCGGTCCTCACGGCGCTCTTCGCCCGCGTCAATGCTCTGCTGGAGAGGGATCCGAAGGCCTACGCGCAAAGCCGTCTGATCAGCGTCAGCATCGATCCGGCTCATGACACGCCACCCGTGCTGCGCCGCTACGGGCTGAAATTCCTTCACAATGATCCGGCGGCCTTCTCACACTGGGAGTTTGCCGACACCTCCGCCGCCCAGCTCAAACGGCTGGCGACGGCCTTTGGCGTGGCGTATCTGCCCACTGGAGGCGACATTCTCCATACCATGCAAACCACCCTGATCGGGCCGCAAAACACCGTCCTTCGCTCCTGGGAAGGGGATGACTGGAATCCGGCCGTGGTGGCTGCCGCTGTCCGCGCCGCCACGCAGCAAACAGGCGCGTCCACCCAGGCGACTCACACGGCACATCACAGCCCGGGAAACCGTGCTTCGGTTTCCCCGGCTGTATCTTGAGAACCTTTGAAAGGAAGAAGGGAAAACGATGAACCTGAATCTTGACCTGCATCGCAAGGAAGTCAGAATTCGCGGCGGCCGCTGGTTCGCCATGGCGTTTCTGTTCGCGCTGGGAACGCTGTTTCTAACCGCCGCAGCCCCTGCCCAGATCATCAACCAGACAGCCAAATCGGGCGCTTTGATTCTCAACTTGAAGGTGCTTCCGGCCGAATCCTTCAACGGCCCCAAGGCCATGATGACCCGCGACGGCGGCGCCGACCCCATTCATCTGAATGATCCGGTCAAGCCCAAT
>JBMFHN010000011.1:12029-32238 GCA_049976805.1 Occallatibacter sp. | reverse complement strand
AGACGATCCCCGGCCTGCGCATGCTGGAAAAGTATGCGGTGCTGTGCGGCGGAGGCACCAACCATCGCCTCGACCTCGCCGGCGGCATTCTCATCAAGAACAACCACATCGCCCTGGGCGGAGGAGTGCCGGCCGTGCTCGAGCGGGCGCTGGCCGGGCGCAAGAAGGGCCAGCGAGTGCAGGTCGAAGTACGTTCCATGCGGGAACTGGAAGAGGCGCTCGAATACGGCGCCGAAGCCATCCTGCTCGACAACATGACGCCGGAAGAGGTCAGGCGGGCCGTGGAGCGCATCCGCCAGGCCGCCTCCGCTCCCGCGGCCGCGGGGGCAGCCGAAAACCAGGAAGCCGACGGGCAGGCCAGCGGCTGGATTCCCATCGAGGCCTCGGGCGGCATCGTGCTCGAGAACATCCGCGCCTATGCCGAAGCCGGCGTGAACTTCATCAGCGTGGGCGCGCTGACCCACTCAGCCTGTGCCGCCGATATCTCCATGCGCATCGCTGCGGAGACCGCTTAGCCGTGCCCGGCGAGCCACTGTCCGGCGGCTTGGACCTGGAGGCGCTCGAAGCAGCGCTTGCCGGCACCAACTTTGCGGAGCGGCTTCACTTTGCTCCCGTCACCGGATCCACCAACTCCGACGCGCTGGCGGCCGCCCGCCGCGGCGCACCCCATGGCTCGGTTTTCCTCGCCGAGGAGCAGCGGGCCGGCCGCGGCCGGGGCGACCACGCCTGGGAATCGGCTCCGGGCCAGGGGCTCTATGTGAGCGTGGTTTTGCGCCCCCCGGTTCCGGCCCGCCGGCTGGCGCTGTTGCCGCTCGCGGCCGGGCTGGCCGCAGCCGCGGCCATCCGCTCTGCGACTGGACTCAGGACCGATCTGCGCTGGCCGAACGACCTGTTGATCGGTCCGCGCAAGGTGGGCGGCATTCTGGTCGAGGCCAAATCCGAACCGGCCGCCGGGGGCCTCGCGGCCGCTTTTGCCGTGGTGGGCGTCGGCATCAACATCCATCAGCGGAGCTTTCCGCCGGGTATGGCAACGCCCGCCACCTCGCTTGATCTCGAAGCCGGCCATCCCGTCTGCCGTCTGCCCCAGCTTCGCTCCCTGCTAGAATCGCTAGAGCGCGAGGCGCTCGGGCTGGCCGACCCGCAGGCGCAAACGACTCTCCCGGCGCGCGTCGAGCAGGCGTCCACCTGGATTCGCGGCCAGCGGGTTGAGGTCCACGGCCCGCAGGCCTGCACCGGCATCACGGCAGGCCTGAACGAGCACGGATTCCTGCAGGTGCGGACCACCAGCGGTCTGGTCACAGTGCAAACCGGCGGCATTCGCGCCGCCGCCGGCAGCGACGAGGTGGTCCCGACCGGTCTGGAACCATAGAATTTGTGAAAGAGGGCGCGGAACAGGGTTTCTGCCCAGGAAGGAACCATGCAACCCTCGTCCTTCCAAAACGCTCCGTTTCCACTTCTGGACAGGTCTGAGAACACCATGCTGCTGGCGCTCGATGTGGGCAATACGAATACGGTGCTGGGTCTTTACCGGCTGGAGAACGACAAAGCGGAATCTCCCGTGACGCGGAATTCCCGGCAAGCCATCCCGGCGGGCACGGGGAAAGAGAAAGATTCCGTCCGCGCGGAGGCTGAGAAGCCCGAGCTGGCCGCGCACTGGCGCGTGACCACGCACCGCGCGCAGACCGCCGACGAGTACGGCGTGCTCTTCGTCCATCTCTTCGAGATGAACGGCCTGTCGCCCAGCCAGGTCGAGCACATCATCATTTCGTCGGTCGTTCCGCCGGTCGAAGGCACGTTGCGCCAGGTCTGCGAAACCTATTTTCACATCCAGCCGCTCTTTGTCGAACCGGGGATCAAGACCGGAATGCCGGTGCTGGTGGACAATCCGGCCGAACTGGGCGCCGACCGGCTGGTGAACGCCGTGGCCGCCTTCGAGCGCTACGGCGGCCCGTGCGTGGTGGTGGACTTCGGCACGGCGACCACCTTCGACGTGATCTCGGCTGCGGGCGAGTACCTGGGCGGGGCCATTGCGCCGGGCCTCGGACTGAGCGCGGAGGCGCTGTTTGCGCGTGCCGCACGGCTCAGCCGGGTGGAGATCAAGCGGCCTCCCAAGGTCATTGCCACCAACACCGTCACTCACCTGCAGAGCGGCCTCTATTACGGCTATATCGGTTTGGTCGACGGGATTCTGGAACGTATTTTTTCCGAACTGGGAACCGAACCGGGCGGCAAACCGCGGATCATCGCCACCGGCGGTCTGGCGCGGCAGATCGCCGCCGACTCGCGTTACATCGCCGAGATCGACGATATGCTCACCCTGGACGGCCTGCTGATCCTCTTCGAGCGCAATCGCGCGGCAAGGCCGCGTGGCAAGACGCGCTGAGGCTTCGCCGTGCGCAACTATTTCAACTATTTCACCGAGATCGAGGAGCGCTTTCAGCAGCGGCGGGGGACGATGCTGCTGCTGTCGACGCTCGACTGGGCGCTGATTGAGAGCTGGCGTGAAGCCGGCATCCCGCTGGAAGCGGTGCTGCGCGGCATCGACGCGGCCTTCGACAAGTACGAAGCGCGGCAGCGGCGCGGCCGGATGCGCAAGGTGAACGGGCTGGCCTGGTGCGCCCAGGCCGTGATGGAGGCAGCCGAGGAACTCCGCGAGGCCTCAGCTGGCACGCCCCGGGAAAACATGCAGGATCGTCCGCAATCCGGCTTCGAGCGGGAGCATGTGGCTGCCCACCTGGAATCGGCCGCCGCGTCTCTGGATGCCTCCGCGGTGGCCCCGGAAGCCTGCGCGGCGGCTGCCATCCGGCTGCGCGAGCTGGCCGCCGAAGTCCGTTCCGCAGTGGCGGAAACGGCGGCCGGCGAAAACCGCTCCGGAGCACGGAAAAACCCGGCAGCCTATGACCTGGAAGAACTCGAATGCACTCTCACCGTGATGGAGGAAAAGCTCTTCGCCGCCTTGACCGCAGCCGCGCCCGAGGAGCTGCTGGTGAATCTCAAGACTCACGCCGCGCGCGAGCTGGCTCCCTATCGCAGCCGCATGGGCGCCGTGCAGTTGCGCCAGGTGGAGCGCCAGTTCGTTCAAAAGCAACTCTTCGTCCATTGCAACCTGCCACGCCTCAGTCTCTTCTACATGAGCCAGCAATGAAGCCGAAGCCCCGCAGAAGGCAATCCGGGAAACGCCGTCGCAGCCGCGGCGCAGCGCACCACCGCGGACGCGAAGGCAGCAACCCGTCACCAACCCGTCGCGAGCCAGCCGAAGCCGTGAAGTCGGCGCGAGAAGAGACCGCATCGAGCGCCGCGCCGCCTGCCGCGCAACATCTCGTTCAGATCGAAAAGCCCGTCTACGGAGGAGCTTTTCTGGCGCGGCTCGAAGGCAAGGCGGTCTTTGTGCCGCTCGTGCTGCCCGGCGAGCCGGTGCGTTTGCGCATTGTGCGGAGCAAGTCGGGCCATGCAACCGCCGAAGCCGAAGAGATTGTCCGCGCCGCGCCGGAACGTATCGCGCCCGCCTGTCCGCACTTTGGCCTCTGCGGCGGCTGCCATTATCAGCACACGGGCTACGCAACCCAGCTGGGCTTCAAAGAGGCCATTCTGCGGGAGACGCTGGAGCGCGGCGGGGTGTGCGCGCCCGCAGAAATCGGGATTCTGGCTGGGCAACCGGAGACCCAAGCCTGGGGCTACCGCAACCGCGTCCGGCTGGCCTTCGACGCAGATGGAAACCCGGGATACCGCAGCCGGCGCTCGCATACGGTTGTGCCGCTGCGCGCCTGCCCCATCGCCGCGCCGCTGCTGGTCGAAACGGCACAGGCTTTTGCGGAGCTGGCGCGTGGTTTTGCCGCCGGGATCGGCCCCAGGGAACTGACTCTTTTCTGTAATTCCACGGAAACCGCGCTGCTGGTCGCTGTCTCCACCGCAAATCCGCCAACGTCGCAGTTCGATGAGATGGCAAAGGCGCTGCTCCAGAGAATTCCCGCCCTGCGCGGCCTGGAGTTGGCGGCTGAGGGCAACCGGGACGAGCAGCCGCAGACCCTGGCTCGATGGGGCGCGGGATCGCTCGATTACCGTGCCGCCAGCTTCGACTATCGTGTGGATCAGGGCGCATTTTTCCAGGTGAACCGCTGGCTGGTGGACGCGCTGGTCAATCGGGTGGTGGCTGGGCAGGGTGGCGCTCTGGCCTGGGATCTATTTGCCGGCGTCGGCCTCTTTGCGCGGCAGCTCACGACGAGCTTTGAGCGCGTCGTCGCTGTCGAATCAGCCTCGGCAGCGCGGGCGGCGCTCGAGGCGAATCTTCGCGGCACGGCTGGCGAGGCGGTGGCGGCCGAAACGCTGGCCTTCCTGCGCGGCAGCCGCAGGCTGAACTCCGGCGGGTTTGCGCGCCCCGATTTCGTTGTCCCCGATTTGATCGTTCTCGACCCGCCGCGTTCCGGCCTGGGCGCGGAAAGCTGCGCGCGATTGGCCGAGATCGCCGCTCCCAATGCAGTCTATGTTTCCTGCGACCCGGCCACGCTGGCCCGTGATTTGCGCGCGCTCACCAGCTCCGTCTACAGGATCGACTCCATCACCCTTGCCGATCTTTTTCCTCAGACCTATCACCTGGAAACAGTGGTCCAGTTGCGCCGCTGCTGATAGGCTTGAGGGCCAGAACAGCTTTCCGCTCGCAGACGCGATGGACTTCACCCCCCCCACCACCGGCCAGGCCGGCGCCGCTTTCAGCGGCCCCGACACAGGTGCGCTCCCGCTCTTTCACGCCGCATGGCTTTTCGCGGCGGGGATTGCCCTGACACAAGGTTTCTGGCTTCCGCCTGCTCTTTTGCTGGTGACGCTCATCGCCGTCGCTATGCTGGCTTCGGTTGCGGCGCTGCGGGCTCAGCGTGTTGCCTGGCTTCCACTGGTCCTGCTTTGGTTGCTGCTGGGCGCCTGGTGCGCGGAGATGGAGCCGCATCCGGCGCCGGCGCCTGAGCTTGCGGCGCTCTCCGACGGCCTGCTGCGCACCGTCGAAGGGACCGTCGTCAACGCGGGCCCGATGCGCAGCGCCAGCAATCCCGGTGTGATCGACAGAGCCGACATGGATGCACCGGCCGAACACGCCGGGCAAAAGACACAACTGATCGACCTGCGCGTCTCCAGCCTGGAAGTCGTCACCGATCGCGAGGACGCGCAGGTTCCGGTCGCGGGCGGCGTGCGTCTGGCGGTTCGCTGGCCTGAAAATCCGTCGCGCGAGGCTGCGCCACAGCCGTTTCGCTGTGGCCAGCGCATCCGCGCGGCCGTCCGTTTGCTCCCGCCCGAGGTCTACCACGATCCCGGCGTCTGGAGCCGCGCCGATTACCTGCTCGATCAGGGAATTACCTCGACGGCTGCGGTGAACATCGAGAGCGTGGATCCTGCCGGGCAGTCCGCCGGCCTGTTTTTTTTCTGCCGTCTGCGTGAACTTCAGCACGCCGCAAGCGCCCGCCTTCTGGCCCTGCCCGCGGCCATGCGCAGTTTGCCTGCCCCCTTGCGCCTGTCCAACGACGACGCTGTGATGCTGGCCGCCATGGCCACCGGCGATCGCACCTACCTGAGCCACACGCTGCGGGTTGGTTTTGAGCGCACCGGCTCCTTCCACATGCTGGTGGTTTCCGGGCTGCACATGGCCATCGTGGCCGGCTTCCTGTTCTGGATTGCGCGCCTGCTGCGTTTGCCGCGCGTCCCGGCCACGCTGCTGACGATTCTGGCCTCGCTCGCCTATGCGCTCTTCACCGGTTTTGCCACGCCGGTCGAACGCTCGCTGTGGATGATCACACTCTACCTGCTGGGGCGGCTCATTTACCGCGAGCGCCATCCACTCAATACCATCGGTTTTGCCGCTCTCTGCCTGCTGGCCTGGAGCCCGCGCAGTCTCTTCGACGCCAGTTTCCAGATGACCCTGCTGGCTGTCGTCTCGATCGCCGGCATCGCCGCTCCGCTGCTGGAGAGCACCATCCATCCCTACCTGACGGCGACGCGCAACCTGCGCCTGATTGCGCTGGATGTAAAACTGCCCGCGAAGATCGCCCAGTTCCGCCTCATCCTCCGCATGATGGCCGCAGGATTCGAGCAATCCATTCATCCGGCACGCCACTCCGGGCGCGAACCGAGCGCGGAGACCGGCGACCCCCAGGCCAGCGACGCCGTGCTCCCGCAGTTCGCCCTCTTCGGCGCGGCGCCGCAGATTTTTTCCTTCGGCTTCCGCGCAGCCACCCGCCGCCGGATTGCCCGCTTTCTTGCCTGGCGATTTTTTCCCGGGTCGGTGCGTTTCCTTCTGCGCGTCGTCGAGCTGGTGGTGGTCTCCTGCGTCGTGGAACTCACCATGGCCCAGCCCATGGCTCTTTACTTCCATCGCATCACCATCTTCGCTTTGCCCGTCAATATCTTCATCCTGCCGCTGCTGCTGATCCTGATGCCGGCCGCGCTCGTGACCCTGCTGATGGCGCTCGTCTGGCCGCCGTTTGCGGTGGCGCCGGCTGCGGTGGCGGCGGTCTTCCTCCACATCGGCGTCGGTCTGGTCCAGCGGTTCGGTTCCATGGCGCTGGGCGACTTCCGCATTCCCGCGCCTCTCGTCTGGCAATCGCTGGCCTTCTGCGCCCTGCTCGGGGTGGCCATGATACTGGCTCATCTGGCCATCGCCTTTGCGCGCAACAAGCCGCGCCGCTCCACGCCGGTTGCGCTGGCGTCACTGGCCGTTCTGTTGGCGGCTGCCGTGACGGCCGTTCTGCCCCGGCCCGTCGATCATCCTCACAACGCCCTGCTCATGGAGGCCATCGATGTGGGCCAGGGCGACTCCCTGCTGCTGATCACCCCCGGCGGCAAAACCCTGCTGGTCGATGGCGGCGGCTTCGGCGGCGGCCAGCGTTACACGCCGCAGAACTTCGACATCGGCGAGGATGTCGTCTCCGAAGTTCTCTGGTCGCGCGGCATCCGCCACCTGGACGCGGTCGCTCTCACGCACGGCCACTCCGACCACATGGGCGGCCTTCCCGCCGTCCTGCGCAACTTTCATCCCGACCAGTTCTGGATCGGCAACAATCCCCACTTTCCGGCCTACGATGCGCTGCTGGCCGAGGCCGCCAGCCTTCATGTCCGCCTCCGCCCGCTGCGCGCCGGCGACGCCTTCCCCTTCGGCGGCACGCGGGTGACCGTTCTCGCCCCTTTCCGCGACTATCGCCCCGGCCCGGAACCAACGAATGACGACTCGCTGGTCCTGCGCGTGGCCTACGGCGCAACCTCGGTGCTGCTCGAAGGCGACGCCGAGGCCCCGATCGAGCAGCGGATGCTCTCCGAGCCCGGCCTGGCCAGCACCCTGCTCAAGGTGGGCCATCACGGCAGCAACACCTCGACCCGGCCCGCGTTTCTCTCCCGCGTCGCCCCGCAATGGGCGGTGATCTCCTGCGGCCTGCACAACCGTTACGGCCATCCCCGTATCGAGGTTCTCCAGGCGCTCGAAGCGGCCCGGGTGCGCACCTTCAGCACCGACATCAACGGCGCCACCTGCTTTTTCCTGAACGGCAGAACCACGGTTCCTGATCTAGCCTGCGGCTGGCGGCCCGGGCTGTGAGGCCGCAGCGCAATGTGCCCGGGCGGAAGGCAAGCGGTCCGGCCCAGGCACAGGGTACTTTGACCGCCTGTGAGGTCGCCCGCGGCAATTCGCCGAAACGCACGTCGCAGTTTTGGCCTATAATTCCGTCCGAGAAAATCATCCAGTTGTAAAACGTCTGGAATCGGAGTCTGCAACCGGGGAGGCTATCATGTTCAAGCCAATGCTGTTTGCGTCGATCGTCGTTCTCTTTGGAGTTGCCGCGTGGTCCGCCTCGGGTCCGCTGCCGCGAAGGGTGGTTCCGGCCTCTGCATCCGCCCAGCAGAGCTCGAACAAGGCAAACGCTCAGGCGCTGGCACGCGCCAAGCAGATTTATGGATTCGATTGCGCGGCTTGCCACGGGGCGAACGGCAATGGCAAGACCGATCTGGCCGCGGGAATGAATCTGACGCTCGCCGATTGGACAGATCCGAAGACACTTGCAGGCAAATCCGATGACGAACTGTTCAAGGTGATTCGCAATGGAAAGGGGCAGATGCCCTCTGAACCGGCGGGCCGGGCCAGCGACAGCGAGGTAAAAAGCCTCATTCTTTACATTCGCTCCATGGCCAAGCAGCCGGAGGCAGCAGCGCCCGCGGAGGCTCACTGACGGATTCCCCGGCATCGATGCAGCCCGCTCCGAAATTCATCGCCCCGGCGATAAGGGGTGCCTCATCGCCGGAATGGATTCCTCTCGAGGCGAAAAGGACGGGAGGTTGCTCTGCCACGGAGGGAGTCCCACTGTCTGCTTCGTTGCGCGCAGGGCGCTGAGGGATCGGCGGTAGGATGGAAACATGCTGCGAGTCAAACTGATGGAGGCCGGAGCGCGTGCGCCGGTGGTGGCCCACAAGGGCGAGGATCTGGGCTACGATCTCTTCGCCCTGGAGAACGTCGTGCTGGCTCCGCGGGCGACGGCGCGGGTGCGGACCGGCATCAGCGTGGAAGCGCGTCACCCGCAAACCGGCGCACCGCTGGGATTGCTGGTGCGGGACCGCTCGTCGATGGCCGCGCGCGGCATCGCCACCACCGGAGGAGTGATCGATTCCGGCTACCGGGGCGAGATCCTGGTGTTGATGACCAATCTGGGCGGCGGGACCGTTCAGCTGAAGGCAGGCGAGAAAATCGCCCAGATGATTCCGGTCCCGGTCCTGACGGGGGAAGTGGAAACTGTGGAGAGCCTGGAAGAATCGGCCCGCGCCGGGAAAGGTTTCGGCAGTTCGGGGCGCTGAACAGGCGGGGCGTGGTTTGCGGGGCGGACGCTGAAGGAACCTGCCCGGCCGGCAACGCCGCCCTGGACCGGCAACGCTGCCTTATTCGTAGTAGGTCGCCGTACAGGTGTCCGTCTCCCAGATGGTCGCGTCCTTTACCCGCACACGGCCTGCCGTGAGAGTGGCCAGTTGGCGGCTCGTCTGCTCGTAAAAATACCGGGCGAGGTTCTCGGCCGAGGGATTGAGCACGGTGAACGGCTCCAGATCGTTGAGCATCTGATGATCGAGCCGCTCGATCACCGGGCGCAGCACCTGCTTGAGCAGCTTGAAGTCCAGCAGCAGGCCGGCAGAATCCAGTTCAGGCCCCGCTAGGGTGATCCGGATCTTGTAGTTGTGCCCGTGCGGATTCTCGCACTTGCCTTTATAGTTGCGCAGGTAGTGACCGGAGGAGAAATCCGCCTCCGCGGTGACTTCATACATTGGCGTTTGCTCGATTCTGTGCGGGGAAGCCCGCTGTTTCCATTTTAGATGCTGACGGCGCTTTCGTAGCCGTTCGCCCCGCCGCGATCTGTCTGTTCACCGGCGACTCAATCTGCTATACTCATTGCCTTCATCAGGAGGTTCCCATGGCCGCCTTTCTCAAGCCAGGCTGGAGCAGACCCTCCACCATGCTCTTCGCAGCCGAAACTCCCGTCAACGAGAAAGCCTTCGGCTTTGCTCTCGCGCAATGTGCGGCATCTCATGCAAAGCTGATTCTCTTTCACGTCTACGACCTGCTGGTGGCGTCCGCGCTGGAGACGTCGAGTGTTCGCTATTGTGCTCCGGATACGGCTTCGCGCGTGGAAAGCCAGTTGCTGCGGCCGCTGGCCCGGCGCTGCCGGGAGGTGGGCGTCGAGTGTGAAATCGTAGTGCGTCCGGGGCTGGCCGTGGACGAAATCCTGCGTTTTCTTGGGCATCGGTCGATTGACCGGATTGTGATGGGATCTCACGCGCCTGGTCCGATAGGCAAATTGCTGGCGGGTTCAGTGGCAGAAGGCGTGTTGCGCAATTCCAGAGTGCCGGTTTTCATCGTTGGCCCTGAGGCGGTCGATGGCGCCTATCGCAATTTTGCCACCCGCACGATTCTTTGCGCCGCCAGCCTGCGCGAACCCAGCCAATTTGTCGTCGGTTTCGCAGCGGCACTGGCCGCTGAGCACAGCGCGCGCCTGATTCTGCAGCATGTGATCCGGTCGCAGGCGCGCGTCGAGGTTCTGGCCAGTCCATCCGTGGAAAAGATCGAGGCCGAACTGTCCAGTCTTGTTCCGGAGGAGTTGCGGAACCGAATCGGCGTGCAGCCGATTGTGGTAACAGGCGATCCGGCCGAGGAACTGCTCTACCAGTGCCGGATGCTGCAAGCCGACCTGATCGTGACCGGCGCGCAGGGCGCCTCGACGCTTGCCGCTGCCGCCCGGCAGGGGGTGGTTTACAAGTTGCTGGCACACGCGCATTGCCCCGTGATGACCCTCTCGCCCGCAGCGCTGAGGGCGACCGGCGCCAGTGACGAGAAAGTTCATGTGGCATGATCGGTCAGGGAGGTGCTCCCTGGCCTGAGTTGACGGCTAGCCGCAATCCGGGCCTGATTGGCTGGGTTTGACCCGCCGCCGCCATCGGCGCTCTGCGCAGCCTCAGAAACAGCCCGCACGGGTCGAATGTCGCTTCGGCAAAAAAGACGTCCCTGTGCCGCAGAACTCATACCTTTCGGGGCCGGATCAACAATCTGCCACTCCCAAGACATGCCTGTGCATCCGCGGGTTCACGAAGGATGCAGGTTTGTCCTCATCCCATTTACACGGTCTTCACCGAGCGCGAGCAGAATCCTATCTCCGATTCGGCGGAACGTGTCCTGTTCCTGTACACTGGACGCGCCATGAGTTGCCTATTTTGCAAGATCGTCGAAGGAAGCATTCCATCCACGGCAGTCTACCAGGACGAACAATGCTATGCTTTTGCGGATATCCATCCGCAGGCTCCGGTTCACGTGCTGGTGGCGCCGCGCCGGCATATCGTCTCGCTGGCCGACGCCGAGGAGGCGGACGGCGCGCTGTTCGGCCACCTGCTCTGGGTTGCCGCCCGGATTGCCCGCGACAAGAGATTGGACAAGGGCTATCGGGTGGTGGTCAACACGGGCGATGAGGGTGGCCAGACCGTGGACCATCTCCACCTTCATCTGCTGGGCGGCCGCGCGCTCGCCTGGCCGCCCGGATAGCCCGATTTTCCCAGGACTGATCCGGCTCGGTGGGGGGCGATGCGCATTCCCCGTCTTTTCCGCGAACCGGGCGGAAAGGGTGAAGCGCAAAAATCTCATTCTTCAGGGCCGGATCAACAAGCAGAAGCAAGGGTCGATTTCGATCGTGAGTTTTCGGTGGGCCTGCGTAGCTGAGGCTGCGGCTACTTTTTCCTGGCGAGGAGTGGAGAACACGCGTAAACCTTATATGCATCGTCACGTGCTGCCTCGAATCCCGGTGGGGACACGGGCGCACACTTACTGGTTCCAAACCCGTGCGTTCGGATCAAACACATCTGCGGCCTCAACTCCTCCAGTGCGACGCAGATCCTGGTCCGCTCAGCGCCGCGGTTATGCTAACACCGCTGACCGACGACATTTTCATATCTATTGGTGGGCCAACTTGGCCATCGAAACACATCTGCACCGGCGCGGGCAACTCAGGCCCCGGTATCTGCTGATTCAGCTTCGGCTTGTACTGCTTGAAATCCGCGAGAGCTTCGACCGTATTCATTGCAGTGTTCCCTTTCTGAGCGTCACCCGCCAAAGCTTCCTCGGCAATCCCCCCTCTTCGAATTCGTCGATGCTGACGATCTCAAAGCCTTTCGCCAGATGAATCACTTTCTCCCGATTGAAAAAATGAACGATGAAGCCTCCAACCTCCCACATGTCCTCCCCGCGATGAATTCCAGTCCCGCAATGTGCGTCGCTCGTGTGCCGGACCGTATAGACGTTCAGTCCGCCGGGTTTTAAAACTCGCCAGACTTCGTGCGAGAGGCGTTCCAGTTCCGCTGTCGTGAGCGCCATGCAAAACAGCATGTGAGAGTAACAGGCATCAAAAGATTCATCCGGAAACTGGAGCCGTTCTCTAACGTCTTGGCGCACTGCGGCGATTTGATGACTCAGTCCAGCCGATTGCGCTTTCGAAGTTATTGTTGCCACGGCGGTCTGCGTGTAATCGGCGGCGGTCACTTGAAGGCCTCTGCCGGCAAAGAACAAGGTGTCGCGTCCCTGGCCGCTGCCAACCTCCAATATTTTGTTTTTACCTTCCCGCTCGAATTGTTCGGCTGCTTTAGCGGCCGGATCACTCGGAGTCATTCCGAACATGTCGGGCTTCTGCGAGAAAATTGCCTGCCATTGCTCCTGTTGCGCGTCCAGAACGATGTCCTTCCCAGCGCGTTCGGTTTTCGCGTTCATCTTCGTCGTCTCACTCAAAGGATGTCTCCTTTTATGCGGTCGAATTCCTCTTTGGTGACTTCGCCTTTGGCGTAGCGACGCTTGAGAATTTCCAACGGGCTATCCGGTTTTTGTTCTACAGATCCGCTGTCGCGTGCATTCCAACCTCCGCAAGGGGGCCGGATGCCGCCCCGCCCAAAGATCAAGTACACGACCAGCAGCATCACAATCATGCCAATCAGCGGGAAAATCCACATCCACTGAAAGCCAACCCACGGTCCACAGTTCCACAGGTTCCACATCGTTAGTTCCTCGTTTCCGCAATCAACTTGCGCTCACTCGATCGGGTGTTTTGATCCTTCTCGCGCTCAACCAACGGCTCCCGTGCGATCAACCAGTCCTTCAATGCGTGCAGAATGTGCAGAAGCTCGGGATCGATCAGACAGTAGTAGATGAAAGGCCCGCGGCGCTCGGCACGAACGAATCCCGCCTCACGCAGCACGCGCAGGTGGAATGAGACGTTGGTTTGCTCCAGACCCGTCGCATGGATGATGTCGGTCACCGGGCGGCATTCAAGTCCTAAGCAACACAAAATACGAAGCCGGTTTGGTTCTCCGAGCGTTTTCAGCGCTGGAACAAGCCGATCCTGCTCGTCGTATTCCAGTGCCCCCATTTTCAAACATGAACAATAGCTCATATAAGCCTCAACTCATATTATCATCATTATTGGTAATTGTGGGCAGCCATACTCTTTTTCGCAGCGTGTATTGGTCTGTTCACCCGCCGCCCCAGCGGTGCCGCTTCCGAGTCCGGGTTGCCGGCGGCCAGCAAGCCGGGGCCCCATCCCGCCCGCTTTTGGCGGGATGGGGTGGAGCAGCAACTGCGTCTGATGCGCGAGCAGAGGCTTGCCGGCTTCCGTACTAGCGGGAGTTTACTGCGAAGCATGAAGTCTGGTATTGGCTGCTGCAGTTTAAATGGAGGAAGAAAGATCCCGGTATGAGTGACACCGCCGGACGATCGAATTTCCGGGAAGATTTCGTATTGCGATCCTGATCCAGCCCTGCGATCCCGGATCTATTCGAGCCGTTCGAAGATGGCAGCCGCACCCATGCCGCCGCCGACGCACATCGTGACCATGCCGTAGCGGATGTGGCGGCGGTGCATCTCGTGGAGCAGCGTGACGGTGAGCTTGGCTCCGGTGCAGCCGAGGGGATGACCCAGGGCGATGGCTCCGCCGTTGACGTTGAGGCGCTCGGGATCCACTTCAAAACCATTGCGTTCGAGCTCGCCGAGCACCGCCAGCGCCTGCGCGGCGAAGGCCTCGTTCAATTCGATCAGCCCGATCTCGTTCAGAGCCAGGCCGGCGCGGTTGAGCGCCCGGGGAATCGCGCTGACCGGCCCCATCCCCATTTCCTCCGGCAGACAGCCTGTGACGGCGTAGGACACCAGGCGGCCCAGGGAGCGAATGCCCAGTTCGCGGGCCCGGCCGGCCTCCATCAGAACGAGGGCGGCGGCTCCGTCGGAGATCTGCGAGGAGTTGCCCGCGGTCACGGTTCCCCGGGCGTGGAAGGATGGGCGCAACTGGGCCAGGGCAGCAAGCGAGGTGTCGGCGCGGGGGCCTTCATCGGCAGAGAAAAGCCTCTCCGAGGTCTGCGGTTTCCCATCAGCGTTTCCAGGCCGGGACACGGTGACCGGGACCGGAATCAACTCGTCGGCGAAGCGGCCGGCAGCCTGCGCGGCCAAAGCTTTCTGGTGGCTGGCAAACGCGAAGGCGTCCTGGTCGGCGCGGGAGATCTGGTAGTGGCGGGCGACCCGCTCGGCAGTCAGTCCCATGGTCAGGAGCGAGGCCGGATAATGGGCGGCGAGCCAGGGATTGGGGCTGGGTTTGAGGCCGCCCATGGGGATCAGGCTCATGGACTCGGTTCCGCCAGCCACGACCACCCGGTCACCGCCCGCACGGATGCGCAGGTCGGCCTGGACGATGGCCTCAAGGCCGGAGGCGCAGAGACGGTTGACGGTGACGCCGGGAACCTCGACCGGCAACTGGGCGCGCAGGGCGGCAAGGCGGGCGATGTTCCAGCCCTGTTCGCCCTCCGGCTGGGCGCAGCCCAGGATGACGTCGTCGATCTCCGCCCGGTTGAGGTGGGGAATCCTGTCCAAAGCTCCGCCCAGGGCCAGCGCGGCTAGATCGTCGGGGCGGGTGGCGGCAAGGGCGCCTTTGGGGGCGCGTCCCACCGGGGTGCGAACGGCGCTGACGAGAACGGCTTCCGGCATGGGTTTGCTCCTTGTGCAGCGGCAGGGCGCCTGGCCCGGCCCGAATTCACTCCGGCATATTCAGCTCGGTCCAGATACCCTCGGAGTAAAAATGGTAAACGGTGCCGCCGTGGATGATCGAATCGGCCAGGGCATCGTGGTCAAGAAGCGGCGGACGGGGATCCATCCCGGCCTGCGCGTCGTGAACCTGGCGAGGCGTGGCGCGATCAATTCCCCAGTCAAAGCCGAGCGGGCCTTCGGGGGAACGCGCCGCCAGCCGCTCAGTTTCCGGTGCCGCGGCCAGCAGTTGCAGCCGGTCCGGGGCGCTCGAAAAATAGACCAGCAGCGAAACCGTTCCACCGGCCGAGCAGAGAACCGCCCAATCCGAAGAACCGGCGCGCTGCAGGCTGGCATGGACGACGTTCTCCGGTCCGTATGCCTCGAAGGTCTGCGGAATCAGGCAGCCGCGGCGGTTGAGCAGGGCGACGAGGCCGGCAGGCAAACCAGGAAAAGAACTGACCGGGAGATGGCGGACGAGGTAAGGAGTCGAGCGGCCATCAACAACGATCTGGCCGGAGGTGTTGAGCTGCGCAAGCAGCGGCTGCGGCTGCTGGGCAGCGAACGGAACGCAGACCAGAAACCATCCGCCCAGCAGACAACAGCATTTTTGCACAACGGTACGCGCCATCTGAATCACCGCTTCCCGGGGAAAAATTCCGAGGCCGCCGGCGCATCCGGCGATGAGAACCGGCTGGTAATCGGTTTTCCTCTGCGCATCATCGGCGATTGGCTCCAGCGGTTCATTTCCGGTTTTCACCTCCGCATCGGTGCGACTCACCCCCGCCACAATCTCAGTTGCGCAACGGCTTGCCGGTCTTGAGGGTGAAGGCGATGCGCTCGAGCGTCTTCGGTTCGCCGCAGAGAGAAAGAAACGCCTCGCGCTCAAGATCGAGAATGTACTGCTCGCTGACCAGGGTTCCCGGTGTGAGCTGGCCGCCGGCGAGGACATGGGCCACCCGGCGGGCAACCTTCTGGTCGTGTTCGGAAGCGTAGCCGGCCTCGCCCATCTGGTCAATGCCGGTCTCAAGCAGCGCCAGCGCCGCCGTGCCCGGCGCGGGAATCCGCAACTGGGGCTGCGGAGCCGCGTAGCCGGACTCAGCCAACGCGGCAGCGTGAGCCTTGGCATCCAGAAGCAGGCGCTCGCGGTTGAAGGTCACGCGATCCGAAGCAATCAAAAATCCCAGAGAGCGCGCCTCGGCAGCCGAGGCGGAAACCTTGGCGAGAGCGATGGTTTCCAGGGCGCGCCTGAGCGTGGTGCCCAGTTCGGCCGACTGGGCGAAGCGCGAAGGCGGGTCGCCCGGAAGCGGTTGAGCGAACGCGGCGGCCGCCTCAACGGAGCGCAGCAGCATCTCCTTCGTGCCCCCGCCGCCCGGAATCAAGCCCACACCGGTTTCCACCAGGCCCATGTAAGTCTCGGCGTGCGCCTGGCGGCGGGTGGCGTGCAGGCAGATTTCCGCGCCGCCGCCCAGGGTCAGGCCGAAGGGCGCGGCGACCACCGGACGGGGACAGTACTTGATGGCCAGGGTCATCTGCTGGAATCCGTGAACGGCCGCGGCCAGTTCTTCCCAGTCGCCCTCTTCGGCAATCAGCAGCAGTTGCATCAGATTGGCACCCACCGAGAAGTTCTCGCGGTCGCTCGCAATGACGAATCCGGCAAAGTCGCGCACGGCGTCAGAGGCCGGATCGAGCACCGCCGAGAGCAGCGCCATCACGTCGCCGCCAATGGTGTTCTTCAGCGAGTGCAGATCGATGCATCCGATGCCGCCGCCCAGATCGACCAGTGAGGCGCCTGGATTGGCGCGGATCACGCTGCGGGAGCGGCGGAAATCGGCGATGCGGGCGTGGCCGGGAATCGTGGCCACGGGCTCCATATGTTTGCTGTCCGGCCGGAAACAGACCAGAACGCCGCCGGGATCGTCCTGCGCGTACCACCCCGCGTGGCCGGCTGCCAGCAGCGCCTCTGCACGCGGGCTCACCGGCAGTCCAAAGGCTTTCATCCGGTTGACCGTGGAAGCGACGCCGGCCGCGTCCCACATCTCAAACGGACCCAGTTCCCAGTTGAAACCAGCGCGCATCGCGCGGTCGATCGAAACTGCATCTTCGGCCACTTCTCCGACCCGTTCGGCGGCAAAGTTCCAGAGCGAGGCCAGAAACGGCCAGAGAAAAGCGGCGGCCTTGTCCCTTGCCGGGTCATTGTCCAGCAGCAGGCGCAGCCGTTCGGCCGGAGTCGCCGCGTTCCTTGCCATTTCGAGAGCCGGAAAGGCTGGCTTTCGCGTCGCGCGATACTCGAGTGTGGTCAGATCGAGCGCACTGCGGACCTCTTTTCCGTCTGTATCCCGGATCTTTCTGTAAAAGCCCTGTCCGCTTTTGTCTCCCAGCCAGCCGCGCCGGAGCATCTCCTCCAGAACGCGGGAAAAATCCCCGGAAGTCGCGTCCTGGGGAAAATTGGCGGCTACGTGAGCCAGGATGTCGATTCCCACCAGGTCGGCCAGGCGGAAGGTGCCGGTGCGTGGCCATCCCAGCGCCCGGCCGGTCAGCGCGTCCACCTCCTCAATCGTCAGGCCCTGCTCCAGCAAGAGCGCGGCCGCCGAGAACATCACCGCGACGCCGATGCGGTTGGCGATGAAGTTGGGGGTGTCGCGGGCGACAACCACCTGCTTGCCCAGGTTGCGGTCGGCGAAAGCGTTGAAGGCAGCCACCACCAGCGGATCCGTTTCGGAGGTGGGGATGACTTCCAGCAGCTGCATGTAACGGGGCGGATTGAAGAAGTGCGTTCCGAAGAAGCGGTTCCGGTTCCACCCATGTGTCGCGGCCAGCCCGGCGGCAATTCGCCCGACAGGCAGTCCCGAGGTGTTGGTGGTCAGCAGGGCCGGTGGCGCCAGGTGAGGCACAACGCGGTTGAGCAATGCCGTCTTGATCTCCAGGCTTTCCGCCACGGCCTCGATTACCCAGTCGCAGCCGGCCAGCTTCGGCAGATCCTTCGCGAAGTCGCCGGTGGTGACCAACACGGCCAGTGACGGCTGGTAAAAGGCCGCAGGCCGGGCCTTGGCGAGGGCATCGAGGGAGCGTTGCGCCAGAGATTGCCCCCCCTCGTCCTTTGCCGGCAGATCGAGCAACAGAACGGGAATTCCGGCATTGGCCAGATGCGCGGCGATGCGCGATCCCATGGTGCCCGCGCCCAGCACGGCGGCGCGGCGCATCAGCAGCGGCGCAGCGGAAGAGGCGGAAGCGGAAGCGGCAACCGGCGGAAACGGAACCATCGGGATTCTCCCAGCGCGAAATGGGGGCAGCAGCCTCCACCAGGCGGAAACCATCGGCAGCATACGGAAGCCTGCCGCACGCGGTCAAGAAGGCGATCAACCGCAAGGCGATCAACCGCGCAAAGGGAAAGAGCTGCGTGATGACCAGCCTGCTGTTTCCTTACGGATGGCTTTGCTCCGGCGCAACCGAGCGCCTGTCTCTGGAATTCACCCGCCGGTCCTTCGCGTTCACCCGCCGGTCCTTCGCGTTCACCCGCTGATTGGCCATCGGCTCTGCTGACGGGGTTCCGGCTGTTGCAGGGGATTCGGCCTCGCCGTCGCCGGAACGAACCGGAGCGTTCGCCGCCGGCCCTGAATTCATGTTGCGGGGTTCATGGCTTGTGGTCAGCATCTTCTGCAGGATCGGAGTATTCCCCTGCTGATTCTCCACAAAGTCCACGCCGTCCGCCGTCAGGGTGAAGGACGCATTGTCCGCCCGCGTGATATATCCCTTCTTATGCAGGTACCACATCGTAAAGTCCAGATAATCGCGGGGAAAACCCATGCGAATCTCGACTTCCATCAGGGAAACTTCCGGATGGGAAGGATTTCTGCGGCGTTGAAGATAAAGCAAGGCCAGCACCGCCAGCCTGCGGTTCAGCTCGCCCTCCAGGTTGTCCATGAAATCAATGGACGAGGATAAAGGTTCCGGCGGAGGAACCTCGATCAGGCAGGAGGCATCGTATTTGGCGCGGCGATCCGGATGAGACAGAACCTCGTAGGCTTCTTTCAAGAGAAAGAACTTTTCCGCATCGCCCGTTGCCGTGTTGTCCGGATGAAAGCGGGCGGCCAGAAATCGATAGACACGGTGAATGGTTTCAGACTCGGCATTGGGACTGATCTGCAGGAATTCGTAGTAATTTGGAGTTTCCATCCGAGCCTCCCGGAATCACCGTTTCTTTGTTCAAGTTTGCGGCGGGAATCACATCTTCGCCGTCTGGTTACGGTCAAATATACTCCAGATTTTTCTGCTCGCGCGGATGCGGTTCCGAAGATTCCGCGCTCGGCCGCCAGCGCCGCATCCGCTCCGGATCGACGCCATAGAATCTAAGAGAGGTTGCTTATGAAGAATGGGATCGAGAAAACGCAGGGGAAACTGGCCGTGGTGATTCTGGCGGCCGGCAAAGGAACACGGCTGAAATCGCAACGGCCCAAGGTACTGCACGAGATCGGCGGCCGGCCGCTCATCCGTCATGTCATCGCCGCGGCCAGCAGTATCGCCCCACCGGAGCAGATTTACGTCGTCATCGGCCACCAGGCAGAAACGGTGAGGGCCGCCGTGGCTCCGGCCGGCGTCCGCTTCGTCGAGCAGACGGAGCAACACGGCACCGGCCACGCCCTCCAGTGCGCCCGCGCGGCCATTGCCGGCTACGAAAGCCTTCTCGTTCTCTCGGGCGATGTGCCGCTGATCTGTCCTGAAACCCTGGAGAACCTCTGGCGTTTCCATCAGGCCGAGCAGGCCGCCATGACCATCCTGAGCACCGTTCCCAAAGATCCCACCGGCTATGGGCGGATCCTGCGCCGCTCACCCGGCGCCCCGGAGGTTGAGGCCATCATCGAGCAGAAGGCACTCACGGCGGGGCAGCAATCCCTGCGCGAGATCAACTCCGGCATCTATGTTTTCCGGACCGTGCCGCTGCTCGCCCACCTGGACCGGCTTACCGCCGACAATGCCAACCGAGAGGTGATCCTGACCGATATGGCAGGCCTGCTGCGTGCCGCGGGTGAGCGCGTGGTGGCCCTCGAGGCTGCCGGGGCATCCGAGGTGCTGGGCGCCAACACCATCGCGGAACTGGTGGCGCTGGACGCCGCCCTGCGCCAGCGGACGGCCGAGCGTCTGATGGCGCAGGGCGTAACCATCTTCCGGCCGGAGACATCGGTCATCGACGCTGAAGTCGAGGTTGCGCCCGATACGGTCATCGAGCCCTTCGTGCAGTTGCTGGGCCGCACCCGGATCGGCTCCAACTGCCGGATCCGTTCCTATGCGGTGATCGAAGACTGTACGCTGGGCGACGGGGTGCTGATTCGCCAGAGTTCGGTGCTGAGTGAGAGCACGGTGGCCAATGGTGCCAGCATCGGGCCTTTCGCGCACCTGAGACCGGGCTGTGAGATCGGAGAGGATGTCCACATCGGCAACTTTGTGGAGACCAAGAAAGCCAGGCTGGGCAAAGGCGCCAAGGCAGGCCACCTCACCTACCTGGGAGATGCCGAGGTGGGCGCGGGCACCAACATCGGCGCTGGCACCATTACCTGCAACTACGACGGGGTGAACAAACACCCCACCCGGATTGGCCGTGATGCCTTCGTTGGCAGCGACTCCACACTGGTGGCGCCGGTGACGATCGGCGATGGGGCCTACCTC
>JBMFHN010000011.1:0-12019 GCA_049976805.1 Occallatibacter sp. | reverse complement strand
GTGCCCGCCGGCGCGCTGGCCCTCGGCCGGGCTCGCCAAGTCATCAAGGAAGGATGGGTCGCACGGCGCGGCGCGGCCCGGAAATAGAAGCCGGGGGACGGCGGTTCGCTCTCTGCCGCTGCGGGAATGGGGCTGGATTGAAGACTGGATGGAACGATTCTTCCGCCCCGGGGCCTGCCGAACCTCAGAAATATCCGGAAATCTGGATTGAGTGGACTCCCCAACGCTCCTCGGATCCCCTTTTGTGGATCCCTGACGCTGCAGGCTGAGCGCCAATCTGTTCGGAGAGATTCCATTCTGGCGGACTTCAAAATAGGGGTCCAGAGCCCTGGCGTCGAGAAGCAATCCCTTCTTTTCTTTGTAATCAATAGATATAAAACGGCTTGACAGAAAAACCGAAAAATGATGTTCCAACGGGGAAAGTTCTTCGGTTGCAGATTTCACCCTGGACACGAAAGCCGGGAGAATCGGGCAGAAAGATTCAGCACGAAATTTGGAAAAATGTTGATTTTTGTATTTGCGTTCGCTTGATTCTATGTTATGGTGTATACATTCCAGTCGAGAAGCCAGTACAGGGTGCTGACTTCGAGGCGGGAACAAGTTTGCGTCACTGGCCTCCCGGCACGAGCAGATAATGTTCGTGCCGTTTTTTTATGTGCCCGGCATGGACGCACGCCGAGCAAGGCAGAGAGGAGGCCGGGACTGCTTTCGCGCCGCGGGCCGAAGAGAAGATCCGGCCGGCCTGTGGGCGGGAAGGCAAGAGGCGGGAAGCGGGAATTGTGCCGGGCGAAACGCCCGGAGGCTGGCGCGAACTGCCTTGGGGGTCCGTCTCCGGGTGCGGTCCCGGGCGCGGGCCATCCATCTTCAGGCCGGGTGCGCGGGGCGCGACGGCCTGCCGCCGTCGCCGCCAACCGGCTGTGTCCGCCGACGGAGCGGTCCGGTGGTGCGCAGGTTTCCGGTTCTGGAACGTAAATGCCGTTTCTTTCAACGAACTGCGTCACTTCTCTGGTTCAGGTCTCACACGGGCGTGGTAGGCTGTCCCTTCGGTGTGAAGGAGCCGGATGCCGATGCATGCCAACCATCCTTTTCACTTCAATCTTGTCTCCGCGGCCCGCGCGGCCATGATCGAGCACGGTTTTCAGCCGGATTTTCCCGATGGAGCAGAGACTGAACTCAAGGCTCTTGCGAGCGAATCCGCGCCGGCTTTCGCAGCGCAGGTGAAGGATCTGCGCGGGTTGTTCTGGTCTTCGATTGACAACGACACATCGAAGGATCTGGACCAGATCGAGTGGGCAGAGCAACGGGCCGACGGGCGGATTCTGGTGCGGGTCGGAGTTGCCGATGTGGACGCACGCGTTCATCGGGGGTCGATCCTCGACGGCCATGCCCGCAGCGAGACGACTTCGGTTTATACCGGCGTCAAAGTCTTTCCCATGTTGCCGGTTGGGCTCTCCGAGGGCCTGACTTCGCTGAATGAGGGTGAGGACCGGATCGCCGTGGTGATTGAGTTTGCCGTGGATGAGGCGGGAGGGGTTTCGGACGGGAAGACCTACCAGGCGCTGGTGCGGAACCGGGCGCAACTGGCCTATCACGCCGTCGGTGCCTGGCTGGAGGGGCGGGAGCAGGCTCCGGAGAAGGTGGCGGCCAGCGCGGCACTGGCCGCGCAGCTGCGGCTTCAGGACCAGGCGGCGCGCCGCATGGTCGGCGGCCGCTTCCAGCACGGCGCGCTTGACCTGGAGACGATCGAGACGCGCCCGGTGATGCTGGCCGAGCAGGTGGTTGAGATCGCGCGCCTGGAAAAAAACCGCGCCACCTCGCTGATCGAGGAGTTCATGGTGGCTGCCAACGGAGTCGTCGCGCGGACTTTCGAAGAGGCCGGCGTGGCTTCGATTCGCCGCGTGGTTCGCACCCCCAGGCGCTGGAGCCGGATTGTGGAACTGGCGGAACGGCTGGGTACGATGCTGCCCGCCACCCCCGATTCGAAGGCGCTCAATGATTTTCTGCTGGTTCAGAAGCGCAAGAACCCCGACCACTTCCCCGACCTTTCGCTGGCCGTGGTGAAGCTGATGGGTCCCGGCGAGTATGTCCTGGTCAAGCCCAACGAGGTTTCCCCGGGGCACTTTGGTCTGGCCGTTCAGGATTACACCCATTCGACCGCTCCGAACCGCCGTTTTCCGGACCTGGTGGCGCAACGGCTTCTGAAAGCCTGGCTGGCCCGGAGGCCGCAGCCCTACTCGGAAACTGATCTGAACGCCATTGCGGCGCGTTGCACGCTGATGGAAGATGGCGCGCGCAAGGTGGAGCGCGAGATGCAAAAGCGCATTGCCGCCGTGGTTCTGCACTCGCACATCGGCCAGAGCTACCGCGCCATTGTCACCGGTGTCAACCAGTATGGTATTTTCGTCCGCACGCTCGATCCCCATGTGGAGGGAATGCTGGTGGAAGGGGGCAAGGGGCTGGACGTGGGCGACAGGGTGACCGTGAAGCTGGTTTCCACCGATCCAGAACGCGGGTTTATCGACTTTGCCGCAGGCAGGTGAAAAGGTACAGGACCCGCGGCCGGAAGGTTTCCGCGCGACGCTCAAAACAATCCGGCGCAAGAACGCCCCGGATCCTTCAGGGCAGGGATGTGGGGCTGAAAAGAGCCATCGGCGCAACGCAATCCTCTTCCATACATGGCCGGGATGAGAGTGAACGCCGCGATCCGCCTGATGAACGCCGCCAGCCGGGACAGTGTCCACAAGGACCGGTTGCGAAAGCGTGGGTCTGTGCGCCTTGCCCCAGGGCCTTGTCCTCCCGCCTGAGCCGGGCCTGTTTCCGTCGCGGCCCGGCGCCTGTCCGCCCCGCGAATTGTGCAGCGGCCGGTTGCGCGTGAAGGGCCACGGCCAGCTTTCGCCTTCTGCCGGCCGGCAGTGTGTTTTGCCGATCTTCTACACTCAATGAATGGAAGTTTTGTATGGGCTGCACCCGGTCGAGGAGGCGATCCGCGCCGGGCGGCGGCGGATCGAGCATGTCCTGGTGGCCCGGGAGCGCGGCGATGCCCGGTTGGAGCGGCTGGTGGCCCTCTGCCGCGAGAACGGTGTGCGCGTGCGCCAGCAGAGCCGCGACCAGTTGACCGATCTGGTTCGGACGGCGGCTCATCAGGGGGTGGTGGCGCTGGTCCGCGCACAGGAGTTTCTCTCGATCGAAGACCTGTTTCTGCCCCCCTCGGAAGCTTTTTCTCCGCAAGGCGCAGTTCCGGATGCGGACCGGCCCGCCGGCGCTCGCCTCCTGTTGGCACTGGACGGCGTTGAAGATCCACAGAACCTGGGAGCCCTGCTGCGCGTGGCCGATGGGGCCGGAGTGGACGGCGTGGTGCTGACCGAGCGACGTTCGGCTCCGCTCAGCCCGGTTGCTGTCAAGGCCAGCGCGGGAGCTTCCGAGCATCTCCGCATTGCCCGCGTCGTGAATCTCGTCCATGCGCTGGAAGAGCTGAAACGGAAGAACTTATGGATTATCGGTCTGGACGGGCGCGGACAGACCGACTATGACCAGTTCGACCTGACCGGCGACTGCGTTCTGGTGCTGGGCCGCGAAGGGGCTGGATTGCATGAGCTGGTGCGGCGCACCTGCGATCATCTGCTGCGGATTCCCATGCGGGGCGGGGTCAGCTCACTGAACGTCGCGGCCGCCGGAGCCGTGGTGCTTTATGAGGCTTTTCGTCAGCGTCGGCAGGCCGCGCGCCGAGCCGAAGACGCGCCTGTTACGTCCAAATCAGGAAAGAGGAAAGGTCTGGGTTCATGAAGCGAGCTTTTGTCCGAACGGCGATGATCCTGGCATTTGCCGCCGGCTGGACGGCGACCAGCTGCGCGGGGCAGAACGCGGGTTCCACAGAATCGGCACCCAAGTCTTCCCGGCCTCACGAGCAAATCATTTTCTCCCGGTCGACCGGCGCCAACGGCCAGACAACGACAACCATCGGCTCCGCCGCGACCTTGCCGGCCATCCAGACACTTGCCAAACCCCTTGTTGACGATGCCGAGCGCCAGTCCGTCACCGTCACCAGCTATGATCTGAACGTCCATCTGACCCCGGCAGAGCAGCAGATCGCCGTCCGCGCCCTGCTCACGATCCGCAACGACGGCGCCAGCCCGCTCAGCCGGATTCCCCTGCAGATTTCCTCCTCGCTGAACTGGGAGGAGATTCGGCTGGGATCACCAACGGGAACGGGCCGGGATCTTGCCTTTCAGGTAGCCACGCTCAACTCCGACGCCGACCACACGGGCCAGTTGCACGAGGCTGAGATTCCACTCGGCCAGTCGGCGATCCGGCAACTCGCGCCCGGCGCCAGCCTCCGGCTCGATGTAACCTATGCCGGCCCAATCCCCGCCTCTGCGCAGCGTCTTCAGTCGATCGGCGCGCCCGACACAGCGGCCCTCAGCTCGGATTGGGACCAGATCAGCGTTCCGTTCACGGGTCTGCGCGGCTTTGGCAACGTGGTCTGGTACCCGGTTTCGAGCGTCCCCGTGCTGCTGGGCGACGGCGCGCGACTGTTTGACGAGATAGGCAGGCAAAAACTCCGGTTGAGCGATGCGCGTTTCGACATCGAGCTCAGCGACGAGTTTCCCCACGGTCTGGCTCCTACGGTGGCGGTGCTCAACGGGCGCTGCGTCCCACTGAAGGTGAACGAACCCAATGACCTGGACGAGACTCGACGGGTGGATGGTGTGGCAACCACCCGTTTGAAGGAGGCGGTGCTGGGCTTTCAGGCGCCCAGCCTGTTTGTGGCCATCCGCACTCCTCATCCCGGCGCAGAACTGACCGCATGGACAACACCGGACGACAATGTCTCCGTCGAATACTGGCTGACAGCGGCTGAGGCGGTGACTCCGTTTCTGCAGAACTGGCTGGGTCCGAACCCCAATTCTCATTTAACCCTCCTGGATCTTCCCAACCCGCAGGACACGCCCTTCGAGACCGGCGCCCTGCTGGCCGCACCGCTGAATGAATCCGGGACGAAACCTCAACCGGACCGCCTGGAAGACGCTTTGGTTCACGCCCTTACCCGCGCCTGGTTTCTGCGTCCCGATTCATCCCGGCTGGAAAAGCCAGCGTGGCTGAACGAGGGCCTGGCAACCTTTATGACCACGCTGTGGGTGGAAAAACGCCACGGACGCGAGGCCGCCCTGCGCATGATGGAGACCAGCCGGCCGGCGCTGGCGCTGGCCGAACCCTCCAGTCCCGGCGAAAGTGCCGGCCAGCCGCTGAGCGAGGCCATCTCTCCTGTCTACTACCGCACCAAGGCTGCTTACGTTCTGTGGATGTTGCGCGACCTGGCCGGAACCTCGGCGCTTGCTCCCGCCCTGCGCGCTTACGAAGCCGAAACCGGCATCTCTTCCACCCGGCGTTCCTTTGAAAAACTGCTGGAAGCCTCGGCGGGAAGCGCCCATCTTGATCTGAACTGGTTTTTCGCCGACTGGGTCAATGCCGACAAGGGATTGCCCGATCTGAGCATCGCGGGCGTCTATCCCAATCCTGTCGAAGCTGGAAACTGGCTGGTGGCTGTCGATCTGGCCAACTCGGGATACGCGGCGGCCGAGATTCCGCTTACAGTCAGCTCCATGACCGCCTCCGGACCGACCTCCGTCACGCGACGCGTGCTGGTTCCGGCCCGCGGCAGGATCACCGAGCGCATCCTGGTTCAAGGCAAGCCGATCTCAGTCCAGGCCAACGATGGCAGCGTCCCGGAAACCGGGGCCAGCGTTCATGTGATGAACCTTAACGAACCAGACTCATCGAGCCAGACAGCCCCACAGTAGCCTGCACCGGCGAGCATTGTGCGGTTTAGTTCATAGCGTGGAGATCAGTCGCTGACTGACCTGAATAACGATTGCACCTGTTCGCGAGAATCCTCTATCCCAAAATCTGAATTGGAGATTCTCGTATTTTTGCTCCTTCCGGGGCAGGGGTGGTGCTCGAACGCTTCACTTCACTCCGCTCATTACTTTCTCAAATTCCTCGACAAGCAGTCGATGCGTGTCGGAATCTGTGGGAGTGAGCACATAGTACGTGTTCTCTTTCGGGTCTGATCCAGCACGCGGTTCGATGGTAAGTACCTTAGGAACCAGTGAATAGATGTTGGTATTAGGTGTATACCTTACCTGAAAAGAGAGGTTCGCCAGATATATCTCGGCGGCAGATGAATCTTCGGGTTTCAGAACATCTGTCTTTGATCTGAGAAAGTTCATCAATTCGGGTGCAATAAGGCGCTCGTATGGAATCGACAGCTTAACAGAACTTTGCGTTTGATACGTAGTCGTATAGAGCTTCGGATTTTCCATACGCCGTTTAGAGTCAATCTCGATTAAAAAACCTCGCAGAGTCTCATAAGAATTACTGAGATCAGCATGATCTCCCGCAACCGTTAAATTGATGGAGACAGCGTCAATAACTAATTGCTGGATAGCCAAACCGTTGACTTCTCCCATTCCAGCAATCAACTGAAATTGGTTGACGTCTGCACCAATTTGTATGCCCTGAAATGAAAATAGCGTCTCCAGGGCCTTCCTGTGCGAATTCATAAGAAGGTTCGCGAGAGGCAGTGTGTTGGGTGCGAAAAGATACCGCGCCATGCTGACCATATCGACAAAATCAAGCATACTGACGCTCCTTATCGGATGTCTGTTCAATTTCCGGAGGCATATTCTGATAAGTCCAGGGCGGTTGTTGGCGACCAAGCATCGAAAGGACGTTGGAAGGCGCATTGGCTTTTTCTGGTGCACAAAAAGCCGAATAAATGCCCCCCATATACGGATAGGCAAGCTGCGATACAAACGAGAGGGATTGCTCTGTCCGAGTATTCCTACGAGCCAGAACATTGCTGACAAGACTATTCAAGCTGACGCCCTCCGCCTCCGCCTCACTGGCCAACTCTCGATGCAGGCTTTTGGAAATCCGAAGCACAAACCTCCCGCTGTATTGAGGCGCCTCTTGCGGTTCCGGAACCTCAAGGCCAGTGGCCAGGCGGCTTTCAATCCACAACTCTCTGGAAACATCCAGGGATGACAAAGCTTCTTGCGCGGTTTCCCCATCGGCCTTGCAGCCTGGTAGTTCAGGATGTTCAGCGATCCAATAGCCATCAGGATCGTATTGCAGCGCAACACGGTAATTCTTGTTCATGAAATTCTCAGCATCTTTCATTGGCATGACCCCTACTCGTAGAGGTTGATGTGCTCCATCGCTTCAAGGAAGTCTTCAACGTACCATCGTTTCAAAAGCGGTGTTCCAGATGGTTTCACGATGTTAAAGGACTTCGATCCCACGGTGAATGCGTGGTGGCTACCTGTCGAATGTCGATGGTCATAGCTCAGTCCATTCGCTTCACAAAACGGCTTGATCTGGTTTTCAAGCAGAGTCAAAAGATCCTCCTACCGAACATTCTTCACACTTTCGGCGATCTTCCTTATCCGTTTCTTCAGTCGAGCATCATCCATCTCCATAGATGATACCGTATGTAGTATCAAATTTTGTGCATGGATAGCAAATTTGTTTTGGCGGGTGGCGGAAAAAATTATAGATCTCTGCCGAAATGGGAATTTTTCGGCTTTGGCTTTTGATTAATAACCAGTTTAGAATCAATATATTTAGCCAGTAATTTCTGATTTTCTTCGCATATTGGCGGTAGCCCAGCTCCGGTCAATCATAAACTGGGTACCCCAGGTGTCGCTTTTGAAACCTGGGGTGTGGAATTCTTCCAGTCGAGAACGGCCCGAAGGGTCTACTCGTCCTTCTTTGCGTTGCGCGCCTTGACCTTGAACCAGATGGGCGTGCCCCGGAACCCGAAGGCATCGCGGATTTGATTTTCGAGAAATCGCTCGAAACTGAAGTGCAGCCGTACCTCGCGGTCGGTGAAGAGCACAAACGTCGGCGGAGCAACGGCAGCCTGGGTCATGTAAAAAATGCGGATGCGCTTGGCCATCGGCACCGGAGCCCGCTGGAAGTCGATCTTGTCCAGAAATCGGTTCATCTGGCCGGTCGAGACGCGCTTGCGGCGCTCGGCCGCGACGGCGACCACTTCGTGGAGCACGCGCAGCAGTTTGTAGCCGCCGGGGCCGGCGGCCTCGAGCGCGGAGAGGAAAATCACCGGCGCGTAGCTCAGGTATTTGAGCACCGAGCGCAATTGCTGCTCGAAGATCTCCCGGTCGGCCGGCGGCTTGCCGTCGGTGCGGCCCGTGGTCACCACATCCCACTTGTTCACGACGATGATCACGCTGCGCCCGCTCTCGTGGGCGTAGCCGCCGATGGTGGCGTCGGCGGCCGTCACGCCGTCGATCGCATCGATGACCAGCAGGGCCACATCGGCCGCCTCCAGATGGCGCCGGGCCATCACCACACTCAGCTTTTCCGCCATCAGATGGGTCTTGCCCTTGCGGCGGATGCCGGCCGTGTCCACAAACCGCAGTTGCTGGCCTTCGAACTCCACCGCCTCGTCGACGGCGTCGCGGGTGGTGCCGGCGATGGGTGAAACGATAGCCCGCGAACTGCCGGTGAGCGCGTTGAGCAGCGTGGACTTGCCCACGTTGGGACGGCCGATGATGGCCACCGCGGTTTCGCGTGGCGTGAACTCGCCGTGGGTGCGATGCGGAGACTGGGTCTGCGGCGAGCCGTCTCTCCCGGACGGCTCCGATTCGTCCTCTTCGGCGGCTCCTTCCTCTTCGCTGTACAAGGAGGTTTCGGGCGCAGTTTCGGGCAGCGCGGCAACCGCCTCAGGAACCGCCGCTGAAATCGAGTCCAACAGGTCGCCGATGCCCTGGCCATGCTCGGCGCTGATGGCAAAGAGGTTGCGGACGCCCAGCCGGCGGAAGTTCTCCGCGGCCAGCGCCATGGCCTCGCCCTCGACCTTGTTCACCGCCAGAAACAGCGGCTTGCCACCGCGCAGCAACAGCCGCGCCAGGTCGTAGTCCGGGCTGGCCAACTCCGTCCGGGCGTCCACCACCAGCACCACGGCGCCGGCCTCGTCGAGCGCCACCTTGGCCTGATTGTAGATTTCGCCGGGAATCAGCTCCGGATCGTCGGGCACAATGCCGCCCGTGTCCACCAGCCGGAAGGCGCGGCCAGCCCAATCGTACGTGCCATAAATGCGGTCGCGGGTGATGCCCGGCTCATCGCCTACAATCGAGCGGCGGCTGCCGGTCAGCCGGTTGAAAAGCGTGGATTTGCCCACGTTGGGCCGACCCACGATGGCCACCAGCGGCAGAGTGGAGGCGCGGGATTTGACCGGCGCGGCCGGCAGACGAACCTTCGACAAGATGTTTCTCCCCTTCGCCGTGTTGTCCCGGCGCTTTGCGCGGCACGGCCCTTGCTCTCTCTATTATCGGACCGGCAGCGTTTCAGTGCCGGATTCGGCCCATCTTCGCGATCAGGAATTTTGTTCCGGCGGGAGGAAACCCTCAAACCGGTGAAGGCAGCCGGGATCAGCAGAGATCCATCCGCCGAGAAGCGAGATTCTTCGCAGACAGTCGCGGTCTCTGCCCCATTCCTTCCTGAAATCCCTCCTTGTCGGGGCGCCAGCCAACGCCGTCCGGAGGATGGCCTGTTCAGAGATCTCTCATTTTTCCCGTCTGCATCGCGGCACACGGATTGCCTTCATCACACACAGGAGGGAACGATGCACATTCACGGGAACTCCATGACCGTGAATACGGCCTATCTTTACACTGCCGCGCAGAACGAGAAGGCCACCGCGGCCGAGCGGGCCGCCCATGTCCGCAAGAAACTGCTCAGGCATGCCGGGGAGATCGAGGATTCGACGAACCTCGACGAATCCCTGCTGATCGGCAAATGGATGGACACAAACCCCGGCCAGGCAAGGAATCCCCTCGATGATCGGGACGAGTGAAGCGCCTGCGGCCAGGATGCGGATTGCGGCTGAGGATCAAGTTGCGGCTTCAGGCTCAGGCGGTTTCTCCGCCGGAGCGGAAAAGAGCAGCCGCGTGAGCGATTTTTCTCGGAGGGGGAAGCCCGTACCCGGCCTGAAAACTTCACGGCAGCGGAAGAATTGCTCGCTCTGCCGGGCGACCGGTTCGGATATGAATTGGAAAAGCCGTCCTGGGAGGAGATTTTCCCGGCAGGGGCCGGCGAATGACAGAGCAACGAATGGTTTTGAGTTCAAACGAGGAGGGAACGATGCAGTCCGGTGACAATCCCTGGGATTCCAAGCCCGTCAATCCTTTCTATGCTGCGGCGGAGAAGGTCGCAGCGGCGCAGAGGCCCTTTCAGGTGCGGAAGAAATCGATGAAGCGCTCGGCAGTCGCTCAAGCCTGGGCCCAATCGCGTGAGACCCTGATGATCGACCGCTGGGTCAACGCGGGGCAGAAGCCGGTGCTGGCCGAGGATCGGTCAGGCTCCGGCGTTTGCGACAAGGAAGAAAAGGAAATTGCCTGAGAAGCGGGTGAGATTTTCTTCTGCCCTTGCCTGTGCGGAATTCGCGCCGCGCCGCCTCCCATCTAAGATGGAATGAGCGCACGGCCGCAATGACCTTCGACGAGAATCCAACCCGCGCCTTGCCCACGCTGCACGAGTTTTTCGCCCCCGGCGGCATCCTGGCGCGTTCTGCGCTGCCCTATGAGTATCGCCCCGGGCAGCTGCAGATGGCCCGGGCCGTCGAACAGGCGCTCGAAGAACGCCGCCATCTGATTGTCGAGGCCGGCACAGGAACCGGCAAGACGCTGGCTTACCTGTTGCCCGCCCTGCGCACCGGCCAGCGGGTGATCGTCTCGACCGGCACCAAGGCGCTGCAGGACCAGCTTTACTTTCGCGATGTTCCCTTTCTCGAAACGCTGGTCGGCGAACTGCGCGTCTGTTACATGAAGGGCCGCGCCAACTACCTCTGCCGCCACAAGCTGGCCGCCTTGCGCAACCAGCCGATTCTTTCCGGCCTCGAGGAGATCGATCAGTATCGTCAGATCGCCGAATGGGAGCAGATCACTGAAACCGGTGATCGCGCCGAGATTGGCGGCCTGCCCGAGTCGAGCGCTCTGTGGCAGAAACTCGATGCCCGGGCCGAAGCCTGCCTGGGCTCAAACTGCCCGGATTATGGGCGCTGTTTCATCACGGAGATGCGGCGCAAGGCGCTGGAATCAGATATTCTCATCGTCAACCACCACCTGTTTTTCGCCGATCTGGCCGTGAAGCGCGAGGCCTCCGGCGCGCCTGACGCCGGCATCCTGCCCGAGGCTGCGGCGGTCATTTTCGACGAGGCGCACGAACTCGAAGACGTGGCTTCGAGCTATTTCGGTCTCTCGGTCGGCAACCTGCGCTTCGAGGAACTGGCCCGCGACACCGACATGCTGTTGCGCGGACGGGAAGGGTCGGTAAACCTTGCCGCGCTGACGCAGCAACTGCGCGAAAGGGTGCGGATGTTCTTTGCCGGCCTTCCCATCGCCGGCGAAGGACGCCAGCCGTTTGCCGAACGCGAGGAGTTTCTGGAAAATTCGGGCGAGCTTTACCTGGCCGTCTGCGCCACGTTGCGGCGAATGGAAGCGGAGATGGATTCGCTCACCGGCATCGACGAGGCGCCGGGACTTCGAAAGCGCGTCACCCGGCTCCGTTCGGAACTGGAATTTCTGCTCGAATCGAGCGACTCAAACATGGTCTATTGGCTGGAGCGGCGATCCTCGGCGGGGGGAACGGAAAGATCTTCGCCCCGGAACGGCGTCCTTCGGCCGCAATCGCAAATCACCTTTCTCCAGGCCACGCCGATCGATGTTTCCCAGTTGCTGCGCCAGCTGGTCTTCGACGAGATGCCCACCGTCATCCTGACCTCGGCCACACTCACCGTGGCGGGAGGCTTCGAGCACATTCGCCGCAGGCTGGGGCTCGGCGATGCAGGCCGGGAGGCGCGCGAACTGGTCGTGCCCTCCCATTTCCGCTATGCAGAGCAGGCGCTGCTCTATCTGCCGCCGGAGATGCCCGACCCGCGCGAGCCTGATTTTCCCCAGGCCGCCGCTGCCTGCATCGAGCGAGTTCTCGCCATCACCCG
>JBMFHN010000010.1:10326-32437 GCA_049976805.1 Occallatibacter sp. | reverse complement strand
TTGGGCACCAGCGCCAATGCCGTCAAGACGCAGATCTGGACGGCGCTGATCGCCATGCTGCTGGTCAAGATCCTGCACATGAAGTCGACCTTCGGGTGGCACTTGTCCAACTTCATGGTCCTTCTGCGCCAGCAACTGTTCGTCTATCGCGACCTGTGGAAGTGGATCAACGATCCCTTCCAGGCGCCGGAAACGCCGCCCTCACCGCAAATGGAACTGGCATTCGCCTGAATTGGACAGCAGAACCTCTCGACAAGGGCTACAACACACAACTACTGGACCATTTCGGAGTACATCTTGGACAGCTGACTGCCCTACGCATAACTTGGAACCGACCAACCCGTTCCGCCAAACCACGGGAACGCCCCCCTATGCCCTGTCAGATCAACGTCCGTCTAAAACGCCTACTGCTATCTTGGACAGCAGTGCTGTGGAATGAAACTTCTCGTTGACCTTCAGATCGTTGATCACAAGTCCCCAACAGCCAGCTTCGGCCAATTTCAGCGCGATAGAGCGGCCGATTCCCTGAGCTGCTCCTGTCACAATTGCCACTTTCCCATCTAATGATATGGGAATCATTTGACACCCCCTCTTCAGACACGATTTACCCGATTAAGAACCCCAATGCTTGGAACATACGGAGGCCAGTCTGTTGTAGATGTTTGCGTCCCGAAGAGCCAAAAAGGTGTCCTTGAAGATTCCGAACAGGTCAGTATAGATTGCATGATTATCCATGTCAGGCTCGATAAACCCGTACGGATGAACCATGTTCTGGACTGCCTCTTCAATACTGTTAAATACCCCGGCCCCAGAAGCGCCAAGAATCGCAGCCCCGAGGGTTGTACACTCTGAAACCTTCAGTTTTTCGACTGGTCGGCCGTACACATCCGCCTGGATGTGACACCAGAGAGAGGACTTTGCGCCACCCCCCGAGAGGCGAATGGTGTCGAAGGGTTTACCGAGAACTTTCTCCATTGCCTCGACAATCATGCGCAGCTCATAGGCTCCTCCTTCCATGACGGATCGCGCCATCATGCCGCGATTGTGAATCAGACTCAGGCCAATAGAGCCGCCACGAGCATTATCATGATAGTAGGGCGTGACCTGGCTGGAGAAGAACGGAAGAAAGATATATCCTTTGCATCCGACCGGCGCGTCTGCAGCTTCGAGACCAATAACATCATACGGATCCAGGCCGATTTGGCGGGCCGAGCTAATCTCAGGCTGCGCATAAGTATCGCGCCACCACCTCAGACACACACCAGTGGCAAAGGCCAGTCCTTCCATGTCCCATTTGTGCGGAACTGCGTGCCCGCTGAAAAGAACCGAGTGGTCCGGATCAGGCTTGGCGCTGTCGACGTGCGCAACCATTACAGAAGCGGTACCGATTGTGATCTCGCTCAATCCTTCACGGATGACGCCAGCACCTACTGCCGCGCACTGCTGGTCTCCACCTCCCACACAAATGGGCATTCCACGATGAAATCCTGTCTTTTCCGCAGCTTCCTGAGAGACCACGCCAACCTGCCTCATCGGCGTCTTAACGGGAGGTAGCTTGCTCCTATCAAGATCGATAGCATTCAGGAGTTCGTCGGACCAATCCAACGTGGTGACATCCATCATGCCGTTCAGCGCCAAAGAAGCAGGATCGGTAAACAATTCCTCTGAACCGAACTTATGTAATAACCACTCCTGCCCATTGACAAATTTCCATGTCTTTTCATACAGACCAGTCAGTTTGTCGCGGAACCATTTGTACTTGGCATAAGACCACATGCCAGACAGGGGTACGCCACTGATTTCGTGATAGCGACTGCGCCCGATGTTTTTGGCTATCCAGTCAATCTGCTCTCCGGCCCGTCCGTCGGACCATACAATTGAATTGTGAATACATTTCCAGTTCGCGTCAATCGGCGCAAAGGTTCCGCGCTGACTGGAGACTCCAACTGAACCAATCTCCTTGGGATCAACTCGGGTCTTTGCAATTACTTCCTGTGAAGCTTCACAGATCCTCTCCCACAGCAGATTCATATCCTGCTCAACCCAGCCGGGATGTGGATAGTAGCAAGGGTATTCTCTGTAGGCCGTACCGATGATATTGCCCTTCAGATCAACAATCATTACTGTCGCGCCGGTGGTACCAGCGTCGATTCCAGCGGCATATCGCGCCATTTTTTCTCCTCATTACAGCGAAGTTGATTCAACATCACATCAGGAGCCTGCTTGCACTGATGGAGGTTGGTAAATTTCCAGGTTGTAGCAGTCCGGGTCGGACAGATAGAATGCATAGGCGCCAGTGCTTGGTCCACTGTCGATTAATGTTGGCGGGTTGCGCGTGGCAATGCCTTTGTCCGTTAGGCGCTCATACATTGCCTGCGCGTCTGTGGTGGCAAAGCAGATATGACTGCTGCAGATATTATGAGGACTGACGTCCAGATTCTGTCCTCTGGGAGCAACGTACTGGATTAACTCAAGACGAAGTCCACGACAATTGAGAAATGCCACGTTCAGAACGCCATCTGGATATCCTGTAATTCTTCGAATATAGTCCAGACTGACGTTATAACGGATACCCTCAAACTCCATCTCCATTACCTCCCTGTAAAACCTCACAGAACGGTCGATATCTCCCACAGTAATGCTGAAGTGGTTCGCTCCGGTGATAAGTTTTGGCTGCATGGATCATCTATCCTTTCTTCTGATCAGCCGGCCGTGACCACTCTGGAGTTTTGCGGAGGTTTTATGGCTTCAATTCTGGACCACATCTTGAAGATCTGATCGAGTGGCCCATTGAAGATTTCCTGGCGTACCTGGAAGACCTGGTTATAGTAATCGTGATATTCGCTGCGCGGTGTAAACGTGCGAGTCTCCTTGGACCATTTCTTGACGGTCTGAATCATATCGGACACGTAACCGGTTCCGTGCGCGGCAATTACGCAATTTCCAAGTGCGCCAGTATCCTGCGTGGAAATCAGAGTATATGGAATGTTGAGCATATCGGCCTTGATCTGGTTCCAGACAAAGGATTTTGCTCCCCCTCCGACTCCAATGACGCGCTGATATGTTACGCCCTGTTCTTCGAGGGATTTCAGGAAGAGCAAGTACTCGTAGGCGACCGATTCCATCATGGAGCGCCACAAATGCGCCTGATTGTGATTCGGCGTCAACCCCATCCAGGTGCCCTTGGCATCCGGCCAGGATGGCGTCATAGTTCCAGTAAGATAGGGAGCGAATAGCACATTCAGGGCTCCCGGCGGTACGCCATCGGCCAGAGTGTCCATCATGGGATAGGCGGCGGAGATGCCTTTGAAATTCAGGATTCCATCTCGATACCATCCACGCGCAAACCCTCCCGAGGAAAGGCAGCCCCAGAGACAAAGCTCATCGGAGAAGATATGCTTGCTGGTAACCAGTACCTTGTTATGGATTGCCGCTTGAAGATCTTTGGTCAGGAAGGTCATGATCGATGCCGTTCCTGCCACGTCGAAAGCCTGCCCAGCGCCTACTACGCCAGCACCCAGGGTTGATACCATCAGATCTCCAGCGCCAGCAACAAGAGGTGTTCCCTCCCTGAGTCCCGTGCGTGCCGCGACATCTTTACACACGCCTCCAACAACCTCCCAGGGGGCAACTACCTTAGGCAGAATGTCCATGGGAACCTCGAAGAGCTGGAACTGACGTTCCGACCATGTGTTGTTTCGCAGGTCGAAACCGACGAGCCATCCCGATGCATGCGACCAATCCACATAGGCATCCTTTGCCTTGAATCCGCCGAGCTTGCCGGTAACGAAGGGGGCTATATTGCAAAACTTTCTGGCTTTTTTGGCATAGGGAACATTGTTCTTGTAAAGCCATCGCAAAACCATGGGAACACAGTCCGGACCGAGGCCAGACTTGGCGCTTTCTTCTGTCCAGATGGGCTCGCAGTTTTCTCGAATCTGGCGTGCTTCTTCCTGCGCGCGCATATCAAGATAGGGGATAAAAGGACCTACGGGATTAAAGTCCTCATCTACTGGAACAGTTCCGTCGACGATGCCGCTCGAAGAAATGCCTTTTACAGCATCGCCCCGAACACCGGATTTATGCAGGCAGTCAGTGATGCCATGAACAATATTCTCGAAAAACCGGTTTGCATTCATTTCAACCCAACCGGGGTTTGGGTAGGCAAACTCGTTTTCAGAGAACGATTCGGCCAGACACGATCCGTCCAGGTCGTAAAGGGCTACTTTGCAGCCCATGGTTCCGCAATCAAATCCGATAAAGCACGGCTTGGCCATTGCGATTCCTCCTCAAGGAAAACAACAGGGTGATTGGGGTGACGCGTTCCTGGGCGCATTTCGTCATGATGACAACGGGTGCGCTGCTGGGACAGTTAGGAGTGCTGGCAGGGCACGGGATTGAGCTCATGAACAGAGATTGACAACTGCTGCGGGGATCGGTTGTCTGTAGACGGGCAGGGGGAGGGCAGTTGACGATGGAGCACTGCCGCGAATGTTTGATTTGGGACAGGGAGGACATGCAGACACAAAAGCGCGGTCCAGCTTGAAAGCAGGATCTATCTCGCAATTCTTTCAGAACGGTCATCGTTCTTTCCCGTCTGCGTGTTCTCCTCGTTATGGGTCTAACGCGGCGTTCAAGCCTCATAAGTTCCGGCACGGGCGGATAGCATGGCCCGTGCCGGCGTGCGAAAAGTATCTTCAGTGGACGGCTAAGCCTCGATCTCGTAAAGCTTGCTATAGTCATCTACTCCATAGACGTGCCATGCGTTGACGGCAGCGTCCAGTTCACGATGCATTCTGGCCGCTTCCTGAATATCGATACCGGCCATCAGCGCATCGATCACCTGACGGAAAGCAAGGGCTCCAGCCTTCGGTCCCATGGGGTGTCCGTGAATTCCAGCGCCGACACCGATGATGAAGTCCTTCCCCAGCTGATCGACGAGGTAAGGAACCATTCCCGGGGTTACACCGCCGCCGATCATGTTGAACATCGGCTTGATCTGGTACATCGGCGAATGGGTAATCTGAAAGACCCGGATGAATTTTTCCTGCAGGGCGTTGAACTTCGCCGAAGGAGCGACGTTCAATGTAATGTCGGCGCCGCAAAGGCGGATCAGCTTTTGCGCAACCTCTGTGCTGATGCCCTGGAAGGGCGAAACCGTCTGCGCGCCGCCGTAACAGGTGTGAGCACAGATAGGAACGTTAATCTCAGGATCCTCGGCCAGTTGGCGCAGAGCGGAAAAGCCGGTTCCAAAAACGTCGATCATGATGCCATTGGCGCCAGCCGCGATGGCCCGGAGCGCGTTGTCGCGCAGGCGAGCAGGTTCGTCGGTGATGTTGACGGTGTAGAGTGTCTTCTCGCCCTTTTCCTGGTCAGCCTTGCGAGCAGCCCCCATGTAAGCTTTGACCCGCTCTTCCAATGGAGAGAATGCCGGGCTGCCAGCAATCAATTCGTCGTCCTTGATCCAGTCGGTTCCACCCGCCGCAGCCTCGTAGAACAACTTGGCTCCCTCAGCGGGGGTAATTCCGGTGCAGGGCTTGATCATGTTGTTCAGCAGCGGGCGCTCGGGAATGTTCAGATATTTGCGAATGCCTTCGATGCCGAACTTCGGTCCCTTGAACTGCTTGACGAAGGACTTCGGAAATTCCAGATCGACCAGCTTCAGGTTGGGCATCGACGAGATGTTGCCAATCACCGAAGAAAGCATCAGGCCGATGTTGTCGTAGAAGTTCACCCACGGATAGGCGACCCGGATGATGGCGTATCGCGGTTGATCCTTGGGCATGTTGGCAATCAGTTCATAGTTGGGAACCGAATAAATGCCGATGACCTTGGCGGCGTACTTCTCGCGCACTTCATTGGTTTCGCCCGGCACACGGTACCATGATCCAGTCGATTGCTCAATTGCAATTGCAGAAGATTTTGCTACCAGATCGGACTGGGAGCCTGCTCCGATGAAGTAGGTAGCTACGACGTAGTCCTCGCTAGAAATACCTTCACTTAAGGGAAACAGTTGCAGGTCGTATTCGTTTTTCATGGTTTCAAACCTCGCATTTATGGTGGTTTTACTTTCCCGGCATGGGCTTCATGCCGTCACAGGGCAAATAAGAAAAAAGGAAAAGCCGCCCAAAGAAACGCTCCTTCCGCAGGTCATACATGACCTGCTACTGCGTTTCTTTGGGCGGCTCGTCGAATCAATCTCTGCCGTGGCTCAAGACTTATCTCTACGCGGCAAGCCGGTCTGTGACGGTCGTCACATAGCGATGTGATACAGAGGGCGCAAACTCCGCCGCTCCGGGCCATCAAATCCGCAATCGCCCGGCAACCGAACATCGAACGCGCCTCCGTGCGCCGCATCCTGGCTGCATTGCCAAGGAAAAAAGTAGCCGCCATCCCGGTTACGCAGGCCTGCCGTAACCTTACCCTGATTTGAACCAGCCGGAGAAGATATGCGAGAATGATCGCGGTGATGGGGTTCACCTTAACCGCCCATTGGGCAGATGACTCCTACAAGGAAGGAAGGTTTTCTTGGTAGGTGCCCGTTGTCTGCTCTTCTTCCAGGAAAATCTTCCGCTGACACTTGCCCCAGCAACCCGCGAGTGTGTCGAAGCTTGCCGTACGTCTGTCCGGTAGCATTCCGGCGCGCGTGGTTCAGCAGATGCAGGAATTCAGGAGCGGATCGAGAGTGCAGGATTACGGCAGTTTTCCGGCGGAGAAATCCGCTTGCATGGATGGCGCTTCGCGTTTGTTGCGGCTCAGCAAACTGGCCGGGGAACTCGGTGCCAGCCCTTTGGCCGAGGAGGCGCTCGAACTTGCGGAACGGGTCTCCGAGGGGCGTTTTTATGTTGCCTGTGTCGGTCAGTTCAAGCGTGGCAAATCCACCCTTCTCAACGCTCTGGTTGGCCGCGCGGTTGTTCCGGCCGGATTTCTTCCGGTCACGGCGGTACCGACCGTGCTCCGATTCGGCGGCGAACTGCGCGCCCGTGTTCGCATGCTGGACGGGTCGTGGCGGGAAATTCCGCTCACCGACCTGAAGGAATACGTAACCGAGGAACTGAATCCTGAAAACAGGAAAGGCGTGGACGGCGCGGAGGTATTCGTGCCCAGTCCCTTATTGTCCTCCGGCATGTGTTTTGTCGACACGCCGGGGCTGGGTTCGGTTTTCAACGGCAATACGGCCACCACGCAGGCATTCATTCCTCACGTTGATGCGGCGCTGATTGTCGTCGGAGCCGACCCGCCCATTGCGGGCGAAGAGCTGGCGCTGGTTGAGGCGGTGGGCAGGCAGGTTCAGGAGATGATCCTTGTAATCAACAAAGCCGACCGCACCAGCGATGCGGAACGAGCGGCGGCGGCAGGGTTCACACGCGAGATTCTGGAAAGACGTCTGCAACGCCCCATGGGCGAGATCTTCGAGGTGAGCGCCTTCGAAAGGCTGGAAAACACCGGTCCGTTGCGGGACTGGGAAAAACTGCTGGCGAGTTTGAATCGCCTTGTCGAGAATTCGGGTGGAAACCTTGTTCGCGCGGCCTGCGACCGCGGGCTTCAGCGCCTGGGCGAGCAGTTGCTGGCAAGGATCAGCGAAGAGCGCGAGGCGCTGCGGCGGCCCATCGAGGAATCCGAGCGGCGCATTCAGCTCATGAAGGAAACCATTCACGACGCCGAACGCTCCATGCACGATCTGAATTTCCTGTTCATGGCGGAACAGCAGCGGATTTCAGATCTCCTGGGCGAAAGACATCAACGGTTTCTGCGCTCCGCGTGGGCGGAATCCGAAAAAGAATTTGCCGCCGGACTGAGATCGGTATCCTTCGGTCTTGGCCCCGATTACCGGCGCCGTCTGATGCGACTTGCCCAGGAGATCTCGCGCCGCAGGGTGATGCCCTGGCTGCTGCTCGAACAGCAGGAAGGCGAGCGCCAATATAACGCCGTCGCCCTTCGATTTGTCGAGATGGGAAATGGCTTTCTGAAAAAGCTCGCCGCGGCAGGCCTCGGCAAACTGGCGCGGATGCCCCATGCGCTGGATCCGGAAAAAGGCCTGCGCGTGCGTTCCCGGTTTACTTTCGAGGAGTTGATCGGAACCGCGCAGCCCTCATCCCCGCTGCGCTGGATCGCCGACGTCTTTTTGCCGTTTCTGGGGAGGCGCAAAGTGATCACGAACGAAGCGCGGGAATTTCTGCGGTATCTTCTGGAGGTAAACAGCGCGCGCGTGCAAAACGATGTGCTCAATCGCATTCAGGAGAGCCGCGGACGCCTGGAGGCCGAGATCCGCAAACTGCTGCACGAAGTCAGCCGCATTGCGGAACAGGCGCTCGAGCGGGCGCGAAAAGTCAAGGAAGAAGGAACTTCCGCCGTGCAATCGGCAATGGAACGGCTCGACCGGTTCGAGCGGGACGTTGCGGCGCTTGTTTGAATGCGGAATGGGTTCTGCTCAATCTCTCACCTCCGGTATGGCCGGCTGCCACCCTCCGAAGCTGGAATTGCGGGAAGGTTATCGCCGCAGCGCGGGACGGAACGAATCCGGTCCGGTCCCTTCATTCACGGCCGTCTGATTCCGTGGATAAACCTCAGCATCCGCAGCAGCAGGAGCAGCACGGAGAGCACCACCGCAGAGAACAGGAGGAGACGCCGCCAGCGCGGCAGGATGGACGGCGAGTTCACACGGCGGGGCCGGGCACGGCGACTCATGGCGACTCACGGCAAGAGCAAAAGCGGAACGAGCCTCATTCTATCGCGTACAGCCCCGATCCGGAACCAGGGCAGGGCCGGCCAGGATTTCTCTCACCGGCTGGTAAAATGAAAAGTGAAGCAGTGTGCGGCAAGCTGTATTTTTTGTTTCCAATCCAAGGCTGCGCGCGATACGGTCCGCGTGGCCTTACCCCAGAAAAGGAAATTGAGCCTTTGAGCCAGACGATACGCAATATCGCCATCATTGCCCATGTTGATCATGGGAAAACGACGCTCGTGGATGCCATGCTGCGCCAGTCGGGAACCTTCCGCGCCAACGAGCAGGTGGCCGAGCGGGTGATGGACTCGAACGAACTGGAGCGCGAGCGCGGCATCACCATTCTGGCCAAGAACACGGCGGTCAACTTCGAGGGCGGCAAGATCAACATCGTGGACACGCCCGGCCACGCCGACTTTGGCGGCGAGGTGGAGCGGGCGCTGAAGATGGTGGACGGCGTGATGCTGCTGGTGGATGCGGCCGAGGGGCCGCTGCCGCAGACACGGTACGTGCTGGCCAAGGCTCTCGAAGCCCGGCTCAAACCCATCGTGGTCATCAACAAGATTGACCGGCCCGACGCCCGGCTGCAGGAGGTGTTGAACGAGATCTACGATTTGTTCATCGACCTGGACGCGGACGAGACGCAACTGGAGTTCCCGGTGCTCTACACGGTGGCCAAGCAGGGCACGGCCACGCTCGATCCAGCCGTGCCCGGCGTGGACTTGCAGCCGTTGTTCGAGACGATTGTGGCGACGATTCCGCCGGCCACCGGCGACGCCAGCGCCACACTGCAGATTCTGGTTACCAATCTCGATTATTCAGACTATCTGGGCCGTATCGCCATCTGCCGCGTTTTCCAGGGCACGCTCCGCGCCGGCGATGACGTGACCATCTCCAAGCGCGACGGCAGCCTGGAGAAAACACGCATCACCAAGCTGTTCACCTTCAGCGGCCTGAAGCGGACTGAAATCGACGCGACCACGATGGGCGACATCGTGGCCGTGGCCGGGGTCGAGGGAATCACGATCGGTGAGACCATCACCAGTCTCGAAAATCCGTCGCCACTGCCGCTGATCGTCATCGACGAGCCGACCATCGCCATTCAATTCAACGTGAACACTTCGCCCTTTGCCGGGCGCGAAGGCCAGTACGTGACCAGCCGCAGCCTGCGGGAGCGCCTGGATAAGGAACTGCTGACCAATGTCTCGATCCGCGTCGAGGAGACAGGGTCGCCCGACGCCTTCAAGGTGCTGGGCCGGGGCGAGCTGCAGTTGGCGATCCTGATCGAGATGATGCGCCGCGAGGGCTTCGAGCTGATGGTCGGACGCCCGGAGATCGTCACCAAGGTGGTGGACGGCGTGCGCATGGAGCCGGTCGAGCACCTGACGATTGACGTGCCCGAGGCCTACACCGGCGTGGTCATCGAGAAGCTGGGGCCGCGCAAGGGCGAGATGACGAAGATGCACAACCACGGCTCGGGGCGCGTCCGGCTGGAGTTCCGCGTGCCCAGTCGCGGGATGATCGGCCTGCGCTCGGAGATGCTGACCGAGACGCGCGGGACCATCGTCATGAATTCGCTCTTTGACGGTTACATCCCATACCAGGGCGAGATTCCGCAGCGGCCCACCGGCGCCCTGGTTGCCGACCGCCAAGGGCTGACCACGACCTATGCGCTCAACGGCCTGCAGGAGCGCGGCGTGCTGTTCGTCGGGCCCGGCGTCGAGGTCTACGAGGGCATGATCGTCGGCGAACACGCGCGCGACAAGGATCTGGACGTCAACGTAGTGCGCGAGAAGAAGATGACCAACATGCGCGCCTCGACGGCCGACGAAGCCATCCGCCTGGTGCCCTACAAGACGCTGAATCTGGAGCAGGCCATCGAGTTCATCGCCGACGACGAGATGGTGGAAGTGACTCCGAAGTCGCTGCGCCTGCGCAAGAAGATCCTGCAGCAGAACCGCCGGCCCAAGCCGTGGGAAAAGAACGGATAAGATAGGGAGCCGGGGGAAGGTATTCCGGCGGGCCGGCGGGCGTTATTCGCCCAGCACCCGGAGCCGCGCCGGCATCAGATCCCGGGCCAGTTCGTGGCCGCAGCGCGTGCAGAACTGGTCGGTCGCGCGCACCGTGCGGAAGCAGTTTCCGCAACTGGCCGTCAACTGGAAGTTGCACTGCGGACAGAAGTGGAAGTCGCTCTGCACCTCGGTCGAGCAGGCCGGGCAACGCGAAACCACCGGCTGGCGCAGCAGGAAGTAGAGCACCGCGCCGATGCCGCCCGGCATCACGAAGCAGATCGTCATCCAGAAACGCGCGCTCATCGCGCGTCGCGGCGCGTCGCGGCTGATGTAGCCCACCATCAGGAAATAGAGCGAGGCCAGTAATCCCCAGGACAGATTGAAGTAGATGCGAAACCCAAGCGGAGGATGGTGGTTGTGCCCCAGGGGCAGAATCATCCAGAAGTAGTACTCCACCAGCGCAAAGGCCGCCACCGCCGCCATCACCGACCAGAGCGGGATGAGGCGGGCGTCCTCGTTGACGGTAATGGATTGCGGATCGTGCATCGACGGCCCATCGCCCGGGGAGCGCTTCAAAATCCCAATCACAGCTTAACCTCTCTTTGATTGGACGGAAAAGGAAATCGACAAGTTGCGCGCGCAGATGCGATTTCCGCCGCAAGGCGGCGTCAAGGCCTGCGCCGCAGCCAGCCGGCCAGCACCACCGCGGCCAGCAACGCCGCGCTGAAAAAGAAGCTCCACAGGCTCAGTTGGCAAAATACCCCGGCCAGCCGTTCTTCCAGCAGGATATTGGCAAACCACCAGAGCAGCGGTCCCATGACCAGGATTACGACCAGCGTGGCGGCCAGCGCCACCGAGCGGCCCCGATTCCGTCCGGCCTTCTGTTCCTGCAGCACGCCCTGGGAGGCGAGAACCACGCGGCGCGTGCGATCGGCGACGGCGCTTTCCCGGGCGGCCTGCTTGCCGGCCAGGGCCGCGACCAGATCGCTGTCCGCGCCTGTGCCCTCGCGGCGTCTCATGCCACCCCCGGCAGTGGATGATCTTGCCCTGAAACCGCGGATTCCGCCGAGGTCACGGCCGTTTCCGGCGCCTGCCCTCGGGCACGATCCAGCTTGGGGCGGATGGCGGAAAGACCACGATAAAGTCTTGATTTTACAGTGGAAAGAGGCGCCTTCGTTACCTTTGCGATCTCCTCCAGCGACAGTTCCTCGTGGAAGCGGAGCACCAGCACCTCGCGATAGAGCGTGTCCATCTCGAGCAGCGCCGCGGCAATCCGCTCCCGGTCTTCGAGGTTGGAATAATGGTCGAACGGGCTCGGCTCGTCGTCGGCTACTTCCACGCCCATTGGCCGGTCGTCCTCGCTGTGCCCCTCGAAAAGTTCGTCCAGGCTGGCCATGGTCCGCTTGCGCCGCTGGTCGATCACCAGATTGCGGGCGATGGTGAACAGCCAGGTGTCGAAGCGCGCGCGGCCGTTGTACTGCGCCCCGCGCACAAGAACCCGCATCCAGACCTCCTGGAACAGGTCTTCGGCCAGCTCCCGCTCACCGGTCAGGTAAAGCAGGTAACGCAGCAACCGGTGCTGATAGCGCACAATCAGCTCATTCAGAAGCCCTGCATCCTGGCGCTTTAATCCAGCGGAAACGGCCAGATTCTCCTCGCGCGCCAACTCGTCGGCAGCAGCGGCGGAGCGAAGCGCGAAAAAAGGACGAGCAGACACGGCTCTATTCATCTTAATTAATCAAATAGACTGAAAAACCTCTCTCCGAGTTCCAGAAAAGCAGCCGGCGCTGGCAAAAAAATCAGCTGCGGTGATTTCCACCCCTGAAATCCGGCCGCGATCCGATCCTCCGCATGAGCCGGCATGCGGCCGGGCAACCGGGTGGTGCGGTTCCCTGCGCCCCTCCGTTCTTGTGCGCGACAGCATCCAGCGGAGCGGAAACAGCGCAACGCCTTCCTCAACCTCGACTCGACGGCTTCAATCCCAGCTCGCGCATCGCAATTTGCAGATCAGCCCAGGCTTCCTTTTTCTGGCGCGGGTCGCGCAAAAGATAAGCCGGATGGTAGGTGACGACGAGTCCGGCATTGCGAAAGGCGTGGACGCGGCCGCGCAGCCCGGCCAGTGGCTGGCGCGTGCCCAGCAGATAGGTGGCCGCCGTGGCGCCCAGCGCGACCAGCACCCGGGGGCGAATCACGTCGATCTGACGAAAAAGAAACGGCGCGCAGGTGGCTCCCTCTTCCGGCGCAGGTGTGCGATTGCCCGGCGGACGGCATTTGACCACGTTGGCGATGTAAACCTCTTCGCGCTTCAACCCCATGGCGGCAATCATATGATTCAGCAACTGTCCTGCGCGGCCCACAAAGGGCAATCCCTGCGCGTCCTCGTCGGCCCCGGGACCTTCCCCGACGAACATCAGCCGTGCCGCAGGTGAGCCGTCGCCGAAGACCAGTTTGTTGCGCCCCGAGTGGAGTGGGCAGCGGGTACAGTCGCCGATCTCATCGCGAATCTGCTGCAAGGCCGCAGCGGGGTCGGCCGGTGGAACGGCGGCGCCGGCCGGCGCTGGCTCGGGAATCGTTCTGCGGTGCGAAATGGACGGATCCTCCGGGGAAAGCACGGGCTGCGAGGAAATTTCTTCCGGCCTCGAAGCGGAATCAGGCGACTCGCCCGGCGCCGGCCGCCGGACTTCCTCGTCTGCCCGCCCCGCCTCCGGGCAAGCGAGCGGCTGAACCGTAAGCCGGGCGATGAACTCCGGATCCACCGGCCGCCGGTAGAACTCGGTCAAGCCCAGTTCCCGGTAAAAGCGAAGGCGCATCCGAAGAGCTTCGCGGATTTGAGCATCGAGTGTTTCGGCCACCTTCCCTACTCCACAATTCGTTGCCGGCGGCCGGCGACCGGCGCGCGATGGGTGTCGGCCGCGTGATCCGGACGGCGAGCGGCTGCCTCGCCCGCATCCAGTTCGAAGACCATGGGACGGGGCTGGCGGAGAACGAGAATCTCGTCGAAGATACGGTCGGCCAGCGAGCGCTTGGGCATTCGAGGCAGATCGATGGCGGTCGAAGAAGTAAGAAAAGTGGCCGCGTTGAAATCCGCGTCAAAGCCCACTCCTTCGCCGCTCACGTTGTTGACCACGATCGCATCAGCGCCCTTGGCAAGCAGTTTGGCGCGGCCATTCTCCACTAGATTTTCCGTTTCGGCGGCGAAACCGACAATCAGTTGTCCGGAATGCCGCTGGCGGGCGACTTCGGCCAGAATGTCCTCGGTCGGTTCCAGCTCCAGCGTGAGCGGCCCCTTGCGCTTGAGTTTCTGCGCCGAAATCTTGACCGGCCGGTAATCTGCCACTGCGGCTGCCTTGATCACCAGTGTGGCCTCGTTCATTCGCTGCAGCACGGCGGCGCGCATCTCCTCGGCCGTGGTGATCTTCACCATCTCGCAACGCGCCGGCGGGCGCAGAACGGAAGGACCACTGACAAGAATGACCCGCGCGCCGCGGCTCTCGGCGGCTTCGGCCAGGGCATAGCCCATCTTGCCGCTGGAACGGTTGCCAAGGAAGCGGACCGGGTCAATGGCTTCGCGCGTGCCGCCAGCCGTCACCAGCACCACCTCGCCGTCCAGATCGCGCCGGCAACTCAGCGCGGCCTGCACGGCCTCGGCGATCGCCATGGGTTCAGCCATGCGCCCGGCACCCACCATGCCGCAGGCCAGATCGCCTGTACCCGGCTCAATCACCCGCACCCCGCGCTGGCGGAGGATCTCCAGATTCGCCCGCGTGGCCGCGTGCTCCCACATGTTCACGTTCATGGCCGGCGCCACCAGCACCGCCGCCTGCGTGGCCAGATAGAGAGTGGAAAGAAAATCGTCGGCAATGCCGTGGGCAAACTTGGCCAGGATGTTGGCCGTGGCCGGAGCAACGACAAGCGCGTCGGCCCACTGCGCCTCGCTGATGTGTTCGATTCCGTTCTGTTCACCGGAGGCGTTGTAGGCGTTCATGCCCGCGCCCCCGTCTTCCCACAAGCCGGTGATGACCCTGTGCCCGGTGAGGGCTGCGAAGGTAAGTGGCTGGACAAAGCGGGTGGCCGCCTCGGTCATCACGACGCGAACCTCCAGGGCCTGGCGTTGCAGGGCTCGAACCAGTTCGGCCGCTTTGTAAGCTGCAATTCCGCCGGAGATGCCAATCATGACTCTCATGATTCGATTGTAACGGTTTTCAAGCGGGAGAAAGTCGATGGAAGATTGCGAGCGTAAGGGTGTCTCCGCTCCTGCGGCGTTGCCTGAAGGGGTGAATCTCCGCTGGAAATCCCGCCAGCGAAAAGGTATCTGGAAGATCGCCTACCGTCCCCGCCCCGGCTGTGGATTTCCGGGGATCGAAAGCGGCCTGCGAGTCCTTTGTCCGGACAAACCGGGAGTTCCTCCCTGCCCCGCTTCGGACAAGGATGCACTCCCGCGGCGTCGCACGCTGTTCCGGCGCCCGAAAACGCTTCTAGCTCATCAGAATGGAGATGGACGGGCCTTCGATCGGCGCGTCGACGGCCGGGAGGTCTGCTTTGACATAAGCGATTTTGCCGGCGTCGATTTCATCCTGGGCAATCCGGCAGGGCTTGGTCGATGGGCTGGGAATCAAGGCATGGGAGCCGCTCTGCAACTGGCGTGCACGACGGGCAGCCACCAAGACCTTGCGATAGTTCGAGTCAAAGCCGGTCTCAATCGTCATCGGAGTCCTCTCCAAAGTTGAACTGCTGCTGACCCGGGGGGGCGCCAATTCCAAAAGCCTGCAAAACGGGCTTGAGCCGCTCCTGAGAATTCGCCTGCAGGCAGGCCGCTGCCACTTCCAGTACCCGGCGCGAACGAAATGCAATCGGTTCGTCGTTGCGATAGAAGCGCTCGGCCAGCACCACCGCCTCCAGTTGCGCCACCGCCCGGTCCAAAACGTCGTTGACCAGAATATAGCCGTATTGGCGATAATTCTCAATCTCCTTGCTGGCCTCGCTCAGACGACGGTAGACCTCCTCTTCGTTCACCACTCCTTCAGCCCGGCTACGGTTGCGCAGCCGGGTGCGCAATACCTTGGGATTGGGCGGCAGGACAAAGATGCTCACCGCCTCGGGCAGCTTGGCGCGCACCTGCGCGGCTCCCTGCACATCGATGTCCAGCAGCAGGTCGTGACCCGCGCGGCGGGCTTCTTCGAGCGAGGCCCGCGCCGTGCCGTAGTAGTTGCCGAAGACCTCGGCATACTCGAGAAACTGGCCTGCCTTGAGCATCCGCTCGAACTCCTCGCGGTTGGTGAAGTGGTATTCGCGCCCGTCCTGCTCGCTGCCGCGCGGCGCCCGCGTTGTCCAGGAGATGGAAAAGTCAACTCCCGTCAACTGCTTGCGCACCTCGTTGACCAGCGTGCTCTTGCCGGATCCGGAGGGCGCCGAAATGATGAAAAGAATGCCTGCCACGATTTGATTTTCCCCCCGTGGACCGTTCCTGGTCCGTGGTCTGGCCAACAATTCGCACTTCCGACGGCGCGTACCAATACCCGATCCAGCTACGATCGCCCCCTTCGCGCCACATCGAAAACGGCAGCTCACCCGCCACCAACAGCCGTTCGCGATCCTCCTACTCCACGTTTTGAACCTGTTCCCGCGCCTTTTCGATCTCCGACTTCATGGCCAGTCCCAACTCGGTCATGCGGGTTCCCTGGCCGCCGATGCCGGCCGTCTTCGACAGAAGCGTATTGGCCTCGCGATTCATCTCCTGAAGCAAAAAATCCAGCTTTTTGCCCACCTCGCCTCCGCCGGCCAGCAGTTCGCGGAAATGGTCGATGTGGGCCGTCATGCGGGTCAATTCCTCGGCAATGTCGCTGCGCTCGACCAGCACGGCCACTTCCTCAAGCAGCCGCTGACGGCTGAACTCCGGACCGGCGGCAGTTTCCAGCCGTTCGCGAAGTCTGTCCTGAAAGCGTTCCTCGGCCTCGGGACGCAGCGACGCCACTCCCTCGGTGGCCGCGGCCAGCCGGTCCAGCGTGGCGGACAAAATCGCGGCCAGCGCCTCGCCTTCCCGCGCCCGCATGGCTTTCAACTCTTCGAGCAGAGGCCCGATCTGCTGTTGCACGCTCTCCGTCAGCGCGGCCGCATCCTCGCCGCCATTGCCGCGATTGTCGTTCTGCAAGGCGCCCGGCAGCCGCAGCATGGCGTTCAGGTCGGGCTCACCCGCCAGACCGTGCTCCTCGCGTGCCGCGGCAAATGCTGCCAGATAGCATCGCACCAATTCCCGGTTATAACCAAAGGTCTGCTGGCCGGAACGATCGATGGCGAGGGTCAGATCCACATGGCCGCGCAGCAGATTTTCTTTGAGAACCTTGCGCAGTTCCATCTCCAGCGCATCCAGTCCCGCGGGCATGCGCATCTGCACATCCAGAAAACGGTGATTTACACTCTTGAGACTGAGCGTATAGGCAAGCTGATCCCCATTGGAGAGCGCGATGCGCACCTGGGAGCACGCAAACCCGGTCATGGAATAAATCGGCATTTTCTTTCCCTGCCCTCTGTCTTTCCTTTCGCGTTGACTCGTTTCTCGCGCCCCATTCATCATCCAAATGCCTGCTCTTCCGGCACATCCATGAACTGCAATTGATAGAGCCGCTGGTAGGTCGGCGAAGCCACTAACAACTCCTCGTGAGAGCCGATCGCCGTGATGCGCCCATCCTCGAGCACGGCAATCCGGTTGGCGCGGCGAATGGTCCCCAGCCGGTGCGCAATCACCAGCACGGTGCGGTTCTGCATCAGGTTGGCCAGTGCGGCCTGCACCAGCGACTCGCTTTCGGCATCCAGAGACGAAGTTGCCTCATCCAGAATCAGAATCGGAGCATTCTTCAGAATGGCGCGGGCGATGGCCAGACGCTGCCGTTCGCCGCCGGAAAGCCGGAAGCCCTTTTCGCCGATGACCGTATCGTACTCCTGCGGCATGCGCAGGATAAACTCATGCGCCAGCGCATTGCGCGCCGCCTCTTCCACCAGACGGAAATGGACCTCGGGCTGTCCATAGGCAATGTTGTTGCGCACCGTGTCGTTGAAGAGGATCGTTTCCTGCGTCACCTGCGCCACCTGGCGGCGCAACGAGGCCAGGGTCAGATCGCGCAGATCATGACCGTCGATGAGGATGCGCCCGCTGGTGACGTCAAAGAAGCGCGGAATCAGGTTCGCCAGCGTGGTCTTGCCAGCGCCGCTCGGTCCGACCACCGCCAGCACTTCACCGGCCTGAAGATCGAGATCAATATTGCGAAGAACCTGGTTCTCTCCCTCTTCGGAGCCGTAGGAGAATCCCACATTTTCAAACCGGACCGAGGAGTTGAACCCCTTCAGATGATCCGCGTGTGGCCGCTCCTTCACGTCGTCCTCGGCGTCAAAAAAAGCGAAAATCGATGACGAGGCGCCCATGGCCTGCTGAAAGCTGTTGTAAAAATAGGCGAACCGGCGCACCGGATCGTAAAGCTTGAAGAGCAGGATGATGAAGGCGCCGAACATGCCCATCGTCATGCGGCCGTGGAGGATTTCATTGCGGCCCACGAGCAGCAGCAGGGCGATGGCCACCGCCCCGATCGAGTCCATCAGCGGCGAACTGATGGACTGAATACGGACACTGCGCAGATTGGCGCGAAGCAGCCTCGTGGCGGCCTTTTTGAAGCGCAACACTTCCCATAACTCAGTATTGAAAGCCTTGACAATGCGGTTACCGGTCACTGTTTCATGCAGGATGTTCTGCACTTCGGCCAGCTTGTCCTGGCCGCTGCGGGTCCGCGTGCGGACCTCGCGCCCGATCCTGCGCGCCGAGGTCACCACGACGGGAACAAAGAGCAAAAGCGACCAGCTAAGATATCCGCCCAGCCGGATCAGCAGGGCCATACCGACCAGAAAAGTGAAAAACTGCTGCAAGAACTGACTGATCACGGAGCTGAGAGCCGTCTGCACCCGATCCACGTCATTAATGAGCGTTGAAAGGATGGTGCCGGTTGGATATTTGTGAAAGAAACTGGAACAGCGCCGCAATGTAACTTCGTACAGGTGGTTGCGCAGATCGGTGATGGTGGCAAAACCGGCGTAATTGACCAGGTTGGTACCTGCGTAATCGCAGATGCCCTTGAGCAACGTGGAAACGATCAGAGCGAAGGCTACCACCGTCCATGCATTGTGCAGAAAGTGCGGAACGACCATGCGCAGATCGAAGTGCCAGCGAGAATTGGGAAGCCCCAGCACGATCGGACCAGGAGGCGCATCGGGGCGCAGAACCTGGTCGAAGATGGGCTGGAAGAGCAGAACACGAAAGTTGTCCAGCAACCCGACTAAAGCCAGCAGCTGAACGCCCGAAACCACCGGAAACGTGTAAGGCAGCCCGTAGCGCAGCAGGCGCATGAATCTCTTCATACCGACCGACCCGCCTGGCGAACGCAAAACTTCATTCCCGCATTATAGCCTCTGGGCACATGAAATGCAGCGCACCTGGCCGGCCCCGCACGCACACAAACACGCAAAGCAACGCCATTGCCGCCACTGCGTCCTGATCAGCAGACGCCGGCGCGCAATCCGTGCGGAATCGGGCATTTTCCCCCCGGCATCCTGCCTTTTTCAGCATTGCCATCGGAGTTTTTCGCCATATCCGGCGGCAGGCTCCTTAAAGAATCCAGAGCGACGAACTGCTCGTTGCCACCGAAGTGATACCCTGCCGCACTAACTCCTCGACCTGATGCAGGTTATTGACCAGACCGGTTGCGGTAACAGGCAGACTGGAACTCGACGCGCGCAGGGAAGACATCAGCAGAGGGGCTGCAACTGCCGGAAGCAGCTCGATGGCGTGAGGAACAAAGTGGCTGAGTGAGCGGGTAATGTTGTGCGCGGCAATCGTGTCGACGGCAAAGGTTCTCTGCAGAGCGATGATGCCATGCGCGTGTGCTGCCCGAAGAACGGATTGGTGAGTGGAAACCACTCCCGCGACTCCCAGCCTGACCAGCAGGGTAACTGCGTCACTGTCCTGGGCAAACCCCGTCAGCAGGTCAAGGTTGGCGATGGGAAGTTTGCCGGCCGAGCGCAGTTTCTTCACGACATCGCCGATGGTCGTAGGGCTGCCGAAAAGCAGATAAACAACCAGCGAGGGCGACGCCATGGCGGCGGAAAGGAATTCGGGCCCTCGTATGGCCGGAATGATGCGCGATCTTTCCAGCAAGCCCCGGACGCGCGCGTGAATCTCGGCGATCGGGCCAGTTGAAGCTTCGGCACGGGAGCCCGATGCCCCGGCCTCGCCTCGTGCCGGTTGGCCTGCCCCATCTGCACGCCCTGATTCCTCCTCGACGCTCGCCGGCCTCTCGGTTTTCCAGTCTCCCTTCGTCGGACCCAGAATCCCTCCTGTATCCGGATCCTGTTCTAAAAAAATGCGATGCCGCAGCAGAGCGCGTCTTTCCAGCAGTAAATCAGCCACAATCTCCTTCAGATTGCGATTTTCCTCGAGCAGGCTCCCGATTTCCGGTTCACCCGTATCTTGTCTCCCGAACTGCTTCCTCCACCCGCGGAGGTCATCTTCGCTCACACCATACGAATAAGCCAGATCCGCCGCATTCATGCCGGATTCAAGCAGACGCACGAGCTGACGAATCTCTGCTTCACTCAAATTGAGATTGCCCACTGATGGCTCCCACTCCGGAACTTTCCGAAGGTGCAAAGATCCTTTTCCTTTCACCTTCGCGCCACAATCTCCGCCGGCCGAGACAGTTTTCTTCGACTGCCTCAGGGTGCAATGTTGAGATCGAGGTTGTCAAGAAAGAGTGAAAAGCGCACCGCCGCGGCGCGTGATAACAAAGCATCTCAGCGGGGACCATGGGCGCACCGGAAGTTTTGCTCCGCCTCATTGAAACGCGCCGAAACAGCCCTCCCTGCGGCATAGTCTTCTTCGCGGAACTTATCCCTGTTTCACGCTGAATCATAGCTTCTTTCCCCATCTGCCGGGTTGAAGCCGATATATACTGGTTTCATGAAGACGATCCCGGATTCAGACGAGCCTGTTGACAAACATCAGCGCAAGCTGGACATGGCAGCGCGGGCCGCATGGCTATACTATGTCGCCAACAACACACAGGACGAGATCGCTGCGAAACTGCATCTTTCACGCCAGGCAGCGCAACGTCTGGTGTCGCTGGCCGCCTCCGAGGGTCTGATTAAAGTTCGACTCGACCATCCGCTTGCTGAGTGCGCGGAATTGGCCGAGAAACTGCGCGAAAGATACAAGCTGAGTTATTGCGATGTCGCTCCTTCCAGCGGATCTTCCTCGGCGCTTTTCAAGGGGCTGGGAATCTGCGCGGCCGAATATCTGGAGAGTTATCTGAGTTCGAAGGTCCCGACGATTTGCGCCTTCGGCACCGGACGCACCATGCGCGCCATGGTCAGCGAGGTTGCTCCCATGCACCAGTCACAGCACAAGATTGTCTCTGTGGTGGGCAACATGGGCCACGATGGACGGGCCAGCCATTTTGAAGTTGTGATGCTGCTCGCCGACAAGATCAACGCGCAGGCGTTTCTTCTGCCCACTCCGGTTCTGACCAGCACCGTGCAGGAAAAGATCAATCTGCAGAAACTCAAAGCCTTTCACTCGGTGCGGAGCCTGGCGCTGCAGGCCAAGGCCGTCTTTGTCGGGGCGTCGGAGATTGGGAGGAACTGTCCGATGTATCAGGACGGTTTCATCAACGACGCGGAGTTATCCGAACTGCTGAAACAGAAAGCCGTGGGAGAGATCATCGGCTGGACCTTTGACAAGGATGGAAAGCTGCTCGAAGGGGCGGCGAATGAACGGGTGGCCAGCATCCCGCTGTCGCAGCTGGGGAAGTCAGAGATTGTCGCGATTGCCGGTGGGCCTAGCAAGGTCAGACCGATTCTGGGGGCCTTGCGGGGACGGCTGATCACTGCCCTGGTTACGGATGAGATGACGGCAAGAGAGATTCTCGCAGTATAAGAAGAAACAGCAAAAGCGCGCCATGCCTGCATGCTGATGTTATAGAAATATCTCTGCGCAAGAACTGGAACGGGCGCTGTTCTGCGGATATTTTGCGATTCTGCGAGCGCGGATACGCTCGTTCGGCAGCCAGGTTTTTCCGGTCCGCATCCGCCTTTTACCTTCATGCCGCGGCAAAGTGCATCGACGGCGATCGCGCGGCCGTCTGCCTGGTGGGTTGGCCGTGCAGGGGAAATCCTCTCGCGTCCGCAAAACTGGCGATCGGGTTGTGCGGCGCCGCCGATTCGATGGGCAGCGCCGCACAGGATTTCGATCGCGGGAGTTCGAATTTGTGCCTGCTCAGCCAGCGTGCAGGAGTCGCCAGCTCAGGCCGGAATTCCGTCCATGGCGGCAACCGACAGG
>JBMFHN010000010.1:0-10316 GCA_049976805.1 Occallatibacter sp. | reverse complement strand
TGTCGAGGTTCTTCACGTCCAGCGCGTTGTCCTCGATGAACTTGCGCCGCGCCTCCACATCTTCGCCCATCAGGGTGGTGAAGATAGCTTCGGTCTCGGCGATGTCTTCCAGCCGGACCGAAAGCAGCGTGCGGTGTTCCGGGTCCATCGTGGTCTCCCAGAGCTGCGTGGCAGTCATCTCGCCCAGCCCCTTGTAGCGCTGCACCTGGTAGTCCTTCTTGCCCTGTTCGACGATGTAAGTGAAGAACTCCCGGGCGGTCTGTTTTTCCACCGGTTCGCGCTGATTACGGGCCGCGCGCCGGGTCTGCCGGGCTTCGGCCTGGTCCGCAGCATTTTCGCTTCCAGCACCAGCGTGCTCCAGTGAGTTTTCGTCGCCGATCGACGATTCAGGGCTGGATTCAGCCGTGGGCTCACTGATGGCTTTGGAGGCATATTCAACCAGGAAAGGCGGCTCGAGAAATTCCTTGATGAGCGCGTATTTGGCCATCATCTGGCGAAACTCGGGGCTCGAAGCCAGGGTCCAGTCGATGTGCCGCTCCGCGCCCTGCGCATCGGTAAAGCTGATCGACCAGGTGTGGTGCTCCTCGTCCTCGACCGGAGCGCCCAGTGCTTTGAATCCGAACTCCTCGGCCCGTTCGGTCAAATCGGCGTGGAGCTTCGCCAGCTTGGGCGGAACTTCGCTCCCGGTCTGCGATGCGAAATCGGCGCGATGTGACAGGTCGGCGCGGGCCAGCAGTTCGGTCAGTTTTTCATTGCGCACACGCTTGTCCACTTTCTCGACGAAGTCCAGGTATTCGCTCAGCGTGCCCAGAAAACGCGTCAGGTCCGCGCCCTCGATGCGGCGAGCCTCCTCGCCGTGGCGCACGATCATCCCATCCGCGGCGCGGTCGATCATCACCCGCACAAACCCGCGCTCGTCCTTGATGTACTGCTCGAAGCGGCCCTTCTTGATCTTGAACAGCGGCGGCTGCGCGATGAAGATGTTTTCGCGCTTGATCAGTTCGGTCATATGGCGGAAGAAGAAGGTCAGCAGCAGCGTGCGAATGTGCGAGCCGTCCACGTCGGCATCGGTCATGAGAATGATTTTGCCGTAGCGGATCTTGCTGGCGTCGAAGTCGTCCTTGCCGATACCGCAACCGAGAGCCGTGATCATCGCGCGGATCTCCTCGTGGCCGAGCATCTTGTCGTAGCGCGCCTTCTCGACGTTCAGAATCTTGCCCTTCAGCGGCAGAATTGCCTGGAAGCGGCGGTCACGGCCCTGCTTGGCGGTGCCGCCGGCGCTTTCGCCCTCGACCAGATAGAGTTCGCAGCGGGCCGGATCGCGTTCCGAACAGTCGGCCAGCTTGCCGGGTAATCCGCCACCGTCCAGCGCTCCCTTGCGCCGGGTCAGGTCGCGGGCCTTGCGCGCCGCCTCGCGGGCACGCGAGGCTTCGATCGCCTTGTTGATGATGCGCTTGGCAATGGGGGGATTCTGTTCGAGAAACCCTCCCAGCCGCTCGTTGACAAAGGCCTGCACTGTGCCGGCAATGTCGGAGTTGAGCTTGCCCTTGGTCTGACCCTCGAACTGCGGCTGCGGCAGCTTCACGCTGACCACCGCCACCAGTCCCTCGCGCACGTCGTCGCCGCTCAGGTTCTCCTTGAGATCCTTGAACAGGCCCAGGGACTGGCCGATGGCGTTGATGGTGCGGGTCAGCGCCGTGCGGAAGCCTGACAGATGCGATCCGCCGTCCACCGTATTGATGTTGTTGGCGAAGCTGAAGACAGTCTCCGAGTAGCTGTCGTTGTACTGCAGCGCGATCTCGATCTCGACATTGTCGCGCATGGCTTCCATCAAGATCGGCTTGTCATGCAAGACCTGCTTGCCGCGGTTCAGGTGCTTCACAAACTCGGCAATCCCGCCGGCGTATTTGAATTCAGCCCGGCGCGCCTCGCCCGTCTTCGCGTCGGCGGTGCGCTCGTCGGTGAGTGTGATCTCCAGACCCTTATTCAGAAAGGCCATCTCGCGCAGCCGCTGGGCCAGCGTGTCATAGTTGAACTCGGTGACGGAAAAGATCGTCTTGTCGGGCAGAAAATGGATCTTGGTCCCGCGCTTCTTCGTTGTCCCGGTGCGGCGCAGTTCGCTGGTCGGATCGCCACAACTGAAGTCCATCTCCCAGGTGTAGCCATCGCGCCAGATTTCCACGTTGAACTCCTGCGAGAGCGCGTTGACGCAGCTGACGCCCACCCCATGCAGACCGCCCGAAACTTTATAGGTTGAGGCGTCGAACTTGCCCCCGGCGTGCAGCATCGTCAGCACCACCTGAACGGCCGGCATCTCCTCGCCGTTGGCCAGTGTCTTCATGTCCACGGGAATGCCGCGCCCATCGTCGATCACCGTGATCGAGTTGTCCACGTGGATGATGACGTCGATCTTCCTGGCATAACCGGCCAGCGCTTCGTCCACTGAATTGTCCACCACCTCGTAAACCAGATGGTGCAATCCCATCTCGCCGGTCGAGCCGATGTACATGGCCGGCCGCAGACGCACCGCCTCCAGACCCTCCAGAATTTTGATGCTCTCGCTGGTGTAGTTGCCGTTTTCCTCGGAAAGCGGAGTGGTGCTCTCAGGTTTCGTCGCCATAGAATGACCTTCGCAAGATCTTTGCTTCAATTTTTCCGGGGACCTGCCCTGCGCGGATCGCTGACCAGCACCGGATCTAAAGTCTAACCGATTGAAAGAAATAGCTTTCAATCCAAACTTCCTGAATTGATTTTACCATGCGGGAAGGGTGGAAATCCGGCTAAAAAAGGAGAGAATCCGGCTGTCTTCGGAGCGATGCAATCGTCAAAATAATTACGTTAGTAATCATTTTGGTTACTTTTTGTTTATCTAATTGAAATTACTGGACTTAATCTTCCCGACCCGTTACTATTTCCAGCATACAGAAGACTGATCTTCTGTCAAACCAAATTTCGAAAAAGGGGTTACTGATCATGAAACTCGCTCTCCGCATCTTCGCTCTCTCCGTCGCCGTCGCCGGGATCACCGCTGCCGCCACCACCCCCCGCACCGCGAATGTTCTCCCGAGCCATCAGTCGGCCACGGCGAGCTTCCCGATGCCAACAAATTGCTGCTACGTCCGGTAAACCGGAAGGGTCTTTATTTCCGCCCGGTTGCACCGTCAACGGACAACGATCGCCGGAAATAGGGCTGGGGCGCAAAAATATAAATAATTTGGTGCACAAATCCGTTTTGGGGTTGTGCTGTGAGGCATTTAGCGCTATTCTGAGTAGCATCTCAGAGTGGTGGTGAGAAATTATGTCCTCGCAGACCTGGATGTCCCTGATGTGCGTCGCGGAATTTGCCCTGTGGGCGGTGCTGGGTTTCTTCTTTTGGAAGCGGAAGTTTCAGCACAGGTTTCCCGCCATGGGCATTTATCTGGCCCTGCATTTGGCCGCCGCGCCTGTTTTGCTGTTCCTTATCTATAGCCAGAACGTGCATCGGTTCGAGCATTTCTATCTTTTAGCTTACGCAGCCGTTTATTGGGCGGTTTACCTTGCCAGTGCGGTGCTGATCTATTTCATCTGTATTGAGGTCTTTCGCTCCGCGCTCTCGGCGTTTTCCGGTCTTCAGAAGCTGGGTGGCGTGATCTTCCGCTGGGCGGTTCTGGCTTCAGCCATCGTAAGCTTATCATCGCTTTCCCTCGCGCATCCTCCCGTTTGTGTCATCAGGGAGATCTCTTTCCGGCTGATGCACTCGGTCAGCATTCTCGAGCTTTGCCTGCTGGGATTCCTTTGCCTGAGCATGAATGCCCTGCGGCTCTCCATCCGCGATATGGCCTTTGGAATTGCTCTGGGCTTCGGCCTGATGTCCAGCAATGATTTTATTTTGGGACCGATCATCTCCAGGAATCATTCTCTAACTTCCCCTCTGCAAATCGTGAATGAACTGGTGATCCTCGTTGGTATAGGACTTTGGATCACTTATGTTGCCCTGCCGGAGCCTGTCCGCAAGCCGGTACTGCTGCCGGCCAGTTCCGCTCTTTTCCGCTGGAACGAAATTGCCACCGCTCTGGGTTACTCCACGCAGGTTGCCGTGCAACCAGTCAGTGGCCTGGCTTTTTCCGAAGCCGAGGTGGTGATTGCGCAGAGTCTGAAGAGCCGCATCTCCGAGACGTAACCGCTCACAGAAAAGAGTTCAGAAGGAAGGCCGCAGCCTGCAGGTTGCGGCCTTCCTTCTTGTTGGTTGCTTCAGCCTGGATCTTCACTCTCGTCCCAATCGTCGCCTGGGAAGCGGAAAACCGCTCTTTCCTGCCACGCCACACGGCAGGCAGATTCGCACCATGCGCCTTGAGCAGTTGAGGCCGGCAGAGCCGAGCAAAGACCTGTCCGCAGCCCCGTCTCAGATTCAGTTCTCGTGTGAGGAAACCGTTCGTTGTGGCGCTTCCATACCGGCGGCCAAAGTCGACGCGGGTAATTCGCGCCGGCCCCGTGCTGGATCCGCCTGACGCAACTCTGTCTCCAACTCCTTGGATGTCCGTTCCCATCCTGCTGAATCCTGTCTCTGGCCCTCATGGCGCCGAAAGCAGTCCGGCTCCTGTTGCCTCCGATTCAAGTGTGCCCATGCCGGCCGCAGCCCTGAAAAAAAGAGGCAGCCCGCTGGGGGCTGCCTCTTTTGGATCTGCCGAAGCCGCGGGTTCTCGGATTTACGGCAGGTAGTAACGGAACGAAGTGAAGACCATGTTGTCGTCGCCGTAGGCACTGCCGCCGGGGTTGGCTCCGGTAGCGCCGCTCGTCAGGACATTGGCTCCCGACCAGATGTCGCGGCGGATGTAGCTGTATTGCAGGCCCTGGCGCAGGCTGCCCATGGGACCATCGTAGATTTTGAACCAGTAACCAGCCGTAGCTTCCTGAACGTCCTTGGTATTGCCGCTGCAACTGGCAGGGTTGGAGTTGTTGCCGAAGCCGGTTCCGCCGTTGCTATACGAACTGGTTGCCGCAACCTCGGTGTTGCATCCGCCCATCGGGGCCAGCGGGTTGCCGTAGCCGACATTGGCGGTGGTGCTGAGGATGTCGCGGTAGATGTAGTCGCCGCCGTAGTTGAGGTAGATCAACAGGCGCTTGTTGGGATTCAGCTCCACGCTGCTCAACGCGGAGAAGGCGTGCAACGGGGCGATCACGCCGTTGGGCTCGATGGTCACGTCGGCGATGGTGGACGATCCGTAGCGGCCGACGCCCGTGCCCCACAGGCCCTTCATACCGATGGTCACCTTCTTGTCAAAGAGCGGACCGCGGAAACCGCCGCCGATGCCGCCGCCCCACGACGTGCTGTTGTTCGGCGTCTCGTCGGTCACGTAGATGCGGTCGCGGAAGCTGCGGCCGATGCCGAACAGTTCCCAGTGGCCCCAGCCCGGTTCAACAGCCAGCTTGGCCACGAAATCCGGCGTCAGGTTGAAGGAGTAGTTGGCCGTGGGGTTGTAGAGTCCGCCGCCGACTCCGGCGCTGCCGAGCAGGACGGTGGTGCCGCTATTGAAGACGATGGAGCCGGCCGGGTTCAGGGTTTCAGCGGCTTCTGCAGAGACGCCGAGGAAGTACTTGTTGTTGATGTCGCGGGTGACGCGGAAGCTGTACTGGCGCGTCCACACAAAGCCGGCTTCGTACTGGGGATCGATCGTCCACGGAAGGATCTCCGTTCCTCGTCTCAGCCCCTGCGTGGTTTCAGTCGCCAGCGACCATCCCTGGCCGCCCGAGAAATCCCAGCCGTCGTTCAACCTTGCATCCGCCCACAGTTGGCGCATGCGCAGAACATAACTGTTGCTCTGGTTGTTGTTCGAGGTGATGCCCGTGCCCAGCCAGTCCATCTCGTAGTAACCAGTCAAGGTCATGTACGGCAGTTTGCCGATTGCCTTGATGGCCACGCGCGACTGACGGCCGGTGCCGTCGAACTCGCTCATCTGCGCTTCATCTGAATATTGCAGCGGAATGCCGGTAAAAGGCGTGTTCAGACCGCCTCCTGTGGCCGCGTTGCGCCAGTAGGTTTCGGCCGCCAGGAAGCTGCCTGTGGGCGAGATCGTGATGCCTCTGAAGTGAATCTCGTCGGGGTAGGTGATCTCTTTCTTGATTTTGGCCGTTTCGTCGGAGATGGTCGTGGCCAGCGAAGCCTGTGTGCCTTTGAGATCGTTTACGTTCGATTGAAGTGTGCTGACCGCGGTGGAGTTTTCATTGACCACCTGCTGTTCAGAGGAAGCCGCGGCCTCTGCCTTGGTGGCCGCGTCCTCTGCACGAGCAGCCGACTGCTGCGCCTGCTTGAGCTGCGCGTCCTTTTCTGCCAGCTGGTTCTTCAGATTCTCGATCTGGCCTTCCAGCTCCTGACGCAGAGCCTGAATCTGTTCTTCAACCGTGGGGCTCGATGCAGCCTTGGCCCTCCCGGTTGCCGTGTGCTTTTTCATGGACGTTCTGGCTTCACTGGATTGTCCGTAGGAAGCGACAAAACTCACTGCCAGAAGAGCCGCGGCAGCAATTTTGAGTCTGCAATTCATTGGGCCTCTCTTTCCCTCTCGAGTCGGATTCATGGTGACTGCGCTCGCGTGGCGAATCGAGCATCCTGATCTTCCGCATCCCGACCGTGCAACAGACCGGGCCGGAGGCAGCCTTCACCGGTAAGCGGGTTCAGCATCAACCGCCGGAGAGCAGGAATCCGCGCAAGCGAAGTTATCTCTGGCGATCTTCGATCTCAAGACTCGCAGATGAAGATGAATATTCAACGAAATTCATGCAGATTTAACAGAGTTATCAGCGCTCGATATCATGCGGTTTTGATTGATAAATTAACTTTCTTTTCATATAACTTATTTTTACTCGATCCTGAATCACCTGGATGAGAGATTTCTCGAAAGGGAAATGGCAATGCGGGGGTGAAACCGGACGTATTCTCTCTCAATGGGCGGGCGCGGTGATTTCCCTTCCCGCGCTGAGTAGATTGGCCAGCAGCCGGTAAGCTCCGGGAACTAACTCGGGTAACTGCCGATAGAGCGCGTAGGCCACATAAATATAAGTTCCCCGTCCGCAGTGCGCCTCCAGCAGTCCTCCGCGCTGCGGCGCCTGGCCTGCATCAGCCGTCTCGGTCAACGCCGTGTAGTGCGGGTCCCAGCGATCGAGAAAGGAGTGGCCGCGCTCCTCGACCCAGCCCGCGAAATCCGCCGTTGTAATCCTGTTGGGCCAGGTGAGCAGCGGATTCGCCGGATCGAGCAATTCGACCGGCGCTTGCTCGTCCACCACCCGCTCCGGCCTTGCGCCCATGGACAAGGGAAACGGCGCGGGAAAGCTGGCGCTCTGGTACTGGACGATCAAGGTTCCGCCGCGGCGGACAAACTCGTTCAGCCGGGGCTGGGCGCGGACCAGTTCGGGGCGCGCGGCGTAGGCGCGAATGCCGACGACGATCACATTCCATCGGGACAGGTCGCCCGAATCCAGTTCGGCGCCGGTGAGCAGATGCGGCGCTGCGCCCAGGGCCGCGATGGCCTGGGGAACCCGGTCGCCGGTGCCCATCACATAGCCAACGCGCAGTCCGGCGGCCAGCTTTACGTCCACCTTGCGGGTCTTCATCCGCGCGGGCCGGTAAAGGTTATAAGGAAGCAGTCCCGGATAGCCTACACTCCGCCAGCCGGTTGAGTACGTGCGCCCGCGCACCCGCGCCACCGCGCCGATGGTGTACGCGCCAATCCCGGCGCCGTCCGGGCTGACGGAGAAGAGCATCGGCTCCGTGTCGCCGGCTTCCGTCCGGTGAAAATGCGCTTCCGAGGGGCGTGCGCGCCAGCCGGCTGGCAGTTCGAGCGCGACCGTGCCCTCGGCCGCGCCTTCCGTATGCACCGTGACCGCGACCGGAAGCGCCGAGCCGTCTGCTGGCAGAATGCTGGCTTCTGGCTCAAGGCGCACACCGATGGCCGGCGTGACCACCAGCGGCTCATAGATGCCGCCTGCTCCATGCACGCGCTGCATGGTTTGGACAACCTGCCCGATGCGAATGGGAAGGCCGTCAAAGCTGAACTCCGCCCAGGCGTCGAGCGGCCAGGGGACGAACGAACGTCCCCGGTCCACTGGCCGGGTCAGATCGTAATACGGCTGTTCGATCGAAGGCCGCGTAAAGTAAGGCTGAGTCGGCGTGGCGTTTCCGGCCACGCGCACGCTGAAGATCGGATCGGATACCGGCGCCGCGGGATTGAGCGCGCCTGTCAGAAGCGCCGACGGCCATCTGTCGCCGCTTTGGCTCTCGATCCACACACGGCTGAGCCGGGTTGCGTCCGTGGCTTGCGCGACGTGGACCCGCACGCGAAACTTCTCGCCTGGCACCACGCTGCGCGGCGTCTCGTCGGCGGAATCGCCTCGGGCGCTTGTGTTGCCCGGCGCGCTCGACGCCTCGGTGGTGAAAGCGATCATCTCCAGGCCCAAAAGATTCCTGAACGCGGTCTGAAATTCATGGATTTTGACATCCATCTCGAAGAGCAGGCTGGCCTGGGCTTCTTTATCGAGGCCGCTGGCGGCCACGCGCGCGCGCAACTCCAGCGTTTGCCGATAGGCCGGAGCGAGCCTGTGCGCAATTGTCAGGTCATTCCGGCTGGCGCAAAGGGATTCCGCCGCGGCGATTTCACGATCCACGCTGTTCAACCCGTTCGTGAGCCATGCGGGCGGATGGTTTCCGGCCAGCCGCGCCAGACCCGCAAGGCGAGTGTCGATCCACACCTTGCGGTTGTGAAAAAGGCTGTTCTCGGAGGCCTGCGACCGGACGGCGTTTTTCTCGTTCGCCGCTGGCGCCGCTGCAGGAACAACCGCCCAGAGGTGATAGCTGGTCGTCGCCGGTCCGCTCAGCGCCGGATCCGCGCCGCCGTTCTGCGATTTCTGCTCGCCCCAGCCCTGGCGCGCAATCTGCACAGAACTGCGGCCGAGCGCCGGGTCGAGCGCACCCACCGGCAGCGTTGCATCCACCGAAAGCGCGCCTTCGGTCCACGCCCCGGTCACATAGTTTTTGAAGCGCGCTGCGGCCCACTTGCCGGTTGCATAGTCGAAGATCCTTCCGCCGACGATCTGCGCAAAGGGTTCCATCGAGTAAACCGCCAGCGGTTGCCACGGCGCGACGTTGTACTCCTTGAATTGATCGGGAAATACGCGCGGGTCAGCGGCAGCCTTGAAGGCCTCCTGGGCAATTTCGCCCGCCACCTGGTGATGGCCGTGCCCATCGCTGACGCCGCCGACAAAGGTGGAGACGATCACCTGCGGCCGCGTCCGCCGCACGGCCAGCACGGCGTCGTAAAGCACGCGCTGGTGGCCCCATTTGGCAAAGGATTCTTTCTGCGTCTTCGAAAAGCCGAAGTCCACCTCCGTTCCCCAGATCTGACGCACACCATAAAATTCGTCCGCTTTCAGCAGCTCATTGGTGCGGATCAGTCCCAGAGCGTCGTAGGCGTCGGCCGACATCGCGTTCTGCCCGCCCTCTCCCCGGGTCAGCGTGAACAGCGTCACGCGCGCGCCCATCCTGCGCGACAGATACGTCAGCAGCGGGCCGTCCTCATCGTCCGGATGGGCCACGATCATCAGCACACTGGCTGTCGTCTGCAGGCGCCGGAGGGATTGTTCGATAGCCGCTGCGCCGCGGTCCTCGGCAATCGGCAGGGCAAAGGGAGTCGGCTCGGCAGAAGAAACCGCTGCTGCCGCCGTGTGCTCGGCGGCCGTCTGCTGCGCCCGGCTCTGCGCCACCAGCAACTGCGCTCCAGTCAGGATCAATCCGGCAAGAATCAGCCTCCCTGAAGTCTTGCCCACCGCCGTCCGCACGTCTCTTACGAAGGAAATCATCGTTGCCGTCAGTGTACAATCCGGGGAGCGAACCAGCCCGATGGCATGCCTCCAGACCAGCTCCGAAAGTCACTTGCAGCGTCGCATCGGCCTGCGCTCGGCGGTGCTGTTCAACATGCTGGAGATGATCGGCGTCGGCCCGTTCATCACGCTGCCTCTGGTGATTGCCGCCGCCGGCCGCCGGCTTTCTGTCTGGGCCTGGGTGCTGGGCGCGGCCATCGCCGTGGCCGACGGGCTGGTATGGGCCGAACTGGGAGCAGCCTTCCCGCGTGCCGGCGGATCTTACGCGTTCCTGCGCGAGATCTACGGCCCCCGGCGCGCCGGCAATTGGCTCAGCTTTCTCTACGTCTGGCAGCTCAGCTTCACCGCGCCGCTCTCGATCGCCTCGGGCTGCATCGGCCTTTCCAGCTTTCTGGCCTGGTTCTGGCCAAGCCTGGAGCGGGCGCCGTTCACTGCCTGGCCCACGCTGCACTTTACGAACTTCGCCGCCG
>JBMFHN010000009.1:0-32678 GCA_049976805.1 Occallatibacter sp. | reverse complement strand
CTTCTTTTGGCTGCGTTTGGCTACTTCAAAATCCATTCCCGTGCAGTCGCGACGAAGCAGACGGATGAGCAGCGTTCGGCGATGACAAGTTCGCCGCGGATGGCGGCACCGGGCACGCCCGCCCAGCCGGCGCTCCCAAAGCCGGCGGCGGCTGTTGCATCCACGGCGGCGGCCGAGTCCCCGAACGCCCAGCCGGCTCTCACTTCGCAGTCGCAAACGATGAGCCAGCAGCTGGTCGCGCCCTCGCGGATTCATGACGGCGTCCAGGCAGGCAATATCGCGACCCCGCCCGCCACGAATTTTGCCGCAGCAGGAGCGGAGAATTTTGATGGTGGAAGCAGTGTTTTCAGCAAGCAGGCGGCGCCCCGGGTGCAGTTCATTCCCCAGAAAGTCAGGCTTTCGGCGGGGATTGCGGGCGGATTGCTGGTGAAAAGAATCGATCCGGTTTATCCGGAAATTGCCAAGATGGCCCGCATTTCAGGTACTGTGGTGATTGACGCCACCATTTCCAAAACCGGAGCGATCGAAAACCCAAGAGTTCTCTCCGGACCCGAGATGTTACGCACCGCCGCGATTGATGCCGTCAGGAACTGGCGTTACAGGCCCTATCGGCTCAACGGCGAGCCTGTGGACGTGGAAACCACGGTGAAGGTGGTCTTCGCGCTGGGCGAATGACGGATCTCCAGCTTCTTAGCTTTTTCAGGATGGAGACGATGAATATAGATGGTAACGTGATACGTACTCTCTCCCTGACGAAAGGTAAAACGTGGAACTGCTGAATCTGGAAAAGTACAAGGCGGAAATACACCGCACCCTGATCTCCAAGCTGGATCTGGAGAAACTGTCGCGCGTCAATTCCAATCAGGCGCGCCAGGCAGTGGCCGGTATCGTGAAGGAAATCATCGCCGAGCAGAGGGTGCCGCTGAACTTCGAGGAACAGGAAAAGATTCAGACCGATTTGCTCGACGAGGTTTTCGGCCTGGGACCACTCGAGCCGTTGCTGCGCGATTCCAAGATTTCCGACATTCTGGTCAACGACAAGGATCATGTGTTCATTGAAAAGGGAGGGCTTTTGCAGCGGGTGGACACGACCTTTCGCGACGACCGCCATCTGTTGCAGATTATCGATCGCATTGTCTCGCGTGTGGGTCGCAGGGTCGACGAGTCCTCGCCCATGGTCGATGCCCGGCTGCCCGATGGATCCCGTGTCAATGCCGTCATTCCGCCGCTGGCGCTCGATGGGCCGTCGCTGTCGATCCGCCGCTTCGGCACAGGTCCGCTGGCCGCCAATCAGCTGGTCCAGTTGAAGACCGTTTCACCAGAGATGATGGAAGTGCTCAGCTCGGCTGTCAAGGCCCGGATCAGCATCCTGATCTCGGGCGGAACCGGCGCCGGCAAGACGACCTTCCTGAACATTCTTTCGCAGTACATTCCGCGCAGCGAACGCATTGTCACGATTGAAGACGCGGCTGAACTTCACCTGGCACAAGAAGACATCGTGCGCCTCGAAACCCGTCCGCCCAATATCGAAGGGCAGGGGGCAATCATGCAGCGGCAACTGTTGATCAACGCGCTGCGCATGCGTCCCGACCGGATTATCATCGGCGAGGTGCGCGGAGAAGAAGCGTTCGATATGCTCCAGGCCATGAATACCGGTCATGAAGGTTCAATGACAACCATTCACGCCAACACTCCCCGCGACGCCATTGCCCGGCTCGAGTCGATGGTCATGATGGGCAATATGAACATTCCGGAACGCTCCATCCGCCTGCAGATCGCGTCCGCCATCACGATTGTCATTCAGTGCAACCGCCTGAGCGACGGCAGCCGCAAGGTTACCAGCATCTCGGAGATTACCGGCATGGAAGAAAACGTGATCAGCATGCAGGAGATCTTCACCTTCCAGAAAAAAGGAATCGGACCCGACGGCAAGGTGATCGGCGTATTTCAGCCCACCCGTATTCGTCCCCGGTTCCTTGAACGGCTGCGTGTGTCGGGCATCGTTCTGCCACCGGTCCTGTTCGAGCGCGAAACGCCGGTCAACTGAGGAAAGGAGAGCCGCTGCTATGGGATTGATCATTGGTTTGACATTTCTGGGCATCTTCGGGGTTGTTGCCCTGCTGGCGGTCGCCATGACTTCCGGAGCCGCCCAGCATGCCAAGCAGGTTCACGCGACGCTCGATTCGGCCCTGGCTACCGATACTCAAGATGTGCGCGAGCAACTCGTCGATCTTCGCAAAAGCGATACGCTGAGCGCCATTCCCTGGCTCCACCGAAGGCTGGAAAGGTACGAGGTGGCGCCGCGCCTGCAGACATTGCTTTATCAAGCAGAGCTGCGCTGGACCGCCGGCGGATTGCTGGCTGGATGCGCACTCTGTTTCATGCTTCCGGCGTATCTGGCTTATGCCCGCTTTGACTCTCTGCTGATCGCTCTGGCAGTCGGACTGCTGTTCGGTGGAGCGCCCTTCGCATGGGTTCTGCGCAAACGCGCGAAGCGTCTTGAGCGCTTTCAGCAGGGGCTGCCGGAGGCTCTGGATTTGATGGTGAGCGCGCTGCGCGCCGGACAGAGTTTCATCTCTGCCATGGGATCGGTGGCGAAAGAATGCGCCGATCCCATCGGCTATGAATTCAAGGCGTGCTTCGAAGAGCAGAACTTCGGGCTCGAACTGAAAGCCGCTCTTGACAACCTCATCCGGCGTGTTCCCCTCCAGGATCTTCGCATCGTGGCGACTGCCATCATGATCCAGAAGGAGACGGGTGGCAATCTGGCCGAGGTTCTCGACAAGACCGCCCATGTCATCCGCGAACGGTTCCGTCTCAAGCGGCAGGTGGCCGTGCACACGGCGCAGGGGCGTCTGACCGGGTTGATCCTCACGTTGCTGCCGATTGTTCTGGGAGCCGCTCTCTTTGCTGTCAATCCCGAAATGATGAGTATCCTGTGGAAGAATCCAACCGGAATCAGGATGCTCTGGTATGCGGGCGGTTCCATTGTGGTGGGTGGCCTGATCATTCGCCACATTGTCAATATGGATGTCTGAGGGGGAAGGCATGTATTTCGCAATTCTGACCTTTGTGATCGTTTTCATCCTGATCATCAGCGGTGGCCTGCTGCTGTTCTATCGGGAGGAAATGCTGGATCGCATCTTCGATGCGATCAACCCCCGGCCCAAACAGAAATCCCTGTTGAACACCATCCAGGAGACGGGTTATTCCATCGGCGATCTGGTGGAACGCTTTGAAAATATCGTGCCGAAGAGTCAGGCTGAGGTTTCCCAGGTCCGGCAGCGACTGCAACGTGCCGGCTATCGCGATGAATCGGCGCTCAAAATCTTCTATGGCTCGAAGGTGCTTGTTCCCCTGCTTCTCTGCCTGCTCGCGCTGATCACCGGATTGGGACGCATCAATCCCTTTTTTGTGTATATGCTGGCGCTGATCCTGGGATTTATCGCGCCGGATCTATGGCTGGGAAGGAGAATTTCGACCCGTCAGCACCGTATCCGCCGCGCCTTGCCCGACGTTCTGGACCTGTTGGTGATCTGCATCGAAGCCGGGCTCAGCCTGGATCAGGCAACGGTGCGCACGTCCGAAGAATTGAAAAAAGCACAGCCCGAACTGTGCGATGAACTGAGCCTGGTTGTGCTCGAGCAGCGCGCCGGGCGTCCGCGCTCCGAAGCCTGGAAGCATATGTCGGAACGTACGGACGTGGATAGCGTCCGCAATCTCGTTTCCATGCTGGTGCAGGCGGAACATTTTGGAACCAGCGTTGCCAAGACATTGCGCGTTCACAGCGATACGCTGCGAACCCAGCGTGTGCAGGCCGTCGAAGAGGCGGCCGCAAAAACCACGGTCAAGCTGGTTTTCCCGCTGGTGTTTTTCATCTTTCCATCGCTCTTCGTGGTCACTTTGGGACCTGCGATGATTTCCATCATTGAATCATTCAAGGTGCTTAATCAACATTGAGGGAAGGAGGAGTCACATGGATCATACAGTCACAATCGTCCGGGCGGTCGCAGCTGTATTGTTTGTTATCGTGCTGGTTGTCTTAATCCAGCGCCGCCGCACACGGACCAAGTAAGGGACGACTCTCGGGATAGGCCAGCGATGCTGCCAAGACGCGCAGATTGCGCTGGCCGATCCTGCTGCTGCATTCATCATCGTATCTTTGGTTGGGCCGGCGATGTTACCGAACCCCTGCAGCAAAGCGGGAAGGGGTGTTATGTCCCTGCGCGGACCTTCGGCCGAGGAGAAAACTTTCACCTGCCCGAAAAGGCAGGTTCAGCTTTTTGCCGGATGATTCCTGAGAAAGGAGTTGTTCTGATGGTTTTGGCTGCAAAGCGCGAGTTGGATCGTTGGGTGCTGGGATGACGCCCGTCAGGCTTGATCCTCGCTGCTGGCGGGAGGTTTCATGGCATTACGAAAACTGTGCGCATACAACCAGACGCGCGAATGCTTTCTCGGCCTTGAAGTCGCGGTAGCCGATTTGTCCTACAAGGATCTTGGCAACCTGCTTGGAGAGCTGGATCTCAAGTCCGGGGAAGGTCTCTGGATCGCGCCGTTTCGCGGGATTCCCGAAACAGATCTGCGTGCCCCGCTCGATTTGATCTATCTGGACGGAACCTGCCGGGCTCTTGAAGTCGTCGAGTCGTTTCCGACTTTTTGCGCCACGGCTTTAACTTCCCAGGTCGCCAGCGTTCTGGCTCTGCCCGCGCACTCGATTTACTCTTCGCAAACGCAACCGGACGATCAGTTGGTGCTTTGTGTGGCTGAGGAGATGCAGCGCCGTCTGGAACGGCTTTCCAGTTCCGCTTCCGGCGCCAGTGCGGTGCGCGGCGCGGCAGGATACGAGGAGGCGCCAGCGAGAAACAATGGCACTCGAGGACAGTCCGAGAAACAGGCCGCGCAGAGGATCCAGAATTTGCCGAGGCCCGATGAGACGGGGCTGATCGATCCGGAAACGAAGCAGGAAAAACCGCCGAAAAGCTGGCTGGAGCGCTGGTTGTCTCCCGATCCGCGCAAAGCCGCGCGTGCACAGATGTCCGGCCTGGCGGCATATTACTGGACAGGCGCCGCCGCGACACCGCACCCGGTTCGGGATGTCAGTTCGACGGGACTTTATGTGATCACGGAGGAACGCTGGTATCCGGGCACCTTGATCCAGTTGACTCTGCGGGAGTCGGGAGAAGACGCAGAAACGCCCGTGCATTCGATTACCGTGCTTTCGCGGGCGGTACGGTGGGGCGATGACGGTGTCGGTTTGCAATTTATTCCGCAGGATACTCCGGGCGCACGGAATCAGCTTGATCCTCATTCAGTCAGCGCGGACCGCAGGACTCTGGATCAATTCCTGCAACGGCTGATGAAGGGCCGCGTTTAAGGCGGTTGTTCCAGCGCGGCAAAGTTCGGCCTTTCTGTGCAGGGAAACTCTGCTGCTGGCGTGGCCACAAACCGGGCAACACTTCGGGCCAGGCCGTTCAACAGAGCATGGAGAAGATTGACGGAGGTGATTCCTCCCCAGACGGAGAAGTTTTCGAGGATCATTGCCGGCAGAAACCCGATGCGAGGCCCGAAAAGACATTGAATTTCCTGAAGCTTCCGGAAAATCCTTGAAAGTTTCAGGCAAACCGCGTTATACAGAGGACTACCGGCGGATTGGCCGGAATCTTTTCTGAGGCGACTTGCTGCCTCGGAGGCTATCATGCGCAACTCCGCAGCGCGCTCCAATTTGCTAACCCCCGAGGTGCGCGAAGTCATGGATATTCGCCAAGCCTCGGATTATCTTGGCATCTCTTCCGACACGCTTTACAAGTACGCCTCGGAGGGGTTTGTGCCCGCCTTCAAGCTGGGCAACCGCTGGCGCTTCAAGCGTTCCCGGCTGAACGAGTGGATGGACCGGCAGAGCGATCTGCACGCCGCCGAAGTCGAACTCGATCCCCAGCAGAAAAAACCGGTTCGTTCGGCGCTTTAGCTCGAATTGATTCCGGGATCCGAATCTTGAATTCACAATCGAGGCGGGGCGTGTCTGTTCCGCCCGGCCCGGCAATTGCTCATCACCGATTTCTGTGGTTTATCCTAGACCGCGTGAACCATTTTCGCCGCATCGGCCTTCTGCGCCGCCGATTGACCCATGCCGGGCTTTCCGGCCTTCTGGTCACGCATCTTCCTGACCTGCGCTATCTCTGCGGTTTCACCGGATCGAGCGCCGCGCTGGCGATCACCCGGCGCAGCGCCCGGCTGTTCACCGACGGCCGTTATCTGCAGCAGGCTGCCGAAGAGGTTTCTGCCGCCGCGGTTGAGATTGTTTCCAGTTCTCCATCGGTGGCTGCCGTTCAATGGCTGGCCGCGCAGCCCGGCGTCAAACTCGCCGGCTTTGACCCTGACCGGACCACCCTTTCTGAACTGGCCCGGTGGAAGGCCGCGCTGGATGCGCCCTTGCGCCGCAACTTTCTTTCTGCCATTGCCGCTCCGCTGGTCGAACCGCTGCGCCAGATCAAGGATGAGGATGAGCTGGCACTCATGATTGAGGCAGCGCTGGTGGGCACCCGGCTCTTTGAAAACATTCTGAGCTTTCTTCGGCCGGGTCTGGCGGAGCGCGAGGTGGCGGCGGAGATCGAGCATCAGGCCCGCCTGCTGGGTGCCGAGGGCATGTCGTTTGAAACCATCGTTGCCTCCGGCGTCCGCTCCGCTCTGCCTCACGGACGCGCCACATCCGCCCGGTTGCCGCGGCGAGGATTGGTCACGCTCGATTTCGGCGTGGTCCTGAAGGGCTATTGCTCGGACATGACCCGTACTGTACACTTGGGCCAACCCAGCTCAGCAGTGCGGAAGGGATATGAGGCGGTGCGCGAGGCACAGGAAGCGGCATTGGCCGCTGTCGCCGCCGGCGTCAGTTGCGCGGAGATTGATGAGGCAGCCCGCAGTGTGCTGCGCCAGGCGGGATTCGCAGAGGCATTTTCTCATTCGACAGGCCATGGCCTCGGGCTGGAAATTCACGAGCCTCCGCGGATTGGCGCCGGCCAGCCCGCACGGCTGCAGGCTGGCATGGTGGTCACGATTGAGCCGGGGATTTATCTGGCCGGTAAATACGGCATCCGCATTGAGGATATGGTGGCAGTCACAGGCAGCGGGGGCCAGGTGCTGACCCCCGCGCCCAAGGTGCTGATTGAACTCTGAACGAATTTTCATCTAACCGGTCCCGTCCTGCGCGGGGAGGCAAAGGAACGAATGAAACCACAAGAGATCGCGGAACTGAGACAACTGATCGAAATGTTGCGGGAGTATCCGATCGCGGAATTTGATCTGGACAGGGAAGGGGAGAAGCTTCGTCTCAAGTTTGCCCGGGCGGAAGGCAGCCCCGCGGCCTGGGGCGATTTTGCGCGGCCAGTCCCGCCGTCCGTGCCGATGTTTGTGCCGCAGCCTGTTCCTTCCGCACCGCCTGCTCCTCCATCCGCGCCTTCGCCTGCATCGGGCGCCGAGACAGGGCTGCACCTGATCAAAGCGCCGATTGTCGGCACTTTCTACAGTTCGCCCTCGCCCGGTGCCGCGCCGTTTGTTTCCGTGGGCGACCACGTTTCCAAAGGGCAGGTGGTGGGCGTCATCGAGGCCATGAAGCTGATGAACGAGATTGAGTCGGACGCCGCCGGCGAGATTGTCAAATGCCTGGTGTCCAACGGCCAGCCCATCGAGTTCGGGCAGCCGCTCTTTTCCATCCGGCTGGATTAGCCGAAAGAACGCAGAGGATGGCGGCGAACGACAGCGTGCCGAGCCGGGCTGCTGCCGGCTCAGTTCGGCCGGCAGCAGCCTCTCTGCCGCGTTCGTCCCGCACAAAGGGTCGGAAATGCTTCGTAAAGTTCTGGTTGCCAATCGCGGAGAAATTGCCCTGCGTATCCTGAGCGCCTGCCGGGAGCTCGGCATCCGCACGGTCGCCATTTACAGCGAGGCGGACCGCAATGCGCTGCACGTGCGTTTTGCCGACGAGGCGATCTGTATCGGGCCGCCGCGATCGGCCGACAGTTACCTGAACGTGCCGGCGGCCATCTCCGCGGCCGAAATCGCCGACGTGGATGCAATTCATCCCGGTTACGGTCTGCTGAGCGAAAACGCCAACTTCGCCGAAGTCTGCCGCGTCTCGAACATCAAGTTCATCGGCCCGCCGCCCGAAGTCACGCGGCTGATGGGCGAAAAGGAAAAGGCGCGCCAGACGATGAAAAGGGCGCAAGTGCCGATTCTTCCCGGTTCGGACGGCGTCATCAGAACCGTGGAGGCGGCGCACGACTGGGCCACGAAGGTGGGATATCCGGTGATTCTCAAGGCCAAAGCCGGCGGTGGCGGGCGCGGCATGAGAATCGTGCGCAACCCGGATGATCTGCCCAACCTCTTTCACGCGGCGAGCAGCGAAGCCGCCAATGCTTTTGGCGATGGCGATCTCTACATGGAGAAGTTCCTCGAGCGACCCCGTCACATCGAGTTTCAGATGCTGGCCGATGAGCATGGCAGCGTGGTATCGCTCTTCGAGCGCGAGTGCTCGATCCAGCGCCGGCATCAGAAACTGATTGAAGAGTCGCCCTCGCTCCAGATAACGCCTGCGATGCGCGAAGAGATTGGCCGTACCCTGTGCAACTGTCTCCGCGAGATCGGTTACCAGAATGCCGGGACGGTTGAGTTCCTGATGGATGAGGATGGGCAGCTTTACTTCATCGAGATGAATACCCGTGTCCAGGTGGAGCACCCCGTCACCGAGGCCGTCACCGGAGTGGACATCGTGAAGGCGCAGTTGCTCATCGCCGGCGGCGAGCGCCTGGAGTCGATTCTGCCCCCGCAGCTCGAGTTGCGCGGCCATGCGATCGAGTGCCGCATCAACGCCGAACATCCAGAGAAATTCACCCCCTCGCCGGGCCAGATCACGGCCTTCAATGTACCGGGCGGCAATGGCGTGCGCGTGGACACGGCGCAGTACGCCGAGGGGATCGTGCCGCCTTACTACGATTCGCTGATCGCCAAGCTGATTGTCCACGGGCACGACCGCCAGGAGGCCATCGCCAAAATGGAGCGCGCACTCAGCCAGTTCATCGTGCAGGGGATTCACACCTCGATTTCGCTGCACCAGGCTATCCTGGCCGATGCCGGCTTTCGCTCCGGCGAGTTCGACACCAAGTTCATGGAGCGGTTCCTGGCCGACAAGGAGTGAGACCGCACTGACGGGTTCGCTGAAGAAATCTGCCGGTGAATCAGCTTGCCGCGCCGTTTTGCCGGTTTTATGGGCTTCTTCCTGTAGAGTGACCTGCAAGAGGAGGCAAAACCGATGATCCATGAACTGCGCGAGTTGCAACTGGGGCAGGTCATCGCCGCCATCGCAGGGCTGGGAACAGCTGCTTTTGGACTTGTGGAAGCAGCCAAGCCGGTCTTCGGCGGCATCAACCGGGCGGGCTGGAAGCATATCCGCCAGGTGGTTTCCGGTCTGGCCCCGGAAAGCGCCGGCGCGACGGGTCCACTCAACGGTCTGGCGCAGGGCGAGATGCTGAAAACCCTGGAGGCCAACTGGGTCAATGGCGTCGATCTCGTCAGTCAGAAGTCGATTGCAAAATCGCTCATCAAGCTGCATCTGAACAGTTCAAACGCCGCCGCCGTCGCGGACAGGGCGGGAGTCGATCCGGAACGGCTCGGCCGGGCGGCAGCCCTTCAGGCCGCGGCTTCTCCACTCTCTCCTGCCGAAAGCGATGCATTCTCTCGCTTTGACCTGATCCTGACCGCCCTGCTCGATGAGGCTTACCAGAGCTCCGAGCAGGTTTATCGCAATTTCACCCGCTCGCTGGCGGCCTGTGCGGCTGTGGCGCTGGCCATCGCGGGCGGCTGGTCGCTCGACGGTGGAGGGCAGTTCTGGTCCTCCCCGGATGCCATTCTGGCGCTGCTTGCCGGCCTGCTGGCCACGCCGCTGGCGCCTGTCGCCAAGGATCTTTCCACGGCCCTGGCCACAGCCGTCGACACCCTGCAGATGGCGAAGAGACAGGGGGGGCGATGACCGCATTTCTCGATGTCCGCACCGCCTGGGGAGGCGGTGCGGTCGGCGATGAGGTGCTGATCCGCACGGGCACCAGCCGCACCAACTACCGGGAACTGTCGCCGGGCGATCTGGAGAGTTTCGTTCATGGCCGCGACGTGATGATTGCCACGCACGGATTCAACACCAATCGCGCCCAAGGCATCGAGATGCTGTCTGATTGGGAGTCGCTGCTGGGTCCCGCCCCGTTTCCCGGAGCTTTTATCGGGTTCTTGTGGCCGGGAGACTCGGAGTTCTGGCATACACTGAGCTATCCTGTCGAGCCGCGGCATGCCACTGATTCCGGAAACCGGCTGGCAGAGTTCGTGAACCGGAACTTTCAGAACGCCGTCAGTCTTTCGTTCGTTTCCCATAGCCTGGGGGCGCGCGTGATCCTGCAGACGATCCACAGGACGAAGAGACCCGTGCGGCGTGCAATCGTGATGGCCGGAGCCGTTTCGGATCATTGCCTGACGGGTGAATTCGCCGCCGTGCCGCCCAAGGTGGAGGTCATTTCAGTCCTGGCATCGAAGAAGGATGAAGTGCTGCGCTGGGCTTTTCCCCTCGGCGACCTGTCCGCGGAGATCATCGATCGCGAGCATCCATGGTGGGAATCCGCTCTCGGCCGCTTCGGACCGTTTTCGCGCCCCGAGCACTACCAGCCACCCTGCCAGATCCCCGAAAAATGGAATTACGGACACGAAAACTATCTCCAGGTCCAGCCACCGGCACCAGAGCCGATTCCGCTCCCCACGGACCTTCCCATCAGCGGTCCGCTGCCGCTGGGCGGCGCTCCTGGCTGGCAGGAGGCTTTTTCGGCCTCCTTCGTCTCGACGCGGTTCCGCTAGAGCGAAAGAGCGAAAAGAGAAAATGCGGAGAAACAACTCGCTTTGCATCGCTTTCTGACCGGACCCATTCCGCGCAGACTGACAGCGGATTCGGGGAACCTGCGGCCCTGACTTCGGCCGGCCAGGCCCCGGCAAGGCAAAAAGAGAGGCGGAACGGGTACAACATCCCCGGCATATCGTCTATTCTCGTGCCATGTCATTCTCTTTTCCCAAGTTGTATCCCATTCTGGATGCCTCCACGATTCCCTCGACCGGTCGCGCGGAGTTTCTGCACCGGCTGGGCGAAGAACTGGCCGCGGCCGGCGTCACTCTGCTTGAATATCGCAACAAGATCGGCACGGAGTCGGAACTGCTGGCCGATGCTTCCATTCTGCGCTCGGCTTTGCCTGCGGGAAAGGTAAAGCTGATTCTCGATGATCGCGCTGAACTGATAGATAGAATTGGCTTTGATGGAGTTCATGTAGACGCCGGCGACCTGACGCCAGCCTCTGCCCGCAAGCTGCTCGGAGAGGATCGTGTGATTGGTACCTTGGGCGGCAGCGCGGCGCTTTTGCCGGGAGTCTTGCAGTCGGGCGCGGACTATTTTTCGATCGGCCCGGTTTTCCCCACCCGGACCAAACAAACTTCGACGCCGCCCATCGGCATCAACGGCGTGCGACGACTCCGCGCCGAGGCTGGTGACGGCCCGGTGCTGGTGGCCGTCGGAGGACTGACGCTGGCCGCGGCAGTTGATACTCTGGCGGCTGGCGCTACGGTGCTGGCGGTGGCCGGAGCGTTTTTTCGTCAGCCTGATCCGGCCGCCGAGTTTCGCCGCTGGAGAAGCGAAGTGGAGGAATAGCCGCGGCTTCGGGCTCGAGGTTATTCCGCGCCCGGCCACCGGAAAAACCATTTCTGCATCGACGAGATTCTCCCGGCAGCGCTTTCCGGTTGTTGCGTTGCCCCGGCAGTTGCCGGAAGTGCGCAGAAGAAAACGGATGCCGGAGTTTTTTTGTACGAAATTCGTACAGTTGAGAAAAAAGAGAGACAATTTCGATGAAATCCGTTACAAATTTCATCTAGTGACGACGGCAGAGATTCCATCCCCTTCTGATTCCGAGCTTCCGGCCCATGCTTCGCGTATGGTGGAGAGCCTGGGTCTTTTCTCATCGACCGCGCTGGTTGTCGGCTCGATGATTGGATCCGGCATCTTTATCGTCGGGGCCGACATTGCCCGCAGCACAGACTCACCGGCGCTGTTTCTGGGAGCCTGGGTGGTCACGGCCATTCTGACGATGACAGCCGCGCTCAGCTACGGTGAGTTGGCGGCGATGATGCCGCGGGCAGGCGGCCAGTATGTCTATCTGCGCGAGTCGCTTGGTCCGTTGTGGGGATTTCTTTACGGCTGGACGCTCTTTCTGGTCATCCAGACGGGAACGATTGCCGCCGTCTGCGTAGCCTTCGGAAAGTTTCTGGGCGTCTTTTTCCCCTCCGTTTCGACGACCCGCTGGCTGTGGCATATCGCCCACGTTCCGCCGCTCCGGGTGGGGCCCATGGTACTGGGCAACATGGAGATCGGCGTCAGCACAGCCAACCTGGTGGCCATCGCGATCGTTGTTTTGCTGGCTGTGGTCAATGTTTTTGGCGTCGAACTGGGAGCGCTGATTCAGAACATCTTCACCTCGGCCAAGGCACTTTCGCTGGCCGCGCTGGTTTTGCTCACCTTTACGGTCGGGCGCAGTGCAACGGCGATCGCGGCCAACTTCGGACCTCACTGGAGCCAGTTCTGGCGCAACGCCGGATGGGGTTCGCTGCACCCGGTCCAGGTCGGCGTTGGCGGACCGATCGTGCTGGTGAATCTCTTTGTGATTGTGGCCGTGGCGCAGGTGGGATCGCTGTTTTCAGCCGATGCCTGGAACAACATCACTTTCACGGCGGGCGAGGTGAAGAATCCCCGGCGGAACATTCCCCTTTCGCTGGTCCTTGGCACGGGGTTTGTCCTGACGGTCTACTTTCTGGTTTCTCTCGGCTACCTGCTGGTGTTGCCATTGCATGGCGATGTGAACGGAGCCACGGCGCTGCTGCGCGGCATCCAGCACGCCACCGAGGATCGCGTGGCGACGGCGGCGCTGGGACAGATCTTTCACAGCGGCGGCGCCGGGCTGATGGCTGCGGCCATCCTGATCTCAACCTTCGGCTGCGCCAACGGAATGTCGCTGGCCGGCGCGCGCGTTTACTACGCGATGAGCTGCGATGGACTCTTCTTTCGCTCCGTGGGCCGCTTGCACCCGCGCTATCGGACACCCGCCGTGGGCCTGATGGTGCAGGCTGGCTGGACCGTCGTGCTGTGCGTCTCCGGCTCCTACAGCCAGTTGCTCGATTACATCATCTTCGCGGTGCTGGTATTTTACATTCTCACCATCGCCGGGCTCTTCGTGCTGCGCCGCAAGCGGCCCGATGCGCCGCGGCCGTACAAGGCCTGGGGCTATCCGGTGCTGCCGGCGCTGTACATTCTGATGGCGAGCTGGATCTGTGTCGTATTATTGCGATACAAGCCTCAGTACACATGGCCGGGCCTGGCGCTGGTTCTGCTGGGGATTCCTGTGTATCTTTTCTGGTCGCGCAGGCTCGCTCGCGAAAACCCTGCGCCCTGAATTTTGACGTGGTCTCAACCTTCGAGAAGGAAATCGCACGTTCATGTCCAGACTGCTGCGTATTAAACCGATGTCGATGCTTTCGCAAGAGGCCAGCGAGGAGGGCGCGCACACGCTCAAGCGCTCGCTGGGCCCGGTCAATCTGATCACCCTGGGGATTGGAGCGATCATCGGCGCAGGAATTTTTGTCCTCACGGGCCAGGCCGCAGCCCTGCACGCGGGTCCGGCCGTGGCGCTCAGCTTCGTGCTGGCGGGCGTTGTCTGCGCCTTTGCCGGCCTGTGCTACGCCGAGTTCGCCTCGATCATTCCCATCGCCGGCTCGGCATACACTTACGGTTACGCCACACTGGGCGAGTTCGTGGCCTGGATCATCGGTTGGGATCTAACCCTGGAATATGGCTTTGGCGCGGCCACAGTGGCCGCCGGCTGGACGGGGTATTTCAACAGCCTGCTGCAGCAGTTGGGCATCACGCTGCCTCCGCGGCTGACGGCGACGCCGGGCACCGTGCTGGTCTATTTTCAAGATCGCTGGCTGCCGCTCACCTCGCTGCCGCCGGGAACGAGCGCGGCCGGACTGCCGCATGTGACAGCGCTGTTCAATCTGCTGGCCATTCTGGCCATCCTGGTCATTACCACCGTGCTCGTCATTGGCATCAAGGAATCGGCCAATCTGAATACGGCGATTGTGATGGTCAAGTTGAGCGTGGTGGGCATCTTCATCGTTGTGGGCGGCTACTTTTTGTTCCGCCATCCGGCGCTGGCCGCGGCCAACTGGCACCCGTTCATCCCGCCCGCCGACGGGCACGGCAACTTCGGCTGGCACGGCATTGCCACGGGCGCGGCCTCGATCTTTTTCTCCTATATTGGCTTCGACGCGGTTTCGACAGCTGCCCAGGAGTCCCGAAATCCGCAGAAGGACATGCCGATCGGCATCCTTGGCTCGCTGGTCATCTGCACGATTCTCTACATCGTGGTTTCGACCATCCTGACCGGATTGGTCAACTACAAGGCGCTGAATGTTCCCGACCCGGTGGCCCTGGGCATCGACGCGACCGGTCTCGGCTGGGGTTCGATGCTGGTCAAGATCGGCGCGGTCTTCGGCCTGGGAACCGTGATGCTGGTCATGTTGCTCGGCCAGTCGCGCGTCTTTTTCTCGATGTCGCGGGACGGGCTGCTGCCCAAATGGGCCTCCGACATCCATCCGAAGTTCCGCACCCCGTGGATCTCGACCATGGTGGTGGGCGCGCTGGTGGCTATTCTGCCGGCATTTCTGCCCGTCGACAAGCTGGCCGAACTGGTCAACATCGGCACGCTGCTGGCCTTCACCATCGTTTGCGCCGGTGTCTGGGTTCTGCGTGTGCGCCAGCCGGATCTGCACCGCCCTTTCAAAACGCCGCTGGTGCCGCTGGTGCCCATCCTGGGAATCTTGACGGCCGTTTATCTGATGAGCAATCTTCCGCTCATTACCTGGGCGGTCATGATCTCCTGGATGCTCATCGGGCTGGTGATCTATTTCAGCTATTCGCTGAAGCATAGCAAGGTTCAAAATCTGCCCGCAGCAGCCGCGCGCAAGTAAGGCGGCGCAACGCGAGGCTGCGCCAGACGGTCTTTTGCCCCAAAAGGCCATCCGGCGCAGGCGTGAATTCAGGCGACGGTTTTCGTGGAGAATTCTTCAAAGGCCCGCGTGAGTTCGGCGCCAATCTGTTCGGCGGTCAGCCGCTCGATGACCGCGCGCTGCATCAGGTAGACCAGCTTGCCGTCGCGCAGCAGAGCCACGGCGGGGGAGCTGGGTGGATTGCCCTCGAAGTAGCTCCGGGCTCGCTCGGTGGCTTCGCGGTCCTGACCCGCCAAAACCGTGATGGCGTGATCGGGCGCGTTGGCGGAACCGGAAAGCGCCTGGCAGACGCCGGGGCGCATCTTGCCCGCCGCGCAGCCGCAGATCGAGTTGACCACGAGCAATGTTACGCCCGGCCTGCTCAGGGCTGCATCCACCTCTGCAGCTGTCCGGGTTTCCTCGATTCCGGCTCGCGTCAGCTCCTCTCGCATGGGAAGAACCATCAATTCGGGGTACATGTTTACCTCCGGCAGGGAAGTTGCCTGGCTTCATTCTAGAGGGTTTTCCAGCTTTCGTGCAGTTTCGTGCCGGTGCGCGGGAAAAGGGGCGAGCAAAACCGGAGGCCGGCGATGGCTCTGTCACGGACCGCAGCCGAATCCTTTGCAGAGTCTTCCGTGGTGTAGCCTTGAAACGATGCTCATTGAGGAAAACAAGCCCCTGGCTCCGTTGACAACGTTCTCGGTTGGAGGTCCGGCGCGGTGGTTTGTCAGGGCCACGAGCGAGGCAGATGTCGCCGAGGCGGCTGCCTGGGCGCAGCAGCGCCGGATTCCCGTTTTTGTCCTCGGCGGGGGCAGCAACCTGCTGATTTCCGACGCCGGATTCAACGGTTTGGTTCTGCGCGTGGAGCTGCGCGGCTTGACTTCAGCGGATACACCAGAAAAGCAGACCGCCGGGAAAACGGCGGAACCGCCCAGCCATCGGATTTACCAGGTAGCGGCGGGCGAAGAATGGGACCGCTTCGTGGAGCGCGCAGTCGGGGAAAACTGCGCCGGCGTTGAGTGTCTGGCCGGCATTCCGGGCACGGCGGGAGGAACGCCGGTGCAAAATGTGGGAGCCTACGGGCAGGAGGTTTCTGCGGCCATCGAGCGCGTGCGGGCCTTCGATCTGCGCCAGCGTGATTTTGTCGAGTTCTCCGCCGCTGAATGCGGATTTTCCTATCGCCGCAGCCGCTTCAGCTCGACCGATCCCGGCCGGTTTGTGGTGACCCGCGTAGACTACCGGCTCACGCCGGGAGGCGCGCCCACGGTTCGCTACGCGGAGTTGCAGCGGGCGATTGCCGCAGGCGCAGCCGAGCCCACGTTGAGCAAGGTTGCCGCCCAGGTACGCCAGTTGCGCCAGAAAAAGGGAATGTTGATGATCGCGGGCGACCCCGACTGCCGCAGCGCAGGCAGCTTCTTCAAAAATCCCGTGGTCGGCGTCGAAACGCTCCGCCGGATCATGGCTGTCAGCGGGCAGAAACCGCCGTGCTTTCCCGCCGGGCCGGAGACGGAGTACCGGGACAAGGTCAAGGTGCCGGCCGCCTGGCTGATCGAGCAGGCTGGCTTCCGCAAAGGCCAGGCGCTGGGCGAAGCTGGAATCTCTTCGCGGCACACGCTGGCACTGGTCAACCGGGGCAACGCCACGGCCGCACAAATTCTCGCCCTCGCTGAGAAAATCACCTCGGCCGTCATGGCGCATTTCGGCATCCGTCTGGAGATGGAACCGGTAAAGATCGGTTTCTGAAGCCCCGCAGCAGGCGGCGGCAAAGCGCAGATGTCCGGAGCCATGCACGAGAGGCAGAATCGCGCGATTCCTTCTCTCTTCTGTCGCAGTCCGATTCGAATCGGCTATAGTGTCTAAATGCCGGATGCGGAGCCATGCATGCGCCGTCCGCCTGCGACCTGGCGGGGAGCGCGGATGGGTTTTTCCCGCAGCCGATGACGGCAATCGCGCCGGTGGAGTGAAATTGATTGTGGGAGCCGGGCCGCCCAAGGCCGGGAGGATTGAATGAAGACTTCGGAAACGATCGGGTTGGTGTTGAAGAGCAAAGGCGAGAACAAAATCGTATCGATTGCGCCCGAGCAGTCCGTTTTTGAAGCCCTGGAGAAGTTGGCCCAGCACGACATCGGCGCGCTGCTGGTTCTTTCCGGGCAGAAGCTGGTCGGCATTCTGTCGGAACGCGACTATGCCCGCAAGGGGATTCTGATGGGACACGCATCGAGGGAAACCCCTGTCTACAAGATCATGACCAGTCCGGTGATCTTCGTGAGCCCGCGTGAAACCGTGGATGAATGCATGGCCCTGATGACCCGGCATCGATTTCGCCATCTGCCGGTCTTGCAGGAGGACAAAGTGGCAGGGGTGATTTCCATTGGCGACCTGGTGAAATGGGTCATCTCCGGCCACGAGCAGACCATCCGGGCGTTGGAGGGCTATATCACCGGAACGTATCCTGGCTAGAAGCTTTTCGTTGCCGGGAGGAAGTTTTCAGCCGTCGCGGAAACGAGTGGAGGACGGGTGAACTTCCGCCCGGAAGATTCCCCGGTCTTCCGGAAGCGCTGCTTCCAATCCGTCGCGCCATGCCGGCGGCCGCGAAAGAACAATTCAACGAAAAGCAACGCGCCAGGATGTGCTCCGGGTTACGCCGTTCCAGGAAATACCTTAAAATAAGGTATGATGAGCGAGTTCAAAAAAAACTATCTTTTCGTCAGCGACTTCGACAAGACCCTGACATTCAATGACACCGGCTACGTGCTGAGCGAGATGGTTGGCATCTCCACAGAAGAATTCAAAGAGAAGACCAGGGGCATGTCAAAGCTGAACCTGGTGCAGCAGGGAGCCGAGCTTTCCTATCTGCTTCTGCACGACCCGGCCTTCCACTCGCGGGTGCGGCGGGAACATCTGTTTGAAGCGGGCAAGCACATCCGTCTCAAGGAAAGTATCCGTCAAGTCTACGAAATCCTGGATCACGGGATCGAAGGGTTCCATTTCGACTTTTATGTCATTTCCGCCGCACCGGTCGAGGTGATTCAGTCAGCCCTTGAGGGGATCGTGCCCTCGGATCACATCTTCGGCACGGAGTTCAAATATAAGGAATCGGGCGAGATCGACAGCCTGGTGCGCGCGACCGCCGGCTATGGAAAGGTGACTCGGCTCGACCAGTTGATGGCGGAACTCGGCGTTCCCTCCGACCATGTGGTCTATGTCGGCGACGGCAGTTCCGATATTCATGTGATGCTGCAGGTGAACCATCGCGACGGTTTCACCATTGCCGTTTCGGAATCGAAACTGGTGGCGCAGATTGCCAAACGGACCGTGCTCAGCGACAACGCCTTGCCGACGCTGGTGCCGATTCTCGAAGAGATTGTTGGCTGGCAGCGGCCACAGATCCGGCAGTTTTTCGAATCCTGCGGCTTCCTGATCCAGGGCTGGGACAGCGTGCAGACCGACTGGGTCGCATTACGGCCGATGATCGCTGCGGCGCAGAGTGAGACTTCAGCCGGAAGCAAATGAAATTTGACCGGAAGATGAGGCAGCGGCTGAGCTGCGGAAGAAGAATTTTGGATGAATTCAAATCCGCGCTCAAAGTGAACCATCGGCCGCGCCAGCCTCTCTATCCGGATGGCGCAAGGCGCATTGGCTGCGGGCAGTAGACGAGTCTCCGCGCCAAAACCAGAGGCTTGCTGGTAGGCTATCTCCAGACATGAACGACAATCTGCATCAGTTGCGTTGTTTCGGGTGTGGAGCGCGCCTGCAGGCCGCCGACGCCCAGCCGGATTTCCGTTGCGCCGAGTGCGGAGATCTGTTTGAGGTGGAATATCCCGGCTGGGGCCAGCGCGGAGGTCCGGATCGGCCCAACCCGGGCGCGCTCAAATGGCTCTGGCGGGAGCGGCGCTCGTCGTCGGAGAGGCTGGATCGCTCGGGCGTCTGGCGTTTCCGGGAACTGCTGCCGATTCTGGACAACTTTGGCAATGCGCTGACGCTCTTTGAGGGCAACACGCCCCTCTATCATCTGGCGCGCGCGGCACGGGCTTTGGGCATCGACCAGCTCTACGCCAAGCACCAGGGCATGAACCCGACCGGTTCCTTCAAGGACACGGGCATGACGGCGGCGATGAGCGTGGCGCACGAGCGCGGCTTCGCCTGGGTTGCCTGCGCGTCGACCGGGAATACGTCGGCCTCCATGGCTGCCTACGCGGCACGCGCCGGCGTGAAGAGCCTGGTGCTGATTCCCGAGGGCAAGATCGCCTGGGGCAAGCTCTCGCAGGCGATGGATTATGGCGCGCTCACCTGCCAGTTGCGGACGGATTTCGACGGCTGCCTGGGCCTGCTGACGGAGATCGTCCGCCAGGCTCCCATCTACCTGCTGAACTCCGTCAATCCTTATCGGCTGGAAGGGCAGAAGACGCCGGCCTTCGAGATTGCCGAGGCCTTCGACTGGAATGTTCCCGATCACCTGATTGTGCCGGGAGGCAATCTGGGCAACAGTTCGGCGCTCGGCAAGGGATTCCGCGAGTTGCGCGAACTGGGGCTGGTGGCGCGACTGCCGCGCATCAGCGTGATCCAGGCCGAGGGCGCCAATCCGCTGGTGCGCAGCTTTCGCGAACACGGGGCCGAGGCGCTCGATCCGGTCCAGGCCCACACCCGCGCCACCGCGATCCGCATCGGCAGCCCGGCATCCTGGCGCAAGGCGGTGCGCGTCATCCAGGAGACGGGCGGATGGTGCCTGGACGTGAGCGAGGCTGAGATCGCCATCGCCAAGGCCGAGCTGGGCGCCGAGGGACTGGGCTGCGAGCCGGCCTCGGCCGTCACCCTTGCGGGTTTGAAGAAACTGTGCGCCGAGGGCAAGATTGCCTCCACGGAGACGGTGGTTCTGCTGCTGACCGGCCACACGCTCAAGGACGCCGACTACACCATCGATTTTCATCGCGGGACCCTGCTCGAAGAGACCGAAAAGGCGGGGCTGGAGCGGGAGATCAGCCGTCTGCGGCGCAACGCCGTCGTGCTCGACGCGACACCGGCCGCAGTCCTGGCGGCGATGAAGGACGAGGCAAGATGAGCCAGGCACGGAAGGCGAACGCAGAGGTTCCGCCCTCAGCGGCTCTTCGGCTGCGGCTGCCGGCCAGTTCCGCCAATCTCGGTTCCGCTTTTGACGCGGCGGCCGTGGCCTTGGATTTCTATCTGGAGATCGAGGCTGCGCCGGCAAGGGATTTTTCAATTGTCGCGACGGGGCGCGACCCGGAACGTTGCGCCCGGCTCGAAGATCACCTGATTCTGGGCATTTACCGGAATCTGCTGGAGACGAACCAGCGCCCCGTGGTGCCCTTGGCGATCCGCATGAACAACGAGATCCCGCTCGGCAAGGGCTGTGGCTCGTCGGCCGCAGGCCGGCTGGCCGCCATTGCCCTGGCGGTGCACTTTGGCTGCCTGGAATGGAGCCACGATCGGATTCTCGAAGAAGCCTCGGCGCTTGAAGGCCACCCCGACAATGCGGCGGCCTGCTGGTTGGGCGGCCTGGCCGTTGCGGCCAGCGAGGGCAGGAACGTGCATGTGGCCCGTGTCGCGCCCCCTGAGGCCTGGCGGCCCATTGTGGTTCTGCCCGCCGAACCGCTGCCCACCATCCAGGCGCGCGCTGTGCTGCCGGAGCATTACTCCCGCACCGATGTCGTGGCCAATCTGCAATCGGCCGCGCTGTTGGGGCTTTCCTTTGCCGGTGCGCGGGGCGATCTGTTGCGCATCGCCATGCAGGACCGCATTCACCAGCCCTATCGCGCGCCGATCTGTCCCTTGCTTCCGCGCCTGCTGCCCCTGGCCGGGAAGCACGGCATTCTGGGAGCGGCCCTGAGCGGCGCCGGACCGTCGGTCCTGATGATTGTGGACGCCGAGGAATCTCTGCCCGATGCCACGGCAGCCATCTGCCGGGCGCTCGGCGAAGAAACCCGGGCGGAACTCAAAGTCTGCCGATTTGCCTCAGCGGGGGCATGCGAATCCTTTACCGCAGCCCGGGCCTCCGCCGTCATGGCAGGGAAATCACTTCGCACAGGTTCCTTCCGCACCCCGTGATTCCGCATTCTGCAGGCTGAAGGGCCGGTTGATTTTCCGCATGAAGTTTTGAAGATCGCGCCGGGTTGTTGAAGCTCGCCTTGCCAGTCGCGGCTGAGCTTTCTCGGGTTGCAATGGGCAGCCCGCGACATGGGCCACGAGCGCGGATCTCACTGCGGCGTCTTCTTTTGGATGTTACTTTTGTGTTATCAACTTCATGTTAATGAGTTACTTTGATTGTTACCCAAGATTTCTTGCTCTTTGTCCTGGAAAGACCTACGATGCGCAGGTGGGCAGTTCTGGGGGAGGGCTGCTCTGGGGCTCGTGATCCCAAACGGGATCCGGGCTCCTTTTCTTTTGTCTCCCTTGTTGCCCCGACAGCAAATAGCGGTTCCTTTGCTCCGATCATTTTCCCCGCTTTGCCTGGAATCACCGGCCGGACACAGAAAAGTCTCTTCGCCGGGAAAGCGCCTTCGCGGTCCTCGGCTCCGAAGCCTGTAGGGGGAACCGGACGAAACCGTTCCGGCGGCCGCCGTCTTCCCAAACCAGCAACTGGGGATTCGTCGTGGCAGCACCCATTCCGGGAAGATCTCTCCGGTCCGCTGTGGCAGCGGCCGATGATCCGCGAAACCGGGCTGATTCAGCATCTGCCGGTCCGGGGTTGCGCCCCATGGGTTGCAACTTTGCGCCTGCTGCCGCATCCTAATAACAGCCTGGTTGCCGCTACACTGGAGACAGGCGGTTACCGTAAGGAGGATCATGGCAGGACGGGGAATTTTGGAAGTCAACGATGCGATCTTCGACCGGGAGGTGCTCGAGAGCGAGCAGCCTGTTCTGGTGGATTTCTGGGCTGCGTGGTGCGGCCCGTGCAAGGCCATTGCGCCGATTGTGGAAGGCGTGGCTGCAAACTATGCAGGCAAGCTGAAGGTAGCCAGTGTGAACGTGGATGAGAATGGAGCCATCCCGTCTCGTTACGGGATTCGCGGCATTCCGACGCTGCTGTTCTTCAAGGGCGGCAAAGTGGCCGATCAGATTGTTGGCTACGTTCCCCAAAGCGTGATCGAAGGAAAGGTGCAGAAACTGCTGGTATAGCCGCAGACTGCGCGCTGACCGCGATTTGCAGGACCAGAGGGCCCGGTGTTTGACGCCGGGCTTTCCCGGCATCTTCGGCAGGGGCGGGGAGCATCGGGAAGCGGAACGCGCGGCAGGACCGGATCAGGGCAAAAGACCCGCTGATTCCGGGGGGCGCTGAAGATCAACGATATTTGCGCAGCACGCCCAGTACGCGACCTTGGATGGATACCTGCGCAGCGGGAACATAAATGGGGTTCATCTCCACGTTGGCAGGCTGCAGACGCACCAGGTTTCCCTCGTTGTAGAAACGCTTCAAAGTGGTCTCGACGCCGCGCACCAGAGCGACGACGATCTCTCCCTGCCGTGCCGTGCGCGTGCGCTCCACCAGCACATAATCGCCATGAATGATGTGCTCATCGCGCATCGAGTCGCCCCGCACCTCAAGAGCGAAGACGTCGCGGTTGCCCACCACGTCGCGCAACGAGATGCTCTCGGGGGTCTCGACGGCCTCGACGGGAAAGCCGGCGGCGATCCGCCCGGCCAAAGGCAGACGGTCGCTGGATCGGCTGCGGGTTCCGGGCGGAAGCACGTCGATCGAGCGGCTGCGATTGTGGACACGGTCCAGCATCCCTTTCTTTTCGAGATTCGTGATGTGCTTATGCACTGTTGCCAGGCTCTTCAGCCCCATGCCGCGCGCAATCTCCTCAAACGAAGGGGAGTAGCCGTTGCGGGTCACGAACGACTCCAGAAAATCGAGCACTTCTTTTTGCCTGCGAGTGACAGCCATGGGCGCATTATAGGGAATAAAAAGCGAATCGCAACAATTATTTTTTCAGCTTGATCAAAATTTCTGCCGGGACATTCTCCGTCGGGATGGCCTCCTGGATGAGATGAAGCAAATTTCAAGCTAAAGGATCGCCTGGCAGAAACCGATAACCAAAAGGGCAACTGTCTGCAGGCAGATTGGCCGGCCGGTCTGTCTGCGCGAGGAGCGATGATCTCGATCAAACGATATCTTGAGCAGGAAAATGCCGTTTCCGGACGGGCGCCGGCCCGGCCCGAGGAACTGAAAAGGGAAGCTTCGCCCGGCGCGGAGGAGCCTGAGACCGGCAGTCTGTTGGATCTGACCGCCGCGGCGTATCGATCCGCGCTGCTCCAGATGGGGAATTGCGGACAGGATGTCTGCCCGTATTTAGGCGAAGCGCTGAAGCAGGGGATGGCCAGGCTGGGGAAGCAGCTTGCCGGAAAACTCACCCCGGAAACCGTCGCGGAGACGGAATCCGGCGTTCAGGCGCAGATGCAGAACTGGGGACGCCAAGCCTCGACCCATTACCGGCAACAGGCCAAAGAGGTGAAGGAGATGCTGCTGGTCATGGCGCGCGCCGCCGAATCCGTGGGGGAACGGGATCAGCGCTGTGCCGGCCAGTTTGCTGCCGTGACCACCCGGCTGCAACGCATTGCCAGCCTCGAAGATCTGACCGAAATCAGGGAATCGATCAAGAAAAGCGCCCTGGATCTGAAGAGTTCCATTGACCGGATGACCGCCGAAGGCAAGGCGGCCATCGAGGGACTGCGGGCGGAGATTTCGAACTATCAGGCGCGGCTCGAGGAAGCCGAACAGATTGCCTCGCGCGATGCGCTCAGCGGGCTGAGCAACCGCATGTGGGTTGAGGGACAGCTGGAGCGCTGCCTGCAGGCCGCGGCTCCTTTCTGTGTGGCCCTGCTCGACATCGACCAATTCAAGCGGGTGAATGACGAACATGGACACCTGGTAGGCGATGAGCTGCTGCGTCAGTTCGCCGCCAAGATGCGTTCTGTTTGCCGCACAACGGATACTGCCGGGCGCTGGGGCGGCGATGAGTTCCTGATTCTGCTGCACTGCCGGCTTCCGGAGGCCCAGGCCGAGATCGACCGGCTGCGGGAGTGGGTCTGCTGCAACTACACCCTCGAGGGCAGATCGGCCCCCGTGAAACTGCACGTCAGTGCCTCGATCGGCCTGGCCGAAAGGCTGCCGGGCGAAACGCTGAAAGAGCTGATCGGCCGAGCTGACGCCGAGATGTATCGCCAGAAAACGGCCGCGCGGGATCTCAGAGACAACACCCTGCGCACGCGCTAGCAACACGCATCGTTGCATCGGAAAGATGCGTCCAGTCCCTCGTGGCCCGGCTTGCCGTGGCGGCGCACCGTCGCTGTCATTTCGGGAATTCTCTTCCGCCCGGTTCCATAGATGGAATCGCCCTGTTGTCTTTCTTCTTTCTTACTCTTGAGTTCCATTCAGATGCGGGGGAAGGTAGAGGGAAGCTGTCCGTTAGCGCGCGTTAAGCTGTCCGGCCTGAAGCCAGAGTCAGCAGGCGGTGCGAGTTCGGGACGCTGCCGAATGGAAGGATGGTCATGAGATTATTGATCGCCGAAGACGACAAGGCGCTGGGACTCTTTCTGAGCCGGGGGTTGGAGGCTGACGGGCACCGGGTCCGTCTGGCATGCGATGGATCGGTCGCCGTGGAGGCGTTCCGCCAGGAGTTACCCGATCTGACGATTCTCGATCTGAATATGCCTGTCAAGGACGGAGAACAGGTACTCGAGGAGGTACGGCAGCTGGACGCCGATCTTCCGGTTCTGGTGCTGACCGCCCGGCAGGAGGTGGCAACGCGCATCCGCTGCCTGGACCGGGGCGCTGACGACCTGATGATCAAGCCCTTCAGTCTGCAAGAGCTCAGGGCGCGCTGCCGGGCGCTGTTGCGCCGCAAGCGCGAAGCGCGCCTGATGTTGCGCGTCGGCGACCTCGAACTGGACCGGCTGGACCACAGCGTGCGCCGCGCCGGTGAGTCCATCGTGCTCACCAACAAGGAATTCGCCCTGCTCGAGCACCTGATGCTCAATCGCGGCCAGTGCGTCTCGCGGGTTGAGTTGCTGGACTCGGTCTGGAATCTCGAGCCGGCGCAGACCACGAACATTGTGGATGTCTACATCAATTATCTGCGCCGCAAGCTGAAAGATCCGCCTCCCGGGCGGCTGGTTCGCACGGTGCGCGGGCAGGGATATCTGGTGCCGGTCGAGAGCGATCTGGCGCCCGCGGCGCTGCCTGCGCCTCGAAAGACCTCTGCGGTCTCTCATCCGGCGATTGTCTGCCCCTCATCTTAAGCGTTTTCCATCACGCAGTTCCTTCTTCTTCAGGAGAATTTTCATGGTCACTGTTCCTGTTTCTGTTCTTTCTCACAACAGCCGAATCCGCCCGCGCACCGCGCTGGTGGCAAGCTCTGATTGCAACTTCCGCCGCAGGCTCTCCGAAACGCTCACCGGCTTGCGCTGGCAGGTGCGTGAGGTCGAGAGCGGCGCCCAGGCCTGGGAAGAGGCTGAAACCGCTTCTCCGGAAGCGATGGTCGTCGATTCCTGGCTGCCGGATCTCGATATGTCGGAATTTCTCAAGGACTTCGGCGATCATTTTCCGGAGGTGGATCTGGTGACCGCGGAAGGCTCCGCGGCAGGAGAGAATCCGCGCGGTCCGCATCGCCAGGAACTCCTCTATGCCTTGCGGCGCTCACAGGACAACGACACTGCGATCTGGAATGCCTCGTCAGCGCTCAGCCGGCAACCCGCCTCCAATCCGGCGGCGGGCCATCCGCGGCTGCTTTCATCCTCCGCGCAGGGGAGCGCTGCGGCTGCGGCGCCGTCCGCGGGTGGAGATCATCCTGTTGCCGGGCCGGCGCGGACCGCACCGGCCGGCGGGCACTGCTCCGCGATGGTCACGGATCCGGCATCGAGCGAGCGGCTGCCGGAGCTGATTGGCTTCTCGCCCTGCATGCTGGAGATCAGCCGCCGCATCCGGCTGGTTGCCCCGCGCTCGACCCCTGTGCTGATTGAAGGGCCGACCGGCTCGGGCAAAGAGCTGGTGGCCGAGGCTCTGCACCGCCTGTCGAAGCGCAGCCGCAAGCCGTTTGTCGCCATCAACTGCGCGGCCATTCCCGAGGCGCTGCTCGAGGCCGAACTCTTCGGTCACACCCGCGGCGCGTTCACCGGCGCCGTGCAGGGCCGGATCGGGCGCATCGAGTCGGCCGATGGCGGAACGCTGTTTCTCGATGAGATCGGTGAGATGCCGCTGGGGCTGCAGGCCAAGCTGCTGCGCTTTGTCGAGTGTGGCGAACTGCAGCGGGTGGGGGAGAACGAGACCGTCAAAGTGGATGTGCGCATTGTCGCGGCCACGCACCGGCCGCTTGTGCAGCACACCCAGACGGGCGGTTTTCGCGCGGATCTTTACTATCGACTGGCGGTTTTTCTCATTCGCACCCCTTCGCTGATGGAGCATGGCGAGGATCTGCCGCTGCTGGTCGACCATTTTCTGGCGCGGATGGGCCGTGATGCGCCTGTCAAGAAGATCGACCCGAGCGCGCTCGACAAGCTCGCCGCGCACGATTGGCCGGGAAATGTCCGTGAACTTGAACACGTGCTCGAAAGGGGCGTGATCCTGGCCGGAGAACAGGCTGTGCTGACAGCGCGGGAGATTGACTTCGGAATGGTGGTGAATTGAAACCGCACCGGTGGGCGCCGGATCCGCGGTCGACCGGCAGATCCGGCGGCGGACAAGGAGGATGCAATGGCGATGCCGATCGAGACCTTGTTGAGCGACCAGATTGCCCGTTATATCGACCTGGCCACCAGTGAGGCCAAGCTGACGGCGGCCAACATGGCCAATATCGACACCCCCGGCTACCAAACCGTGGGGATGGATTTCGAGGCGGAGATGCGCGAGGCGCTGAGCGATCTGGAGACGGGACGGCCGCAGCGCCCGGTGCGTCTGCGGCCGGTCGAAGGGCTCATCAGCCGGCCGGACGGCAACAATGTTTCGATGGAGCGGGAAGGACTGAACATGGCCGAAGCTCAACTGCGCTTCAAGACCGGCGTGGCGCTGCTCCGGCTGCAGTATCAGCAGATTCTGGACGCGATCCACGCGGACAGCAAATAGCCCGAGCGCGGGGTGAAACAGAGGGTCCGGGAAAGGAGGCAGGCACGTGAATTTGTTCGCGATGATGGAGAGCTCGGGTGGCGCCATGGAGGCCGAACGGATGCGCGCCGAAGTGGTGGCCACCAACATGGCCAACGCCGAGACGAGCAGAACGGAATCGGGAGAACCGTACCGCCGGCAGATGGTCGTCTTCGCAGCCAATCCCGGAGATCCGGAGTTTGCCCGTTCCTTTAGCGCTGCCCAGGCAGCCGGGGAGCCGTCGGAAAGCGGCGTGGCCGGCTCCGGCGATCTTCCGCCGCTGCTTCCCTTGCCGGCGCCTCTGACCCCGCTGGGCCCGGAGAACGCGCAAACGGCGGTGCCAGGGGTGCATATTGCGGCCGTGGTCCAGGACACATCGGCTCCGATCGAGCGATATGACCCTGGAAATCCCGAAGCCAATGCCCAGGGATATGTCGCTTATCCGAACATTAACCCTCTCACAGAGATGGTGGATCTGATGGGGGCGACACGTGCATATGGTTTGAATAACTCGGCTGTGCAGGCGGAAAAGGAAATGATCTCGTCGGCTCTGGAGATCGCCAAGTCGTAGTTCATCTCTGCCAGGGCGGCTCGATGAGCAGCGAATCAGGCGGCTGCCGGGGCAGCGGATCTGTAATCGGGCAGCGGATCTGCAATTTTCGGCAAAGGGCCCGAACAAGGGAGAACTTGCGGTCCGTCGCACTGCCGGAACGAGGCGAACCCGGCGGCAACCGGGAGCAGCATGCGAAGAGTTCGGCGGCAACGCGTCGCAGCGGGCCGCGCGTGAGAAATCCAGCAGCAGGAGGATCGATGTCAACCGCAATTTCATCCATCGCCGGCGCTTCCCAGTCCCTTTCGGCGCTGCTCGGCCCCGAGGCCGGAACCGCCGCGATTTCGACCACCGGCCAGGCGGCCGCTCCCGCTCCGTTTTCCCGCCTGCTCACCGACGCGGTTGGCCAGGTGGACCAGCTAGAGCATCAGGCGGAAAGCTCCGTGACCGGATTGATGAGCGGCACGGGGGTGGACGTGCATCAGGCCATGATCGCCACCGAAAAAGCGAATATGGCCTTTGAATTGGCGCTGGCGGTGCGCAACAAAGCCGTGCAGGCCTACCAGCAGGTGATCGGCATGCAGTTTTGATTCTTGAGCGGCTTGGCGGGAAATCGGTAAACAGCGGGAGACGGTGCCGGGCGAAAGGGCGTCCGGAAGCAAAGCACGCGCACAGGACGAGGCGCGGGGAAAAGACAGAGTCCGGGTGGATCGGAGAAACGAAAAGCCCGGAGGGCTTGCTCCCGGGAAAACGCAGGAATTTTGTTCCCTCCTGCCCATTCTCATGTCGTTGTTGATCGGCGGGACACGGAAACCATGGCCACTGCAACACAGCTAGACAAGAGAGCGCCGGCGACACCCGGCGAACCCCAGTTGACAGACCGGATCGCCGGAGTCTGGGGAGGAATCCGAGTGCGCTGGGCCGCGCTGCAGCCAGCCCAGCGCGGATGGGCGCTGGCGGCGGGCGCGCTGCTGGCCCTGCTGCTGGGCGGTCTGCTCTGGTACGGTCTGCGCACGGACTGGCGCACTCTCTATGTCGATATGGACCCGGACGATGTGCGTCTGGCTGGCCAGGCGCTGGCCCAGGCGCAGATTCCCTTCGAGGTCGGGCCCAACGGCACCGGTCTGCTGGTTCCGGCCGCGGATCTGGACAAGGCTCGTCTGCTGACGGCCGCCAAGGGGCTGAAGACCGGGCGGCTGGGCTTTGAACTCTTCGACAAACCCAACTGGGTGGGATCGGAGTTCGACGAACAGGTCAACTTCCAGCGCGCGCTCGAAGGCCAGCTCGAACATACAATCGATTCGCTTTCCGACATCGAATCATCCGAGGTCAACCTGGTTCTGCCGCACGATTCGCTGTTTCGCGATCAGGACCGGCCGGCCAAGGCTTCGGTGGTGCTCAAACTGCGCCACCGCGCGCTGGCCGACGGCGAGGCGGATGCGATCCGCAACCTGGTGGCCTCGTCAGTTGACGGTCTGACGCCGGATCATGTTGTGCTGGTGGATGCCGACGGTCATCTGCCGCTCGGTCCGAAAACCCCCGAGCAAATGGAACTGAGCGCCGAGCAGGCTCTCGAAGACAAGCTGGTGGCGACCCTCGAACCGGTTACCGGCCCGGGCAATGTGCGCGCCTCGGTGGCGCTCGACTATGACGAATCGACCACCGACGAGACCCAGGATCTCTACGACCCGAACCAGACGGTCACTCTTTCGATGCAGCGCACCACGCAATCCACTGGCCCGCAGAAAGTGGCCTCCGGTGTTCCTGGAACCGCATCGAATGCGCCCAACTCGCAGGCCTTGCCCGTCTATCCTCCGCAGACCACCCCTCCGCAGACAGCCGAGAGCGAATCGGGAACCTACGGCACCTCGAAGACGGTGCGGCATATCATCGAAGGCCCGGGAAAGATCGAGCGTCTGACGGCGGCCGTGGTCGTGAATGACCGGCTGGTGCAGCCGGCTTCCAAGGGAAAGCCGGCCATCTGGCAGCCGCGCTCGGCCCAGGAATTGCAGAACCTGACCGTGCTGGCCCAGGCTGCCGTGGGCTATGATCCGGCTCGTGGCGACGTGGTCAAGGTCGAGGATCTGGCCTTTGAAGACAACCGCCTGCAGCCGCCGGTCTCGCTGCCCCGTCAGGTGCTGAACACGGCCGAGAACTCGCCGCTGCTGATCAAGTATGTTTTCCTGCTGATCGGTCTTCTGGTGGTGGTGGCCTTCGGTTTGCGTCCTGCCCTGCGGGCAGCCGGATCCGCCTCCGTCCCGGTGGGCCGGGGCAAGGGCAGGGAACTGACGGCAGGGCAGGCATCGGCAGCCCCGCTGGCGCCGCTCAAACCGCCGGAAGCGGCCGAGCTTGATCCGGAGCGGATCCGCATGCAGCAAATCTTCGATCAGGTGACGAATCACCTCAAGCGTGAACCAACCCAGAGTTCCCGTTTGCTGCAGAGCTGGATTCACTCCGATTAGCCGGGGTGAGCGGAAGCTGTTGGAGTGGGACGCCGGGGAGCTCAGGCGGCGAGGCCGGAAGGCACGGACGAAAGGAGACAGATCTTGGCCGAACAGGGAGCCCAGAGCGGAACGGGGAAACGCCGCACAGCAGCGAACATGAGCGGGTTGCGCAAGGCGGCTACTCTTCTGGTGATCGTGGGCGAGGATCTGGCCAAGGAGATACTGCGCGCTCTGCCGGAGGCTGACGTGCAGATGCTCACCGAGGAACTGGCCGATCTGCGCGCTATCACGCCCGACCTCTCCGCCGAGATCGTCGAGGAGTTCTGGGAACTGCTCGAAACCCAGAACTACATGATGCACGGCGGGCTGGATTACGCCAGCCGGCTGCTGATGGACACCTTCGGCAAGGAACGCGCGGACGATCTGCTGGCCCTGGTGCGCCGCTCCCAGGAGGCGGCGCAGGGCAATCTGGCCAAACTGCAGCGCACCGACCCTCAGCAGCTCGGCAAGTTGCTGGACAGCGAACATCCGCAGACGATTGCCCTGGTGCTGGCCCACCTGGATCCGCGCCGCGCCTCGATGGTGCTGGACAACCTGAGCGAAGACCACAAGGTGCTGTCGATTCAGCGGCTGGCCGAGATGCGGCAGTTTTCTCCGGAAATGGCGCAGAAGGTGGCCCACATTCTGCACCGCAGGCTGGAAAACATGGGCGACACGGCGCGCAAGAGCTACTCGGGCTTCAAGGCTGTGGCGGATCTGCTGAACCAGCTCAATGCCGAGGAATCGAAAAAGATCCTGGAGACGATTGAGGACGGCCAGCCAGAGCTGGCTCTTTCGATTCGCAATCTGATGTTTACCTTTGAGGATCTGGTGACGGTGCCGGCGGCCACCATCCGCGAGATCGTCTCCGGGGTGGACAAGCGGCAACTGGCCCTGGCTCTGCGTGGAGCCAACGAGGAACTGCGCGCGCAGATCTTCAAGGCCATGAGTTCGCGAGCCGTCGAGATGCTCAAGGAAGACATGGAGGTTCTCGGTCCGGTACGCTCGCGCGAAGTGATGCAGGCCCAGCAGGAGATTCTCAACCTGGCCCGCCGGCTGGAAGCCGAGGGCAAGGTCATTCTCAAGCTGGAAACCGGGGACGAAATGCTGGCCTAGCGCAGACAGAGCGGAGATCGACCGGCCCGGGGGCGGGCAGCATGCAATCCAGGCGGTGTGGTTTCTCCCCTGGGATGCCATTTGCCGGGGTGTTGCCGGGGGGGATGGACAACCACCGTGCGGGAAGGATTCCGCAGCCCGATCGCCATGGACTCCGCTCTGCCGCGCAGGCGTTAGGGCAGGGTTCTCCAAGATCTTGCGGGGAGGGGGGAAAGATCGTTGCAGCATCTGGAACCAGGCACGCGCAAGGCCACATCCGGACGCGTCCAGTCTTTCGAGTATCCCGCCGATCCGAATGCACCCCCGCTTCAGATATGGGGTGATTGGGGGGATGCGGAGGAAGCTGAAACGGAGCGGGCTGGTGCGGCGCCGTCTGCGATGGGGAATCTTGAATCTCAGATGCGGGCCGAGCACGAGCAGCGGCTGAGCGAGGAGGTGCGCCGCAGTTTCGAGGCCGGCCGGGCAAAAGGAATCGAGGAGGGCCGTCAAGCGGAGCGGCAGGCGCTGGCTGCTGCGGAGCGCGAACGGATGAAACAGATTGCCGAGACGATCGAAAACTTCGCGCGCGAGCGGGACGCTTACCTGCAGGCGGTCGAGCGCGAGGTGGTCCGGCTGGCGCTGGCCGTGGCGGCGCGCATTCTGCGTCGCGAGGCGCAGATGGATCCTCTGCTGCTGACCGGGGCCGTGCGGGTGGCGCTCGGCCAGCTCTCGGCTTCGACCGAAGTGCGGCTGCGGGTTCCACCGGCGGAACTCGATCTGTGGACCGAGACCATGGCCCTGATGCCCAATCTGGCGGTGCGGCCCGCAGTGCTTGCCGGCGAAGGGATGCGGCTCGGCGAATGTGTGATCGAGACGGCTCTGGGGACGGTCGATCTGGGCATTCGCGCGCAGCTGAGCGAGATCGAACGGGGCTTTTTTGATCGCGCCGGCCGCGCGGATGCGCAGGCCTGCCAGGCTGATCTTGCCAGCCAGGAGAACCGCCCGTGAGCCGGATGCTGGAGCGTTATTTTGCCCGTCTCGAGCGCGGCCAGCCCTGGCGCTGGTGCGGACAGGTGCTTGAATCGGTGGGGCAGACGATCGAATCGGCGGGACCGTTGGCTTCGGTTGGCGAGAGCTGCGCGATCCGCGATCAGTCGGGGCGCATGCACCTGGCCGAGGTGATCGGTTTTCGCGGCTCGAATGTTCTGTCGATGCCGGTTGAAAGCACCGAGGGAATCCGCTTCGGCGATGCGGTCGAGGCCCTGAACGTGCGTCCCGAGATTGAGGTCGGTCCCGCGCTGATGGGAAGGGTGCTGAATGCGCTGGGAGCGCCCATTGACGGTGGCCATCC
>JBMFHN010000008.1:0-33033 GCA_049976805.1 Occallatibacter sp. | reverse complement strand
GTCACGAGAGCGGATGAAATCCTCCGCGACAGCGGGATCGAATGCGCTGCCGCCCGCAAGGCCCCAGACGGCGGAAACATACGGCAGACCGGTCAGCGCACGCCACTCATCGGCCAGGTCGTGGTACACCAGTTCTTCGCGGGTCCGCTCGAAGCGGTTGGCGCGCTCTTCCAGAGCCAGCAGCGCAGGATCTCCGATGAGGATGGCGGCGTCGGCCCGCTCCAGCATGGCATCCAGGTCGGCCGAGGCCGGAAGGAAAGGCACCTGCGGATTGCCCCAGTGGTGGAAGAGAATGCGCGCATGGGCCAACGTGGTGCGGCTGGCCACGTCGGCGGCCACCGAGCGCAGGGCATCGAGCCGCTGGCTGGCTCTCCTGACCAGCAGCAGAGAGCGGACATGACCTTTCGATGCGATCACACAGCCCGGCAGGATGCCCAGGGCGGGATGGGTGGCCAGCGCGGCGACAGGAACCAGTCCGATCTCGGCCGCGCCCGAAGCCAGCCGGTCGGCGCACTCGGAAGGCAGCATGGATTCCAGTTGATAGCGGCGGGCCAGCACGGCGTCGAGCGGCGGGTGCTCGAAGTCCCACATCAGCGGCGCAGGATTGAGAAAGCTGATGGCAGCAATGCGCATTCGGGTTGAACGAACAGGATTCATCGTTTACTAGGATACCAATCCGAAGCAAAAAATTCCCGGGGTAGGAACTGCCAAGGCAACACTTTCGCTTGACACAAAAACGGACTCAAGGTAACGTGAGCGAGATTACCTGAGAGTGTGGTTCCTGCGTTCGAGAGGGATACTGTGCTCTCACAGACTGGACTTTTGTCCGATTTTCAGACATACCGCGCATGCAGATGGGATCCATTCCGCAAGACACGATGTCGAAGACAGTACCGCCTCTGGACGAAGAGCGGCTGGCCTGGCTGGCCCTGGCGCTGGCTCCGGGTCTGGGCCCGAAGCGAATTCTGGATGCGGTTGCAAAGTTGGGCATAGCGGACAGAATTTTCCATCTGCCGCTGACCGAACTGGAAGGGCTTCAGTTTCCCGCCGAGGCGGCGCAGTTCATCTTCGACGGCAAGGCGCGGGCAGCGGCCGAGGCCGAGTGGGCGCGGGTTTCGGCGCATGGAGCGACGATCGTCACCTGTGGCTGCCGGGAATATCCCGAACGGCTCAAGGAAATCTATGACCCGCCGCCGGTGCTGTGGGTGCGCGGGGACATCCACTTGCTGGCGCGTCCGGCGATTGCGGTGGTGGGTACGCGCCACCCGTCGCCCTATGGATCGGGGATGGCGGAGATGCTGGCGCGCGACCTGGCCGCCCGGCGTCTGCTGATCCTCAGTGGCATGGCGCGAGGCATCGACTCCTCGGCGCACCGGGGGGCGCTGGCGGCGCGCATGCCCACCCTGTCCGTCTGGGGCACGGGGATTGACGTGATCTATCCCAAGGAAAACAAGAAGCTGGCCGAGGAGATTCTCGCTGGCGGCGGAGCCATCGTGAGTGAACTGCCGATGGGAACCTTCCCCGCGCCGCAGAACTTTCCCCGCCGCAACCGGATTCTGAGCGGGCTGAGCGTGGGTGTGCTGGTGGTGGAAGCGGCGGAGAACTCCGGCACGCGCGTGACCGCCCGCTGCGCCGCCGACCAGAATCGCGACCTGTACGCCGTTCCCGGCAACGTGACCAACAAGGGCTCCTGGACTCCCCACACGCTGATCAAGCAGGGAGCCAAGCTGGTGGCCACCTGGGAGGACGTCTGGGAAGATCTGCCCTCGCAGGTCCGGCTGGAACTGGAGGCCGAGGCCCCGGATGAATCCAAGTCCGCCATGACAGCATCTCTCCTGCCAGACCCGCTGCTGCGGCCCGAAGAGGCTATTGTGCTCGAGGTGCTGCGTGCCGACGAACGTCTGCAGATCGACGAGATTCTTGAACGGGTGGAGACGCAACTGACCTCTTCCGAAGTCTTTACAGCGCTGTTCGAACTGGAGATCACCGGCCGCATCCGCTCTCTTCCAGGCAAGAATTATGTACGCTTGATGTGACGGCTCTTTTCCCCCGTCTCATGCGGAAGCAGGATGCCGGCCTGCGCGGAATCCGATGCGGGCTTCAACGATGGAGGGGCGTCCTGCCGCAAAAGCGCTTCTCGCGTCCCCGAAAATGGGACAAATCCGGAAGAAAATGGCCGCGCGAGTGGAAACGAGGCGGGGTTCCGTGGTAGCGTCCAACTTTTGTGGATGATTTTTTCCCTGCAAGAAGGACGGCCTGAGCTGCACAGGGAAGGCAGCGCGGCTCACCAGGGCGACAAACGTCCCATTGCGAAACCGGTTTGCACCGGCCGGACAGGATAGAGTGGGGTTAGAAGCGAAGATGGCAATCAGCAAATCACTGGTAATCGTCGAGTCGCCGGCCAAGGCCAAGACGATTGAAAAATATCTGGGCGGGGGCTACGAGGTGCTGGCCTCGGTGGGTCACATCATGGACCTGCCCAAGAACGACCTTGGCGTGGAACTCGAAAAGCGCACCTTCGAGCCGACCTTGATTGTGACTCCGGGCAAGGAAAAGGTGGTGGCCCAGCTGAAACGGGCCGCAGCCAGGGCAGAAGAGATCTATCTGGCGCCCGATCCGGACCGCGAGGGCGAGGCGATTGCCTATCACCTGGCGCTGCAACTGGGAAGCTCGGCCAAGGAGCGAAAGAAGATCCGCCGCGTCACCTTCAACGAGATCACCAGGAAGGCCGTGCAGGAAGCCTTCCGCCACCCCCGGGATCTGGATCGGAATCTGGTGGACGCGCAGCAAACCCGGCGGGTGCTGGACCGGCTGGTGGGCTACCAGATCTCGCCGCTGCTGTGGGAAAAGGTGCGGCGGGGATTGTCGGCGGGGCGCGTGCAGACGGTGGCCGTGCGGCTGATCGTCGAGCGGGAGCGCGAGATCATCGCCTTCGAACCGGTCGAGTACTGGACGCTGGACGCCGTGCTGCACCCGGAGAAACAACCGGAAACCCGGCTGCGGGCCCGCTTTGTGGGCATCAACGGCGCGCCGGCGCGAGTGGCCGCAGGCAGGGACAAGGAGGGAAAGGAACAGTTCATCGCCAATGCCCTGCCGAACCAGAAGTCCATGGATGAGGTCATCACGGCGCTTGGCGACGCGCGCTGGACACTCGATTCGGTGCAGTCCCGCGAGCAGCAGCGCAGGCCGGTGGCGCCGTTTATCACCAGTCAGTTGCAGCGCGACGCGGCCAGCCGGCTGGGCTTCAATGTACGCCGGACGATGGGTGTGGCGCAGCGGCTCTATGAAGGCGTAGCGATGGGCACCGAGGGGCCGGTTGGCCTGATTACCTACATGAGAACCGACTCGCCACGCGTGGCTCCGGAGGCGATCGAGGCCGCGCGGGATTGGATCGGCCGCCAGTTTGGAGCGAGTTACCTTCCTGCGCAGCCCAATCTGTACAAGGGCAAATCGGCGGCTCAGGATGCGCACGAGGCCATCCGGCCCACCGACGTGGCGCGCACTCCGGAGTTGATCGCCCGCTATCTGACCGAGGAACAACTGAAGCTTTACCGGCTCATCTGGCAGCGCTTTGTGGCCTCGCAGATGACACCGGCCGTCTTCGAACTGACCACGGCGAAGATTGCCGCGCAAAGCGCGACGACGGGCAAAACCTACGACTTCCGCCTGAGCGGTTCGGTGGTGCGCTTCGACGGTTTTCTGAAGATCTACGAGATCGCCGAAGAAAAGCAGGACGATGAGAACGAGTCGGCGAACAAGCTGCCCAACCTGGACCATGTGAAAAACCTGGAAAAGGAAGAACTGCTGAGCCGTCAGAAGTTTACCGAGCCGCCGCCGCGCTTCAACGAAGCCTCGCTGGTGAAGGTGCTCGAAGAGAAGGGTATCGGCCGTCCTTCCACCTATGCGTCGATCATCAACACCATCCAGGACCGGGAATATGTGACCAAGATCGGCGGGCGGTTTTATCCCACCGAGATCGGCATGGTGGTCTGCGACCTCCTGGTGAAGAACTTTCCTTACATCTTCGACGTGGCTTACACGGCGAAACTCGAAGAGGAACTGGACGAGATCGAAGAGGGCACAGAGAAGTGGACCGACCTGCTCAACGGCTTCTACGGTTACTTCGCTGAAGAACTGAAGGATGCCGGCGCGAAGATGGAAGACATCAAGCGCATGGAGAAGAAGACGGACGAAAAGTGCGATCTGTGCGGCGCTCCGCTGGTGCTGAAATGGGGCAAATTCGGCAGCTTCTATGCCTGTTCGGCGTATAACAAGAAGGACAAGTCGAGCTGTACCTTTACCAAGGAAAACACCTCCGGCAAACCGGACCTGAACACCCCCGAGGCGCAGGAAGCCGGCGAACAGGAAGAGTACTGCGATAACTGCGGCCGGGCGATGGTGCTTCGGCGCGGCCCCTTTGGCATGTTCATGTCCTGCCCCGGGTTCAACGAGGATCCGCCCTGCAAGACCTTCCGCAAGCTGACAAGCAAGCAGCAGCAGAAGGTGTCGGCGCCGCAGCCCACCGGCGAAAGCTGCCCGCAGTGCGGCAAGCCGCTCGTGCTGCGCCAGGGCTCCTATGGCGAGTTTGTCTCCTGCTCGGGCTACCCCAAATGCCGGTACGTCAAGCAGAACGTGATCGAGGGCATGAAGTGTCCCAAGTGCGGCCAGGGCGACGTGGCCGAGCGCAAGGCGCGCCGGGGCAATCTCTTCTGGGGTTGCACCAACTATCCGAAATGCGACTTCACGTCGAATCTGAAGCCCGTGCCCGAAAAGTGTCCCGAGTGCGGAAGCCCCTATCTGGTGGAAAAGACGCTGAAGTCGGGAATTTATCTGGAATGTCCGAACAAGAAGAGAGCCGCCGGCGAGGAAACTCCGGCGCCCCGGAGAAAGACCGGAAAAGGATCGTCCAGAGCTTCAACGCCGGTAGAAAGCGGCGTGGTCTGCAGTTATGCGAAGAGGATCGGAGAGGCTCCGGCGATGCCGTCTTCAGAAACGCACGGGCCGGTCACAGAAAACGCAGCGAAGAAAACTGCGGCAACGAAACGATCCGGCAGAAAGCATCTGCAACCGGCGTAACCGGAAAACGGGTGCGGCGTTTTCCGGGCCGGACCCGCCAGGATGAGGAGCAGAGAGCGCGCGATGGAACGAATGCTGGCCAGCCCGGCGGATGCCGGAACCATTCTCAAGTTGTATGAACTGCGCACCGAGACGGTCATGCGCCAGGCGCGTGCCTGGATGGTGGGCGAATTCTGGCCGGCGACGGCTGCGGAGTTTTTCGCCATCGCGGACAATCCCGCTGACCCGCACAATCCCTGGCTGCGGCAGGTGCTCAGCTACTGGGAGATGGCCGCGGCCATGGTGTTGCACGGCGCAGTCTCCGCCGAATTGTTTGTGGATTGCAACGGCGAGGGATTTTTTCTGCTGGCCAAGTTCGCGCCCCTTCTTGAGGCAGTCCGGGAACAGGATCCGGATTTTCTGATCAAAACATCGGAGCTGATCCGGCGATTCTCGGCCGCCGCCCAGCGTTACGAGAAGGCGCTCCAGCGCGTGGTCCAGGTGCGCGGCAGCCTGTCTTCGCGATGAATTGAAGAATCGTCCGGAAACTTCTTGCTCAACCAGGCGCCACGGGCGCATGGTGATGGAAGTACGTGATTCCCCTTCCCCGGAGGTTCCCATGAAGTTCGCAACGGCGTTCCTGCTGGCCGTGGTCCTGAGCCTGCCCGCGATGGCGGCCAGCGCCGTCCAGCCCACCCTGATCCACGGCTGGATCTCCAACTCGATGTGCGGCATGCAGCAAACCGCAACCGGAAAAGACAACATGAGAAGGTGCATGCAGCAGACCGGAACTGGAAAAGACAGCATGGAAAAGTGCATGCAGCAGACCGGAACTGGAAAAGACAGCATGGAAAAGTGCATGCAGCAAACCGCAACCGGAAAAGACAGGATGAAAAAGCGCATTTCGACGAACGCTTCGCCGGTTTTTGTGGATGAGGCGAAGAAGACGGTGTGGAAGATTGACAACCCGGCAGCGGTCAAAGGCTTATACGGCGATCATGTAACCGTCCTGGCCACTGCCGATGCGGCCACGAAGAGTCTCCACATCGACAGGGTCATCGCCGCCCGCTAAGACGCACCCGTGGTTTCGATGCCAGGATGCCGACTCGCCATCCTGGCGAAACTCTGCTAATGTCATATCCGTCCCTTTCCTCGGATCTGCATTCCAGGGGGCGGGAGAAAACAGAAGCGGACGCAACGGATCAACCCATGGCACGAGCAATCTGGAATGGCAAGGTGATTGCCGAGAGCGACCAGACGGAGACGGTGGAGGGAAACGTGTACTTTCCCGCATCCAGTCTCAAGCGCGAGTATTTTCGCCCCAGCACCACGACTTCACTCTGTCCCGTCAAAGGACAGGCTCGCTACATGAGCCTGCTGATCGACGGGGAGGATAATCCGGACGCCGCATGGTATTATCCCGACCCCAGCCCCGTGGCGCGCAAAATCAAGGGGTATGTGGCCTTCTGGCGCGGCGTGGAAGTGGAAAAGTAGCCGTCGCTCCATCGTCCGCCCGGCAGCGAGCGGCGAGCGGGCGTTTTTCCGGGTTGCGTGTGTTACATTTGCGCCATGGAACAGAAGAAGCTGGCGAGACTGGCTGTGCTGGCTGCCGTAGCGTGGTTGCCGGCGACCGTCGCCGCCCAGAGCGCCGGGGCAGCGGGCGGACAACACCCGAATCCTCCCGCTGCGGTCTCTTCTGCGGCCGCGCGGCAGCCAACCGCCGTTCCTCCCACAGGCGAGGATGATTTCCCGCCGCCGCGCATCACCGTAGTCAATCCGGCCCCGCAACCTTCGCCCTGGACCTTGCGCGACAAGATCGCATGGACGGCCAATCTGCTTCTCGTGCTGCTGGGTTACGCCGGTATTCTAGTGGCCGTCTCCACTCTCAAAAAGATCCAGCGTCAGGCGGAACAGGCCGGATCCGCCGCCGAGGCCGCAGCCGCCAGCGCGCAGGCCGCCTTGCTGAACGCGCAGGCCGTAATCCATGCGGAAAGACCGTGGATTCTGATCACGGTTGAACCCTCGCCGAACCGTGAGAACTGCTTTTCGATTCTGGCCACAAACCGCGGCCGTTCTCCAGCCAAAATCGTCGCCAGGGCGGAACAGATCCGCATTGTCATGGACGAAAAACACCTTCCCACCACCCCCGAATACAAGGACGGAGAGCCGCAAGAGCCGCTGCTGGCTCCCATCATCCTGGTGCCGGGCGAATCGGCGCTCATCAAATCCATCTGCCGCGAGGATGTGAAGGGACTGTGCGAGTCCCAGGAAAGATTCCAGCGCATCGAGCAGTGGGAGGAAAAGATATATCTTTACGGAAAGGTCATCTATCTGAACCTGATCGCGCCCGCCGGCAGTCAGGCGCTCGAAACCCACTGGTGCTGCTGGTATATCCATGGGCAAAAAAAGAGCGGGCTGGTTCCAGCCGGACCGCCGGCATATCATGCGCACACCTGAACCGCCGGCGCAACACCTTGAATGAGCCGCCGGCGCAACACCTTGAAGAGCAGTGCGCGATCGGAGTTTTCCCGTCTCCGGGATCGGCTGGCATCCCTGCCTGCCGCCCGAGTTCCCCGCCATGGCGGAATCTCAATGCCAGAAATACGCGCTCAGAGTCAGCGCCAGAAGCACCAAGCCGATGGTGATGGCCGTGAATCCGACGACCTTCGAGAAGTTGACCTGCCAGATGCCCGGCGGTTCCGCAATCAGTTTTTCCAGCCTTCCCTTGGCGGCCAGCCGCTCATATTCGAGCGGGCGTTTGTTCTTGAACTCTTCCTCGCTCTCCACGCCGGTAAAAATCACCAGATCCATGGGAAAACTGTCGGGGCGCAGGTGGGTGTTGACAAAATGAATGGCGAAGATGAACAGGATGGCCAGCAGTCCCTCTTCACTGTGAATGATGAGGACTGCGTTGAGCGCCCAGCCGGGCAGGAAGCGAGCAAAGAATGGGGCGAACCACATCGCATAGCCGGAAAACCCGATGACCACCATGCCCCAGAAGACCGCCCAGTAATCGAACTTTTCCCAATACGCATAGCGTTCGAACTTCGGCTTCGGCCCCAGTCCCAGAAACCAGCGCGTGTGCGCGAACAGATCCTTGATGTCCTTCCAGTTGGCCACCATCGATGTGGGCCCCCAGAAGATTCCCTTTTCGTGGTGGACCAGGGCGCGGGTAAAGACGTCCTTTACATGGATGAGAAAGGCCAGGGTCAAGACCACGGCCCAAAACTTGTGAAAGTAAAGAATGGCTCCAAATCCGCCCACCACATGGGCCAGGCCGCGCGCCCACGGACTCTCGCTGAAGCGCAGGGGCAGTCCCGTCGACGCCAGGCCCAGAAACGAGGTGAACAACGCGGCATGGAGGTATCTCTGCGACCGCGTGAAGCGCATGAAATACCGCTCCTTCGCCTGGTGTTGCACCCTGCTTTCCTCTGCCGCGTTCTCCAAATCAGTCATTTTCCCCTCCATTTGCCGGTTTTTTCTTGATCTGGTTGTATCGCGAGCGGATCAGCCACAGCAGGGTATGAATCGCGAAGAACGTCAGCACACTCACCAGCAGCAGGTTCATGAACAGGCGAATATAGTAGAGAGCCGGACTCAGCTTGCGGTCGTAAGGGTTGGCATGCGGCTGATACTGGACGAAGCTGGCGTTGGCGCTGGGGTGGCACTTGCCGCAGGTCTGGACCAGATTGGCCTGGTTGATGGGCGAGCGGGGATCGGAGGCCGGCAGAATATCATGCGCTCTGTGGCAGTCCCAGCAGCGCGCCGTCTGCACATAGCCGCCCAGCAAGCCCAGCTGCGAATGGAAAGTGTCCCGGTAGGAGGACAGTTTTTCCTTGTGACAGGAGCCGCAGATCGGCGTCGACTGCATGCGGAAGGTGCCCGATGTCGGCTGCAGAATGGCATGGGCCGTGTGGCAGTCGGTGCAGACCGGAGCCTTCAGGTTGCCGGCGACAATGGACTTCCAGTGAATTCCCTTCTTGTAATCCGCCTCGATGCCCGCGTGGCATTTGCCGCAGGTATCGGGAATGTTGGTCTTGTAGGTCGGGCTCTTGGGATTGTTGTGGCTCAGGATGCGGTGCGACCCATGGCAACTCTGGCAATTGGCCGCTACCAGCAGGCCTTCCTTGCTGACCGCAAAGCCGTGAATGGAGTCCATGTAAAGCGCATAGACGTTGGCCAGACCGTACTTTTTCGCCAGCGCCGAATTGCCGTGGCATTTGCCGCAGGTGCGCGGAATGTTCAGCGGATAGACCGCCGAGCGCGGGTCGCTTTTGGGAAAAATGGCGTGCGGGTTGCCATGGCAACTGACGCAGGGCTGGGCCGACGCATGGGCATGCACGCTGCTGGCCAACCCGGCCGCCTGATCGGCGTGGCAGGTGCTGCAATCAACCGGCGCCATCTTGCCCGGATGCGGATAGCCGGTGATCGTGGTATGGCAGTCCGTGCATTGCAGGCTGCCGTGCACGCTCGCGCTGAACGTCTTTCCGTCCACGCCCACACTGTGCCCGGAAGCATCCTGCAGGGTCATATCCCCATGGCAGGCCAGGCAATCGGTCTGCGCCTGGGCAACCCGTGGCACCGTGGGCAGAACCGCCACCATCAACAGGATCAGGCTCGGCGCAATACGGGAAACACTCTTCATCTCGGCTCCGGTCCGTTGCTCCACGTTCCATGCCCCGCGCTTGCAGGCGCGGGAGGAAAGGACCGTGGCCATTTCCTCCCGGTTTTGCCAGGCTTTTGGGGCTTATCTGTGCACCTTGTTATTTCTGCAAGGTACGGATATAGGCAACCACTTCGTTGATCTGGGCATCCGTGAGTCTGCCCTTGTAAGCCGGCATCCGATTCTTGCCGTTTTTTGTGGATGCAAACAACTGGGCATTGGAGGCCTTCATCATAGCCGGAGCCTTGAATGACAGGATCTTCATGCTCTTTGCCATCGGCGTGGCGGCAAGCCCGTTCGAGCCGTGGCACATGGCGCACTTTGCGTTGTAAATGGCTGCACCGGATGTCTGCGTGTAAGCAGGCCCCACAATGCATGCGGCGAGCAAAGCCATGCCTGCCACCTGGATCAGTTTTTTCATCGTGCGACTCCTTGGCCGGAGATTGACGATTTCCCGGCCAGTTATCTTTCATATCGTCTGCACCGTGTGACTGCAAGTGATGTTCATCACAGGCTGAAGCCTGCCCATCGCGTCCGGGACCGGCGCAGGCCTTGGCTCCAGGAGCGGATGCGCATTCGTCCGGGAATCAGCTCCAATGGAACGTGGATTCCCCAAAGTGATCCATGTCACACACGACTGTGCGCTCTATCCCGCACAATGGAAGGCGCTGCTTGGAGATCACGATATGATGGCTGCAATCGCAGGATCCGAGGTTCAAACCATGCTCACCCTCCCGGGAGACGCAGTGCGTCAGATTCAATGGCGCTTCCACGACCGTTTTGATCTGCAGATGCTGGTACAGTCGGCGCGGGGCGTGGCGCGGGGCGTGGTGGCGCGCCTGGTGGCCTCGGGCGAACGGAACACGCACGCCTGGACACCGGCGAAAAACGAGATGATGGAGGCTCTGGACCGGGCCGGTGTGACAGCGGCCTTTCTGGAGCCGGAAGAGGGCGGCTTCATCTCCGGCCCCAAGAACATGGCATTCGCCCTGTCGGCCTTCGAACTGGCATGGGTGGATGGCGGCGCGGCGACGGCCTCCCTGGCCGGGTTTCTGGCCCTGGCGCCGATTCACGAGCGGGGCACCGCGGAGCAGGCGCGGCGCTACAAAAGCCTGGCTGCACCGGCACAGCCCGGCGAGGACCGCACGCCCTGGCGCGGCGCCTTCGTGCTGACCGAGCCGATTCCTTATGTCGGCGTGGATACCGGCATGTTGAGCGGCAAGCTGCGCGTAGCCGAGTGGAAGGAAGGCGAAGAGCCCTGGCTCGAAGTCGACAAGCGCGGCCGCTTCATCACCAACATCGCCTTTGCCAACTTCGCTACCGCCGCCGTTGCCTCGGACGACGCGCGCATCAAGGGCAGTTGCATTGTGATTCTCGAAGAGACCGACGAGGGAGTCTTCGACCACGGCACCCCGACCAAGAAACTGGTCCACCAGCTCTCCTCGACGGGAGATCCGATCTTCAACCTGAAGGTTCCGGCCAGCCGCATCGTGGGCGGCTACACCGTCAAGGACGGCGTCATTGTCCCCAATTACAACCACGGCGAGATCATTGAGGCGGTTTTCCGCCGCACCCGTGTTCCGGTGGGCCTGATGACTGCGGCCAAGCTGCTGTCGGCCGTCGAGCCGGTGATCCGCTATCAGCGCGGGCGTTTCCGCGGCGCCGAGGGGACAAAGGCCGGCACAGTGCGCTACGAGCAGGGGATCCAGCAGCGCGAAGACGCCCTGCACAGGCTGGTTGACGTCTGGGCCACGGGCGAGGCCGCCGCCTCGCTGGGCTTTGCGACGGCCCGGCTCTTCGACGAACTGGACCCCCTCGAAAAGCAGAAGGATGCCCTGTTGAAGGAGCGCGGCATCCAGGGCGGACGCGCCGAGATGAAGGCCCTGCGGGAGAGCGAAAAGCGGGCCATCGAATGGCTCGCGCTGGACGAAAACGACGCACGGCGCACTGAGCTGGTAGCCGATCCGCTGGTGCAGTTCGTGCTGAAAGACGCCCAGGCCAACGTGCTTTGCCCGGCCACCAAACTCTGGAATACCGGCCACGGCGCCAATCAGTTGCGCGAGGCCGTCAGCCTGATGGGCGGCTACGGCATTACCGAAGACTGCCCCGGTTTTCTGGGCAACAAATGGATGGACGCGCAACTGGAAGCCACCTACGAAGGGCCGGAGGCCGTGCAGCGCCGCCAGATGACGGTGACCATGACGGCGGAGGTCTTTCTGGCCCAGTTTCGCGCCTGGACGGCGGAAATGCGGCGAATCGCCTCCTCGCGTCCGGGCACCGGCGCCTGCACCCTGGCCAGCGCGATGCAGATTTGGCTGTGGACGATCAACCACCTGCAGACGGCCACGGATCCGGAAGGCAACAAGCTCTATCACGGGCAGCGCCAGGGCGTGACCTTTGCGCTGGCCGATGCGCTCTGCTGGCTGGTCGCCTCGCGGGCGCAGATTCTCGACGTGCTCGAACTGGAAGCCAGGGGACCCGACGATCCGGTTGCGGCCGAAGGGCTCGCGGGCACGGTGCAATTTCTGAGCGACCTTTGCCACACGCAGGCTGCGCGCGCGGCCGGCGAGGTCTCACGCATCACGGCAGAACTGGTCTTCGGGTACAACCGCCATCCATCCTGGGATGAGGAGGAGCACCGCAGTTGCTTTCTGGCCAGCGAACTGGAAGCGTATGAGGAGACGATGCCGGGCATCAGCGCCATGGCTCTCGACGTGCTTGCCGAGGATGGCGGCCATCCCGCCAAGGCCGGTCCCTGCGCCGGATGCGCCGGATCCAGCGAGTTTCTGCGCCTGCAAAGCCGCCTGACCATGTGCCTGACCGGGGCGCGACTGGCCAAAGACCGGGCCGCGGAAACAGTTGGCAAGGTCATGATTCCAGAGACGTTGGATTATCCGGCATGAAGATGCCGGCAGCCGTCCGCACCCGGCCGCCGACCTGCGTCCACGCCAGAATCCGGACGCGCAAGATCCGGGTCCGGAAGCGCGGAAATCCCGGCAGCCTCGCTCCCGCGCGATTTCCGTGTGACAGAAGCAGAGAGGTGTGGTCCGCGACCATGAACCGCGGACCGATTCCAAGGAGACCGGCATGAAACCAGAAGCCGCGACCAGCGAAACTCCGGAGATTGAGCGCCCCTCGATGGAGGTGGACATCGCCTGCACAGGCTTCGGTCCGGCGATGGGCGGTTTTCTCACCACTCTGACCCGCGCCTGGACGGCCAATCCCGCCGATCCCGCCTTCGAGAGCCGGGTCGCGCCGGGAATGCCGCTGCAGGTGGTCTGCTACGAGCGCGCCGACGACATCAGCGCCGGCGTCAGCGGCGTCGTCACCCGGGGCCGGGCCATCCGCACCAGCTTTCCATCCCTCGATCCGGCAGAGATTCCCATGGCCGTTCCGGTCAGCCACGAGCGGGTGATGTACCTGCTCGATCCGGTTGGCGCCAGCCGGCGCTCGTTCCCGCTGCGTGCCGCCGACGCGCTGCTGCGTCTTGCCGGTCCTCTTGCCGGGGTGAAAGACCACGCCTTCGCGCTGCCCTGGACGCCGCCTTTCCTGGGCAAGCATGGCGGCCTGGTGCTCGGCATCGGACAGTTCATTCAGTGGGTCGGCGCGCAGCTGATGGCCACCGGGCTGGTGCAGATCTGGCCCGGAACGCCGGTCGCCGCGCCGCTTCTTTCGCCGGGTCCGGAAGGCTCCGGCAAAAAAGTCGAGGGAGTCCGGCTGACCGACCAGGGCGTGGAGAAATCCGGCGCGCCGGCCGAAGGCTTCCTGGCCGGAATGGACGTGCGCGCGCAGTTGACCGTCGTCGGCGACGGCCCGGTCGGCGCCGTCGGTCAGGCGCTCGACGCGGTTCTTGGCCTGCCCCCGGGCCACGCCCGCCGCGATTGGGCGCTGGGCATGAAGTTCGTCATCGAGCTGCCGCCGGAGTCAACCGAGGCCGCGGCGCTCGAGCCGGGAACCGTCTGGCACACCTTCGGCTACCCCGAGCCGGAGATCTTCGGCTTCCTCTATGTGCATCCGGAGCGGCTGGTTTCAGTCGGCATCTTCGTTCCTTCCTGGATGCACGATCCCTCGCGCACCGCCTACCGCTACCTGCAGCACTACATCCAGCACCCCGCGCTGTGGAAGGTTCTGAAGAACGGAACCCTGCGCTCCTGGGGCGCAAAATCTCTCGACGAATCGGGCAGACGCGGCGAGCCATTTCTCTCAGGCGACGGTTTTGCCCGCATCGGCGAAGGGTCGGGATCGACGAATATGCTGACCGGATCGGGCGTTGACGAGGCCTGGGCGACGGGCACGCAACTGGGCGAAGCCGTTCTCGAATTGCTGCGTGCCGGCGAGCCGTTCACGCAGGAAACCCTGGCTCGCGCTTACGAAACGCGCCGCCGGGCAAGTTGGGTCGAGGAAGGCGCGCGCGAGGCCGAACGGGCCCGGGACGGTTTCCATGGCGGCGTGGCGCGCGGACTGTTCGGCATGGCGCTGGCCGGGCTCACGCACGGAAAGCTTTCGCTGGGCGCGCACATTCCTCCGGCGCACATGCAGATTCGCCCCTTCGCCGCCAACTCCTCCGAAGCGCTGAAGCTCAAAGACGCAGCGAAGTTGGCCGTGGACGATGGCCGCCCGCTCCACGATGCGCTGCTTTCGGCGCGCGGCTGGCCGGAGATCGCCTTCGACGGACGCCTGCTGGTCACGCAGCAGGACGCTCTGCTCGTGGGCGGCAAGGTGCAGGCCATGCCCGCTTTCGCCGACCACGTCCGCTTCCGCGACGCCGGTCTCTGCATCGCCTGCGAGGAGAAGACCTGCATCGCGATGTGCTCCGGCCAGGCGATCACGCTGGGCGACGACGGGTTGCCCGCCTTCGAGCGCGAGAAGTGCATTCACTGCGGCGCGTGCCTGTGGAACTGCGGCCAATCGCCGGACGGCGAACACGCGAACATCGAGTTCAGCGCGGGCGCGGGCGGGCTGCATTCGGCGGAGAACTGATGGCTTTCGCGGATTGCCGCGGAAGTCTTGCCGGTGTAGCATAAGACTGACAGCATGGGACTTTCCCCATGAGAGAGATCATCTTCGATGTGCGTGAGGACGAAGCGGATGGAGGCTACGTTGCCTCCGCTCTGGGGCATGGAATTCATACGCAGGGCGAGACGCTCGAAGAGTTGCGCGCAATGGTCAAGGATGCCGTGGATTGTTATTTTGACGAGACCATGCAGCGGCCGGCGATCATCCGCCGTCATTTCGTGCGCGATGAAGTACTGGCCTGATGAGACTGCCGCGCGACATAGACGGCGGGCAACCAGCCAAGGCGCTGAGAGTTCTTGACTATGAGGTCACACGCCAAAAGGGATCGCACATTCGCGTGACCTCGCTGCGCAACGGGGAAAATCACGAAGTCATTCCCGCTCATCAGCCGATCAAAACCGGAACCCTCGCCGGCATCCTCAAGCGCATCGCGGCTCACCACCGTCTCACAGTGGAAGAACTGCTGAAGATGCTCGGATTATAGAAAGTTCTGATCTTTCGCCCCCAAAAAGTGGAAGTTGGAGCTTCGAGAAACATCGACTTCGCGCCGGCTCCGGCGGGCTGCATTCGGCGTAAAAATGATGACCTCCAGACGTTATGATTGCAATGACTATGGAATCAACAAAATCGCTGTCATCCTGAGCGAAGCGCAGCGGAGTCGAGGGATCTGCGGTTGCCTTTGCCCAGATCCAAAGTTGGGTTTATCAAGAACGAAGCATTCATGATGGAGGTACAGTGGCAATTTGGCTTGTAAAAGCTGGCCATCAAGGCAGGATTGTTGATAAGTTCCGCGAAAACAGCAAAATCGCTGTTGGGTGGAACGAGATTGGTAATTTCCCTATCGACGGGGGATGGGAAACATTCAGAATGGAAGTAAAGAAGCGGCTTCCAGAAGATTACTCTGAACAGAAAATCGGCTCGGCTGCCGGACAGCTTTGGAGTTTCGCTCGTTTAATGAAACAGGGAGACTTTGTAATTACACCAGTCAAGAACACGCGTGAAGTGCTGGTTGGCAAGGTTACTGGTGAATACCAATATGATCAGAGCTTCGATCCCGACCATCCAAGAACAAGATCAGTTTTATGGTTTTCGGCGATTCCCTGGGATAGTATTCCTGCTGACCTCCGAAACTCATTCACAATCTGGCAGACAATTGCTAAACCGAGCGGGGACTTCTCGCCAATCATTCAAGCAGCGCAATCGCCAAAAAATGCTTCGGAAATTTTACTAAAGGCCGCAGAAGAATCTGCTAACGATCCAGTGGCAACCTCCGAAACAGAGAATCTCGCAGAACGTGCTGAAGAGGCTGTCCGTCAGAAACTGATAAAAATGGCTCACGACGATTTCCAGAGAATCGTAGGTGCTGTTTTCAAAGCGGCTGGATTTACTGAACTTTTTAACAGCGCGGGTAGTGGAGCTGATGGAGGAATCGATATTATCCTTTCTAAAAACCCCCTCGGCGCTGGAGAGCGGATAATCGTTCAGGTTAAGCACACGAATGACCCTGTCGGCCAACCCGATCTTCAGCAGTTGATCGGAACTTTGAAGGATAAAGAATACGGACTGATGGTAGGTTTGAACGGAGTGAAATCAAACGGGTTGCGCTACTGGCGTGACAACCGCGATAAATTACTCCGACCGATGGATGCCACTGACCTGATTCAAATGCTTCAGGAAAACTATGAAAAGCTCCAAGATGAAGATAAGGCTCTGCTCCCATTGAAGCGAGTTTTCGTCCCATTCAGCTTGGATGAGCAAGGTCAATGAAATCGGATGAGGATATTATGGAATCGTTGGTTCGTAGCCAAAAAGCAACTGAAGATTCTTCGATTCGCTTCGCTCGCTTAGGATGACGGTTTTTTGTTGTAGCAGCTTGATAGCATCAATGAAGGAAAGAAAAGAATGGCAAATGTTCTGCACATCGTGGTTTGCGCGGGCATCGTTCCCGATCCGCTGCAAACATTGGAACCGCTGGCTGGACCAGCGGGACCGGGCTTGAAAAACGAGATGGTGCTGCCCGCGGTGCTCGACCCCTGGGCCGCGAGCGCGCTCTATGAGGCAGCAGCGCTGGTGGCGAAAAATTCCGGCTCGAAGCTCTGGCTGGTCTCGCTCGGCCCCAAGGCCAAGCTGCAGCAGGTGATGATGACCGTGGCGCAGAAGGCCGCCTTCGAACTGGTTCCTCTCGATGGCCCCATCGGCGGATTTCCCGACGCGCATGCGACGGCCGCCGTGTTGGCCGACGCCATCGCCGCGCTGCCGGGCCTGGACCGCGCAAAGCTGCTCCTGTTCGGCGGCTGGGAGTCGGCCTCGCGCGGGGCGGGCGTGACCCTGCAGCTGATCGGCGAACGGCTCGGCATTGCCGATCAGTTTCAAGGCGTGGACCAGATCGACCTGCGCGAGGACGGCAGCTTCGAAGTGCTCGAACGCGTCGAGGGCGGCAGACACCAGGCGTCGGTTTGCGCGGGCGCGCCGGCTGTTCTGGGCTGGGCCACGGGCAGCCTGGCCGAGCCGCGCAACAATCCGCAGGTGGGCATGGCGAATATGCGCACGATCATGCCGGCGCTGCAAAAGGCGCAAACAGCCAGGCTGGAGGCCAACGGCTTGAGCTACGTTTCCGTGAGCCTGCCCAAACAGCAGCGCCAGACCCGCGTAGAAAAGAACCTGAGCGCCGAGGAAATTGCGGCGGAACTGGTTGCGTGGATCGGAGCCGAGTAATGGAAAAGATACTTGTACTGACACATGCCGACGAAACCGGTTCCACTCTGACCCGCGCCTCGCTGGAAGCGGTCACGGCTGGCCGCGAACTGGCCGCGCGTCTTGCGGCGCCTTTGACCATCGGCATCCTCGCCGTGGATGCCGTTCCGCCGGCTGGCAATCTGGCCACGGCCGGAGGGCGTCTTCTGGCCGCCAGCGGCGAGGCCTTCGCCCAGGCGCGTTATGCAACCGACGCCGCCGCGGCCGAAGCTCTCTGCCGCGCCGCCGACGCCACCATCCTTCTCGCCCCGCACGACTCGCGCTTTGCCCGCGTCGCCGCCGGCGTGGCACATCGGCTGGGCGGATGCATCGATACGCACATCACCGCCCTGGGCGGCGCGGAGACAATCGAAGCCTCGCGCTGGTTCTACCGGCAGCGGGTCGAGGCGGTTCTGAACCGCACGGCGCGGCCCTGGTTCCTGCTGCTCGATGCGGGCACGCACACCGCCTTTGCGGGCGTTCCCGGTGAGGCGCAGGTGGAGCAGGTAGCTGTGGAATTGCCGGAGATTCGCACCACCATCACCGGCTTCCGCGCGCCCCAACAGGGGCAGCAAACGATCCGTCCCGACGCAAAGATGCTGTTCGTCGCCGGCGCCGGATGGACCAAGAAGCAGCCCGACGGCCAGGTCCACGTCGGCGAGGCCGGCGAGTTGATCCTCAGCTTCCTCGCCGCTTCGGGAGCTTCGCTCGGCAGCAGCAAATCGCTGGTCGATCAGGGTGGTGAAGGAAACTCCGTTCTGCCTTTCCTGACGCATCTGAACCAGATCGGGCAGACCGGCGCGACGCCGCGTCACGCCAAGGGCCTCTCCACCTGCTGCCACGGCGAAGAGCCGCACGTGGTGGGCTGGCGCTTCATCGGCGAACGGCGGGCCATCTCGCTCGACCCCAACTGCGGCTGGACGCGCGGCAAGGCCGACGTGGTCTACATCGCCGACGCCTTCGCCGTCATGGCCAGGGTGAATGCGCTGCTGGAAGCAAAACGGGAGAAGGAATAACCGCAGTCAGACCGCAGCTTCGTTCCTGTGCGCAAGGCGCGAAAAACGCTCCCTTGCCTGCATGTACGAACCGGGGGGGTTGACACTATTCCAGCCCGGCGCGCGGACGCGGACTCGATTTCTTCCGCGCGCCACTGATTTCACCCTGGATTCGCTCGCCGCCGCGCCATCTTTGTTGCCGGAGATTCGCAGTGCGCATTCTGCGCAGCCGCCTACTCCGATTGCTTCGGGGTGCGCTCGATGAATGCGCCAAAAGCGGCGGCGCAGCGCTCGAGGAAAGCGCAATCGGCGGCGTCGAAAGCAGCCGGAGTGTGGCTGTCGACGTCAATCTCTCCCGCAATGCGGCCGTGGACGCGGATCGGAACGACAATCTCCGAGCGAGTCTCGATCGAGCAGGCCAGGTAGCGCGGGTCGCCGGCGACGTCATCGACGATGATGCTCTGCTGCTGGGCGACGGCCGCGCCGCAGATGCCGCGCGCGACCGGGATGCGGGTGTGCTCGGTGGGCGCGCCGGCGAAGGGACCGAGAACGAGCGTAGCCGGATCGGCTGGATCGAGCATGTAAAAGCCGACCCAGTTGTAGCGGTCCAGACGGCGGGCGATGAGATCAACGGCGAAGCGCTGCAGGGCTTCGAGCGAGTACGCAACCGAGGCGAAGGTTTCGATCTCCAAGGCGATTGAGTCAAATTGCGAGCCGGGCATATGGTTCAGAGTAAACCACGGCAGAGTAACCATGGCGGCGGAATCAATCGCGGCCTGCTGTGATAAGTTGGAATCGGGAGTATTCGCTGGAAAATGCCGTCCATCAGCTCGTTTATCAAACATCACTATCGTCATTTCAACGCCGCCGCACTGATTGACGCGGCCGAGGCGTATAACCATCTGCTGGCCTCGGGCGGCAAGATGTTCGTCACCATCGGCGGCGCCATGAGCACGGCCGAACTGGGGCTGTCGCTGGCCGAGATGATCCGCCAGGACAAGATTCACGGCATCTCGTGCACCGGCGCCAATCTCGAGGAAGACGTCTTCAACCTCGTGGCCCACGACTTCTACGAGCGCGTGCCCGGTTACCGCGACCTGACCCCGGCCGACGAGGCGGCGCTGCTGGCCCGGCATATGAATCGCGTCACCGACACCTGCATCCCGGAGATGGAGGCGATGCGGCGCATCGAGAACGAGGTGCTGGCCGAGTGGGTGAAGGCCGACCAGGCCGGCAAACGCTTCTTTCCTCACGAGTTCATGTACAAGATTCTGCTCTCTGGCGCGCTGAAGAAGTCCTACCAGATCGACCCCAGGGACTCGTGGCTGCTGGCCGCGGCCGAAAAGAACCTGCCCATCTTCGTTCCCGGCTGGGAGGACTCGACCCTGGGTAACATGTACGCCGGCCACTGCATCACCGGCGACGTGAAGAACGTGCACACGGTGCGCACCGGCATCGAGTACATGATGGAACTGGCCGAGTGGTACACGAAGACCACGGCCAAGACCCCGCTCGGCTTTTTCCAGATTGCCGGCGGCATCTCGGGCGATTTCCCGATCTGCGTGGTGCCCATGCTGCACCAGGATTTGCAGCGCGAGAATGTGCCGCTGTGGGCCTACTTCTGCCAGATTTCCGACTCGACCACCAGTTACGGGTCCTACTCCGGAGCGGTGCCCAACGAGAAGATCACCTGGGGCAAACTGGGCGAGAAGACGCCCAAGTTCATCATCGAGTCCGACGCCTCGATCGTCGCGCCGCTGGTCTTCGCCTACGTGCTGGGCTGGTAGGAAGCACGGCCACAATCTTCTTTTGCGGTTCGGATTCCGGCGCAGGGGTGCACGCCCCTCCGCCGCAATTTCTTCACAACACCCTTGCCAGCCACTGGCCGGTGTGCGAATGCGGATTGGCGGCGACCTGTTCGGGCGTACCCTGGGCCACGATTCTGCCGCCACCTTCGCCGCCTTCGGGACCGAGGTCGATGACCCAGTCGGCCGATTTGATCACGTCGAGATTGTGCTCGATGACCACCAGCGAGCCGCCGCCGTCGATCAGCTTGCGAAAGGCCGCCAGCAGCTTGGAAATGTCGTCGAAGTGCAGGCCCGTGGTCGGCTCGTCGAGGATGTAGAGCACGCGGCTGGCCTCGGAGGGCCGGGCGGCGGCATTGGCGGCGCGCACCTGGGCCAGATGCGCGGCCAGCTTGACGCGCTGCGCCTCGCCGCCGGAAAGCGTGGTTGCCGATTGTCCCAGCCGCAGGTAGCCAAGGCCGACTTCGTCGAGCACGGCCAGCTTATCCAGCAGGCGCGTCTGGCCGGCAAAGAAGCGCAGCGCTTCTTTGACCGTCATCTGAAGCACGTCGTGGATGTTCTTTCCCTTGTAGGTGACTTCAAGAATGCGGCTCTGGTAGCGGGTGCCGTTGCAGTCTTCGCAGGGCAGCTCGACATCGGCCAGGAACTGCATCTCGACAGTGACCGTGCCATCGCCCTCGCAGGTGTTGCAGCGGCCGCCGGGCACGTTGAAGGAAAAATGCCCTGGCGTGAGCGAAAGCCGGCGGGCCTCGGGCTGCGCGGCGAAGAGTTCGCGGACAAGGTCGAAACCCTTGATGTAGGTGATGGGGTTCGAGCGCGGCGTACGGCCAATGGGCGTCTGGTCCACCAGCACCACGCTGTTCAGCCGCCCGGCGCCGGTGAGGGAAGTAAAAAGTCCGGAAAAATCAGAGGTGTCCGGCCCCCTGTCCAGCGACGGGGATCCATCGCCGGGGACCCCGGACTTCCACCCCACGGACGAAGAACTGTCCGTGGGGACCCCGGAGTGGCCGAGCGCCCGCTCCACGGCCGGGTAAAAGACCTGGTGCACCAGCGTGGACTTGCCCGAGCCGGAAACGCCGGTAATGGCCACCAGCAGGCCGAGGGGAATCTCAACGTCGAGCGAGTGAAGATTGTTGGCCGTGGCCCCGCGCAAGACCAGCCACTCGCGATTCGGGGCGCGCCGCCGCGCGGGCACGGGAATCGAAACCTTGCCGGAGAGATAGCGCCCGGTGAGCGAGGCCGGATTGGCCTCGATCTCCGCCAAGACGCCGGAAGCCAGCAGTTTTCCGCCAAACTCGCCCGCTCCCGGCCCTAAATCCAGGAGGTAATCGGCGGCGCGCAACAGATCGGCGTCATGCTCGACGACCAGAATGGTGTTGCCCAGATCACGCAGCTCATCGAGAATCCGAATCAGCCGCCCCGTGTCGCGGGGATGCAGGCCGATGGTGGGCTCATCGAGCACGTAGAGCGCGCCCACCAGCCGCGAGCCCAGCGAGGTGGCCAGTTGGATGCGCTGCGCCTCGCCACCGGAGAGCGTGGAAGCCAGCCGGTCCAGGGTCAGATATTCCAAGCCCACCGCGTCCAGAAAATTCAGACGCTGGCGCACCTCTTCGAGGATCGGTCCGGCAATCTCCTCCTCGGCCGGCGACAGCTTGAGCGCAGTGAAGAATTCCTTTGCCTGGGCGATGGTGAGCGCCGTCGCCTGGCAAATATTCAGGCCGCCGATGCGCACACTGCGCGCCTCGGCGCGAAGTCTCTGGCCACGGCAGTCGGGACACTCGGCATAGCCGCGGTACTTGCTCAGCATCACGCGCACGTGCAGCTTGTACTTTTTCTTTTCCATCTGCGCGAAAAAGCCATAGACGCCGGCAAAGCCGCCTTTGCCGCGCAGAACGATTTCCCGCGACGCCGCGGGCAAATCGCGCCAGGGCACATCCAGTCGGATGCCCAGCTCCGGCGCCCGGTGACGCAATTCCGTGAACCAGGACCGGTACTTGGGCCGCTTCCAGGGATCGATGGCCCCTCCATTGAGCGTGAGCTCCTTATCGGGAACCACCCGATTCAGGTCGTAGTCCACCGTGTTGCCGAAGCCCTGGCAGCGCGGGCAGGCGCCGAAGGGATTGTTGAAGCTGAACAGCCGCGGCTCCGGTTCGGTACCCGGCTGGTGGCAGCTCTTGCACTCGTAGGCGGCGGAAAAGCGATGGCGCGCGCGGGCGGAGGCTTCGTCGCGCGGAACTTCCTCGAAGATCACCTCACCGGCCTCGCGGTAGGCGATCTCGACCGCATCCACAATGCGGGCGCGGTTCTCGGCGCTGACCACAATCCGGTCCAGAAGAACAAAGACAGGCAGTGTGAAATCGAGATCGAGCAAGGACTCGGGCGTGGAAAACTCGAAGATGCGTCCCTGCTGATAGAGGCGGCCGAAGCCGGAGGCGCGCAGTTCCGTCAGGCGGCTTTTGAGCGCATCGGTGAGCGGGAATTCGGCGGCGGCCCTGGCCTGCGCCCGGGCGACGGACTTGAAAGCCGCTGCCCGGGAGGTGGCCTTCGCCGGCGGGCGAACCGGCCTGGCCGCGGCAGCAATCTCGGCAGCGCGCACCGGAAACAGCGCATTGAGCCTTGTCCCCTCGCCCAGCGCGAGCACGGCCGCGGCAATCTCGTCGACCGAGTCGCGCTTCACCAGACCATCGCAGTGTACGCAGTGGACGGTTCCGCAGCGCGCATAAAGTAAACGCAGATAATCGTAGATCTCGGTCGCCGTGGCGACCGTCGAACGCGGATTGCGCGTCGTGTTCTTCTGCTTGATGGCGATGGCCGGCGCGAGCCCATCAATCATTTCCACGTCCGGCTTCTCGATCCGCTCCAGAAACTGGCGCGCATAAGCCGAGAGCGACTCGACGTAGCGCCGCTGTCCCTCGGCGTAGATCGTATCGAAGGCCAGCGACGATTTGCCCGATCCGGAAACGCCGCTGATGACCGTCAGCCTGCCGTGGGGAATCTCGCAGGAGATGTTCTTCAGGTTGTGGGTCCGCGCGCCGCGGATGATGATGGCGTCATTCAAAGGGAAGCACCGAGCAGCAATTCAGGCCGCCGACATCACGTACGCCTCCGCGAGGCGCAGGGCGTGAACAGCCATCCTGATTATAGAACCTGAAGCCCTTCGGCAATCCATTCCTGCTTGCTTTGGCATGAAGGCCGAAGGACCCTGTTTACGGAATCGCATAAAGGCTCAACATCTTCGCGTCGCCGGCGAGAAACAGCTTTCCATCCGGCGAAAATGCCGACCAGGAACGAGCCTGGGAAGAGGTCTGCGGCGCAACCACAGCCACCGGTTCATAGGTCGCGGAGTTATAAATGGTCAACAGTTCGTCGGGCTGATAAGAAGGATCGCCAACAGAGTAATTCGTGGAGACGATGGCGAACCTCGACCCATCGCGCGAGACCCCGGCAAATCCGCCATAGGCAGCGCCGAGTGGAAACTCCTTGAGCACCTTGCCGGCGCTGTCGATCACGGTCACTCTTCGGCATGCGACAAAAAGAATCTTTCCTTCGGACAAAAACGCCGGACGGCCTCCGCATGAACCGCGATAAAGAAGATGAGGCCCCGCCGCGTCGATGAGCGTAACGAAGCTCAGATCCCGCGGAAACCGGCTCATCCATCGTGCGTCGCTGGACAGAACCGCACTTTTGCCGGCCGCCGCCGGAGGCGGCCACTTGTCTCCCCCGCCAAGGCGGACCCCGCTCAAAGCCAGTGTGCGCGCGTCAAGCAGTTCCGTTTCGCCACCGGACCAGTGCGCCATCCTGCTGCCGTCCGGAGAAATCGCAAGGGTTTCTCCGGCGCCGTCCTGCTTGAATTTCTCGCCGCTCGCGGTCAGATCGGGATTGAGGCGAACCAGCGAGGTGTGCCCCAGAATCAGATGGTCGTCGGCGGTTGCGAACAAATCGGGAAAGCTCTGCCCCTGAATCTCCTCCTGGTCTTTCACCGCGCCGGATTTCAGATCGAGGGAAACCAATTGATACGTGCTGAGCGGACGGCCGCCTACGGAAACTTCAAAGCCGGTCTGAAAGAGCGCCACTGCGCGATCCGCCACAATGACTGCGCTGCGCGTGGCCTCCAAGGCCGCTTCCTCTGGCAACACCGGCAGAGCATCCGGCGCCAGCGCCACGGACCAAAGCCGCGCCGCCTGCGGGGCGGTAGCCCGCTTGAGCGCCAGCGGCGGCGGAACAGGCGCCAGCGGCACGGCGGCGGCTTTTGCGTCCGGCGCAGGCCGAGTTCCGGGCGGGGCGGAATTGGATTGGGAGGCCGTGGAGGAGACTTGAGCCGCCTTCGGTTGGGAGGCGGACTGTTGAGCGCGCATCGGCGGACCCGTCGCCGCCGGCTGCAACAGCGCAGGAGCCTGCGCCCAGAGCGCAACGCAGCCGGCCGCCAGCAAAAACACACCGGACGCCCAACAGCGAACTGCTCCGCGCAGGTTCATCGCAACCGCACCGCCCGCATGCCGCACATCCGAACTTTAGCCGACGCCGGCTGCGGGCAGCCCGGATTCTTTCTCCGCTGCCGGTTCCCCGCCCCGCTTTCGGAGAGCAAAACCGGATGTTCCATTCCGGTCCAATCGCACACCAAAAGGGCTGGGCATCTTCACTGCGCCGGGTCAGCGCAGAAAGAAGAACTTCCTGTTCGCAGCTGTGCCGCCCGGGGTGCGCTCCCATCCTCCTGTCGAGGCAGGAAAGCTCACGCCGCGCGCTCCAGACGGCAGGTCAAAACCTGCTGCTGAACCTTTTCTTCGCGATCCAGCACGACGGCCAGGGCCAGAAGAGCCGAAGATGCGCAGGCCGGGCAGTGGCTGGAACAGTTGCCAATACAGTTGCAATCCTGACAGAGATATGCCGAGGAGAGAGGGAAATACTGCATCGAAACGCATGTCATGGGCGGACCTCCGAGGGGAGTGAACCAATCCTCCGGTATGGGATGTGGGGCCATCTGCCATCTCTTAAAAGGATGCGTCAGCTCCCCGATGGTTGCTTTTTCGACGGCCATCGGGCAGAAAGGGAAGGATTTCGCCGTCTGCTGGCCGTCTGGCGCCACCGGCAATTTCGCCGCAAAGCGCACGGCCGCTCTAAACTGAAGAATGAGGTATTCCGTGCTGCGCATTGTGCTCTGCATCCTGTTTTTGTTCTCCGCCGCAAGCTTTGGGCAGAACCCGCCATCCGGTTCCGAACCGCAGGCGCCGGCTCCAGCTCCGGCTGCCGCAGACGCGCAGCCGGTATCTCCGGAAGTGGCTGCGGCCGAAGCAGACATTGCCAAGTCCGACTGGAAGTCAGCCGAAGCCCGGCTGGATCCCTGGCTGGCCGCGCACCCGGCGGATGAACGGGCATTGTTTGACTCGGGCTATGTCGCGGACGCTGAGCATCGCCTGGCAGATGCAGCCGGGTTTTACCGGCGAGCCATCGTGGCCGATCCACGGTCGTTCGAAGCACACGCGGAACTGGGAATGCTGCTGGCCCGGCAGGGAAAGACGGCCGAAGCGCGGGCGGAGCTGACCACCGCGACGCTGCTCGATGCCGGGGAGGCCGGATCTGACGCCAAGGCGCAAGTCTGGCGGGCACTGGCGCGGATCGATTGCGACCGCGACCCGTCGATCGCCTCGGCAGATCTGCTGGAAGCGCTGAAGCTCTCCTCTGAAACCCCTGCCGACACCCTGCTGGCCGCAAGGATCGCCAGCCAGGCAGGAGATGTGGACGAGGCCGAGGCAGCCTATCGCCGCGTCCTGGCGGAAGACCCGAATTCCGTTCCGGCCAACGCCGGCCTGGCACACCTGCTGATCGCCCGCAGGCAGTACGCCGAGGCCGAACCGCTGCTGCGGGCGGCGCTCGCCGTAGCTCCCGACAACCCGGCGCTGACGGCGCAACTGGCCACCGTGCTGGCTGCCGAGGACAAGGCCGAAGCCCTGCCGCTGCTTGAAAAGCTGCACGCGGCCCACCCCGGCGACGCCGCCATTACCCGGATGCTGGCCGACCTGCTGGCCGAGGCCGGAGACGCCTCGGCCGCCGACCATCTCGACGTCGATCTGCTGGCGGCTCACCCCGACGACGCCGGCCTTCTGGTGGCGCACGGCGAGAACCTGATCGCGCTGCTGCAGTACGCGGCGGCCTTCGCCGCCTTCGACAAGGCCACCCAACTGGATCCGGGCAATGCCGAAGCCTGGAGCGGACTGGCCTTTGCCGCATCGAAAACCGGCCAGCCCTCCGTTACGCTCCACGCCCTGACCATGCGGTCAAAATATCTGCCCGAGGGACCGTCAACCTATTTTCTCTGGGCGACGGCCTACGACACACTCCACGAAAAGGCGCAGGCCGTCGTGTATTACCACCATTTTCTGGACGCGGCAGCGGGCAACTTTCCCGATCAGGAGTTGCTGGTGCGCCGGCGCCTCCGCGCTCTTGGACAGTAACCGTGCCAGGCAGCCGGAAAACAGGCAGCGGGAAAAGACGCAATGGGGCTTGGAGCTGCGGAACACTCTCCCGCTTTCCCGGCTCTTCCCCGCTCTAGCGCTGGGGCCAGGCGAGACTGGCCGGCCCCAGCAGATTTCTTTCGACAATCGAGGTCAGCACCAGCGAGGTGGAAGTGGTTCCATAAGGAGTCAGGCAGTCGATGACGTGATTCAGGTGCTCAACCGAAATGACGTTCACCTTCATGATGAACGAGTCCTGTCCCGTTCCCCGGTGGCACTCGACGATCTCCGGCATGGAACGGACCTGCGCGGTCAGTTTCGCCAGCACGTCGCCCACCACACTCATGCGGATGAAGGCGGTGATAGGCAGTCCGATGTGCAAGGGACTGATGTCGGCCCGGTAGGCGCGAATGATGCCTTCATCCTCCATGCGGCGGACACGCTGCGCGACAGCGGGCGTCGAAAGCCCCACGCGGCGGCCCAGTTCGGCAAACGAGATGCGCGCGTCCTTTTGCAGCTCGATGAGCAGCTTCCATCCCAGCGCATCGAGCAGTTTTTCCCGGCCGGAAACAGTCATAATTACGTCTCCCTGTATACTTGATTAATATTCATAAAGTATAAATGGAAAGAAGCAAGGATTTCATCATCTTTTTCCTCAAATAAAAGTGATTTCATCTTTCAAGCTGCGCATCCGTTGTCTTATGCTGCCCACGTGCAGCACAATAGCTCCGGGGGCGGGCGTTGCCGCGCAAGAAAAGGGGAAAAAAGATGGAAGCAAACAGGCGGACATGGGCGGAGCCTTTCAAAATCAAGGTGGTCGAGCCGGTCAGGATTCCCAGTCGCGAGGAGCGGGAAAAGGCGATTCGCGAAGCGGGCTACAACACCTTTCTGCTGCGTTCGGAAGACGTTTACATCGACTTGCTGACCGATTCCGGGACCTCGGCCATGAGCGACCGGCAGTGGGCGGCGCTGATGATGGGCGACGAGGCCTACGCCGGAAGCCGCAGCTTCTACCGGCTGGAAGAAGCGGTGCGGAACTGGCTCGGCTACAAGTTCGTGGTTCCGACACACCAGGGCCGCGGCGCCGAGAATCTGCTCTCAAAGGCGCTGATCAAGACGGGCGACATCGTTCCCGGCAACATGTACTTCACCACCACACGGCTGCACCAGGAGCTGGCCGGGGGCACCTTCGTGGACATCATCATTCCCGAGGCGCACGATCCCCAGAACCTGCACCCGTTCAAGGGCAACGTGGACCTGGAGAAAATGGAGCAGGTGATCCGGACCTACGGAGCCGACCGCATTCCCTACATCAGCGTTGCCGCCACGGTGAACCTGGCCGGCGGCCAGCCGATCGCGCTGGCCAACATGAAGGCGACCTGCGAGCTGGCGCACCGGCACGGAATCCGCGTGATCCTGGACGCTGCGCGCGTGGTTGAAAACGCCTACTTCATCCAGGAGCGCGAGCCCGGCTGCCAGAACCGCACCATTGCCTCGATTGTGAAGGAACTCTGTTCTTATACCGACGGCTGCACGATGAGCGCCAAGAAGGACCCGCTGGTGAATATCGGCGGATTCCTGGCGATCAACGACCACGCCATTTACGAGGATGTCGCCAACCTCTGCGTTATCTTCGAGGGGTTGCACACCTACGGCGGCATGAGCGGCCGCGACATGGAGGCGCTGGCCACTGGGATCGAAGAGTCGCTGCACGAGGATCACATCCGCGCCCGGGTCGGGCAGATCCTCTATCTTGGACAGAAACTGATCGACGCCGGGGTGCCGATCGTCCGGCCGGTGGGCGGCCACGGCGTCTTCCTGGACGCGCGCGCCTTCCTGCCGCACATTCCTCAGGAGCAGTACCCGGCGCAGGCGCTGGCGGCGGAGCTTTACGTGGATTCCGGCATCCGCTCGATGGAGCGGGGCATCGTCTCGGCGGGCAGGAACAAGGAAACCGGCGAGGAGAACAAGCCCAAGCTGGAACTGGTGCGGCTGGCCATTCCGCGCCGCGTTTACACCCAGGCCCACATGGACGTGGTGGCCGAGTCGGTGGAATCGGTTTACGGAGAAAGAGAGAAGATTCGCGGCCTGAAGATGGTCTACGAGCCCAAGTACCTGCGCTTTTTCCAGGCGCGCTTCGCGCCGCTGGAGGCCTAGGCCGCATCGTCCCCCTCCCCCGCTTGCGACTGCCAACCTTCGCTTGCGACTGCCAACCTTCGCTTGCGCCGGACAAAAACCCGCCCGATTCCCGGATTGGAAGAACGGATCCCGTGAATCGGGCGGTTTTTGTTCCTGGAAAAGATGGAATTGAAAGAGCTTGCGGATTTCGGGGCGGTTTTCCGGCTTTTGACCGAAAGCCGGCCCGTCCGGGCGCCTCTCTTCCGCACCGACTGAACGCCGAATCCACCGCCTCAGGACGCTGCGGCCGCCATCCGTCGCAGCGACTCTTCGTACGGGGCACTCAGGACGCCGCGGTCGGTAACGATGGCTGTAATGTAGCGGGCCGGGGTGACGTCGAAGGCCGGGTTGCAGACCTCCACCCCGTTCGGCGTCAGTTGCCGGCCGCCGTGGTGGGTCACCTCGACGGCCGGGCGCTCCTCGATGGGGATTGCGTCGCCGTCGCGCATGGCCATGTCGATGGTGGACCAGGGCGCAGCCACGAAGAACGGGATGCCGTGTTCGCGGGCCAGGATGGCGACGTTGTAGGTTCCGATCTTGTTGGCGGTGTCGCCGTTGGCGGCGATGCGGTCGGCGCCGACCACCACCGCCTGGATGCGTCCGCGGCGCATGAGGCTGGCGGCCATGTTGTCGCAGATGACCGTGGTCGGGATGCGGTCGGCCATCAATTCCCAGGCAGTCAGGCGCGCCCCCTGCAAAAAGGGCCGGGTTTCGTCGGCGAAGACGCGAATGCGGCGGCCCTGCTCCACGCCGGCTCGGATGACTCCCAGAGCGGTTCCGTAGCCGCAGGTTGCCAGCGCGCCGGCGTTGCAGTGGGTGAGCACGCCGATCTCCCCGGAGGCAGTTTGCGCCGGCGGCAGCAGCGTGGCCCCAAAGGCTCCCATCGCCCTGCAGGCGCGAATGTCTTCCTCGTACATCGCATGGGCTTCGGCAAGCAGCTTTTCCTGAATCTGGCCGAGAGTGTCTCCGGCCGCCAGACGCGCGGCAAAAAGCCGCTTCATGCGGTCGATCGCCCAGAAGAGATTCACCGCCGTGGGACGCGTGGCTGCCAGCCGCGCGCAGATTTTCTCGAATTCGGGCGCAAACTCCCGGGCCGCCGAAGCCTGGGTGCGCAGGGCTCCCAGCGCGACGCCGTAGGCGGCCGTGACACCGATGGCCGGCGCGCCGCGCACGACCATGGCGACGATCGCCTCGGCGACCTGTTCGTAGGTGGAAGCCAGTACGTAGCTTTCCTCGAGGGGAAGCCGGGTCTGATCGATCAGGCGGAGACCATCCGCGGTCCAGGCAAGAGTCGGAATCATGTACTCCAAGTATAGCGGTCCGGAGAAGGCGCAAGCGGAGCCGGAATGGCCCGAACAGGGGGCATTGCAGGAAAGCTCTGGCCAGCATTCCGGCCGTTGGAAAGCATCCGCGCCAAGAATTGCCGCAACGGACGGCCGTTTGCCGGAGGCTTTCAGGCGGGCCGTGGTGATCGCGCAATTCCCGGCCGCGCCGGCTTCCCTTCTCTGCCGGTCAAACCGGTACACTAACTGGTTATGGCGGCGCGAAGAACGATCGAGCATTATGAAATTGTTCGCCGGCTGGGAGCCGGCGGCAGCGGCGTGGTGTACCTGGCCAACGACACGCTACTGCAAAGGCCGGTGGTACTGAAGATTCTGCGCGCGGGACTGCTTTCGGTCGCGCAGATGCGCTCGACCGTCTTGCGTGAGGCGCGGCTGGCCTCGGCCATTGAGCATCCCAACGTCTGCGCCATCTACGAGGTGGGCGAAACCGGCGACGAGGGCTACATCGTGATGCAGTACGTGCCCGGCCAGTCTCTGGACCAGCTGATTGCGCGCGGGCCGGCCAGCCTGCAACTGGTGCTCTCGGTCGGCATTCAGATTGCCGACGGCCTCCAGGCCGCGCACGCGCTGGGCATCTTCCATCGCGACCTGAAGCCACAGAACGTCATGCTGACCGATGGCGGCCTGGTGAAGATTCTGGATTTCGGGCTGGCGCGGCGAATCGAGCCCGAGGAGGCTCACTTCGATCCGGCCCAGCCGGTGCCGGCCAAGAACGCCCCCATGGCGTCCACCTACACGGCCCGCGGCGGAACCATCCGCTACATGGCGCCGGAACAGTTCGTCACCGGCCAGTCGAGCGTGCAGTCGGACGTCTGGGCGCTGGGCGTGATTCTCTACGAACTGGCCAGCGGCCGTCACCCGTTCGCCAAGCCCGACGCGGAGGACTTTCAGGCCATCCACGCCATCCAGTTTTCCGCTCCGGAAGATCTGGGCGCAATCGTGCCCGGCATTTCGGCGGAGCTGAAGAGCGTGATCTCGGCCTGCCTTGAAAAAATACCCGCCGCGCGCACGGCCTCGGCCGCCGAGGTGCGCGAGGCGCTGAAGACCATCATGAAGGCGCTGCGCATCGAAACCGGCGTGATCCCGGGCGACGCGGCGGCCAACCTGCCGGGCACGGGTCCGGAGGCGGAAAAACGGGCCACCGGTTTTCTCTCCATGCTGGCCGAGCGCTTTCGCGAGGCGGCCAGCGAGCGGGCGCCGCAAAACTCGCTGCTGGTTCTTCCCTTCACCAACCTGGGCGCCAGCGAGGTGGCTCCGCTCTACGGCTTTGCCCTGGCCGACGCCATCGCGGCGCGGCTGGCGCGGATTCCCGGCCTGGTGATCCGGCCGTCGAGCACATTGATGACCATGCCGATGGCGCAGATGGATCCGCTGGCCCTGGGGCAGAAACTGCTGGTTTCCTTCGTGCTGGCGGGCAGCTTTTTGCGCTCCGAGGAGGGTTTTGACCTGAACTGGCAACTGCTCGACGTTGCCGCTCAGAGTGTGCGCTCGGGCGGCGCCATCCGCGTGGCCTCGCTGGACCTGATCGCCGTGCAGACCGAGATCTCGAACGAGGTCTTCGCCACGCTGCACGGGCTTTCGGCCGGCGAACAGATCGACGCGCCCCGCCCGCCTTACCGCGAAACTGCGCTGCCCGGACCGGTCAGCGAAGAATACCTGCAGGCGCGGGCGCTGCTGAGCGCATTCATGTTCCGCACCGGCGCCCGGACCGATCTGGACCGCGCCCATGCGCTGTTTGCCGGCGTCACCGGCAAGGATCCGGGCTTTGCCGCCGGATGGTGCGGCCTGGGCATCGCCGAGCTGCAGTATGCGCGCCACGGCTTCGGCGGACAGATCCACGTCATCCGCGCCCGCCGCGCCTTCGACGAAGCGCTCAAACTGGATCCGGCTTCGATCGAGGCCAACCTCTACCGCATTTACATGCTGCTTTCGCGCGGCGAGAAGGAATCGGCGCGGCACGGCATCGCCGATCTGCTGATCTCGGCCGCCAACGACTGGAACGTGCACATGGTAGCCGGCATGGCGTTGCGCGCCGATGGAATGTACGACGAGGCGCTGACCGAATTCAACCGCGCCCTCAAACTGAACCCCGCCAACGCGCCGATTCTTTACAACCACCGCGCCCGTGTTTACCACTACCAGAACCAGATGGAACTGGCCGGTGACGAACTGGCCAAGGGCCTGGCGCTCGAACCGCGCCATCCGTTGCTGCGCACCTCGGCCGGTTATCAGCAGATGCGGCTGGGCAATCTGAGCGCGGCCATCGAAATTCTGGAAGATGTGATCCGCGATGACAATTCGCTGCGCATCGCCGTGCCTACGCTGGCCCTCTGCTACGTGCAGGCCGGCAGCCGGGATCGCGCCGCGGAGCTGCTCAAGGACGACACCCTGGCCGCTGCCGAGGCAGACAGCGAGATGGCCTACCGGCTGGCCACCTACTTCGCCGTCGACGGGGATTCCAGCGAGGCTCTGCACTGGCTGCGCCGCGCCATCTACCTCGGCAACGAAAATTATCCCTGGTTTCAGAAGAATCCGGCCTGGAACGACCTGCGCACCAACCCCGACTTCGGACGCATCCTCGACGATCTGCGCAACGGCTTCCGCAAGAATCAGAGAACCTGGAAGCGTCTGCTCGAACAGGTTCCTCCCGATGCGGAATGACATCCTCAACCCTGCTGCCGGGCGACCGGCCGCCCAGCCTCGCGCTTGCCCGCCGGCCCGGACGGGCGCTAGGATCAGCTTCAGCAGCCGGGCCTTTGCAGCGAAGCAGACAGGAGTCCGATGACGGCGATTGCC
>JBMFHN010000007.1:0-35629 GCA_049976805.1 Occallatibacter sp. | reverse complement strand
ACGGCAAAAGCAACGACAACGACAAAAACAACAACACGATTGTGCAGGGGTTGACAGGTCACTCCATATCAGAACGGTTCTGCCGCGCTGGCCATCACAGCCCTCCGGGAAGGAGCCTCGCTTCGCCCAGAAACCCTCGCGCCGCCGATCGCTTCCCGTGCAGCCTTCGGTGAAAACCTCCGCAGCCAGGCTTCCTTATACAATGGGCTTATGCTGCGCGATCTCGCCCCCCTTTTCGGTTACATGCGCCGCTACCGCTGGGGGTATCTGTGGGGCACGCTCTCCTGCATCCTGGCCAACGCCGTCTGGGTGCTCTTTCCGCAGATCCTCGAACGCGCCATCGACGCGATGGAACACGGCGTCACGCGACGGACCATCCTGTACTTCGCCGCGGCGCTGGTCGCGATCGCACTGGTCAAGGGCGTTTTCCTTTATGCCCAGCGATGGATTCTCATCGGCATCTCGCGGGAGATCGAGTTTGACCTGCGCAACGATCTTTTCCGCAAGCTGCAGGCGCAGGATACGGGATTCTATCAGCGCTATCGCACCGGCGACATCATGGCGCGAATGACCAATGACCTGAGTGCCGTGCGCATGCTGCTCGGACCGGCCCTGATGTATAGCGCCAACACCGTTTTCTTCACCGTGGGCGCCGTTTTTTTCCTGCTGCGCATCAACCCCTGGCTCACCCTGGTCGCCTGGGCTCCCATGCCCGTGGCCAGTATCCTGGTGCAGTACTTCGGCAACAAGATTCATGATCGTTTCGAGCGCATCCAGGCCAGCTTTTCCGAAATCAGTGCCCAGGCCCAGGAAAATTATTCCGGCGCCCGGCTGGTCCGCGCCTTTGCCCGCGAAGAGTCCGAGATCGGCCTTTTTGAGCGGCTCAACCGCCAGTACATCGCCCGTTCGCTCAAGCTGGTCCAGTTGATGGGCATGCTATGGCCCACGCTCGAATTCATCCTCGGAATTTCCATGATCATCACCCTGCTGGCCGGGGGCCACCTGGTCGTCGCGCACCGCATCAGCGTGGGTGAGTTTGTCGCCTTCAACACCTACATGGTTTTGCTTATCTGGCCGATCATCGCGATCGGCTGGGTGGTGAACATCTTTCAGCGGGGCACCGCTTCGGTCAAACGCATCGACGAACTGCTGCACGCATCTCCGGCCATCAACGACAGCGAGGCTGACACCACGCTTGCGCCCGAGACGGTGCTCAAGGGTGAAATCGAGTTCCGCGACCTGCATTTCAGCTACGACGACGTGCCTGTTCTGCGCGGCATCTCGCTCGCCATTCCAGCCGGATCGAGCCTGGCCATTGTGGGACCCACCGGCGCGGGAAAATCCACGCTGGTCAACCTCATCGCCCGGCTCTATGAAGCCCCTCGCGGCGCGCTTCTGATCGACGGCCGGCCGGTGCGCGAATACCCCCTGGCGGTGCTGCGGCGCAACATCGGCATGGTTCCCCAGGAAACCTTCCTGTTCAGCGCCACGGTCCGCGAAAATCTCGTTTACGGAGCCCCGCACGCCGATCTGGAAGATATGCTGGAGGCGGCCGAGGCGGCCCACATCCGCATGGAGTTCGAAGAGTTTCCGCGGGGCTTTGAAACCATGGTGGGCGAACGCGGCATGACCCTTTCCGGCGGTCAGAAGCAGCGCTCGGCCATCGCTCGCGCCCTGCTGCGACGGCCGCCGATTCTCATCCTCGACGACGCGCTGGCCAGTGTGGACACCTTTACCGAAGAACGCATTCTGGAAGGCCTCAGCGGCTACACTGCCAACTCGACCGCCATCCTGATCTCGCATCGTGTCTCCACCGTGCGCAATGCCGACAGGATTGTCGTTCTCGACCACGGCCGGATCGTCGAGATGGGCCGGCATGAGGAGTTGCTGGCCCGCGACGGCTACTATGCCAGCCTGTATCAGAAACAACAACTGGAAGAGGAACTGACCGTCGCCGGATAGGGAAAACCCGTCAGGAACAATCCGGGGTGGTTTCAGCCTCGAATCATCGTCCAGTCGTCTGCCGGAGTGCGATTGCGATGCCCGTCGGGGCGCGCAATGCGCGGGCATGCGGCGCGCGCAGGGAAAGTGTCCATGCAAGAATGAAAGACAAGGAGATCCTGGTTTTGAAGGCCTGGCCTGTGGTTGGCATCATCCTGATCCAAGGTGCGCTTTTGCTTGCTCACTGGTTCATTGGTCACACTTGGATCGCTTTCTGGTGGCCAATGAGCGGGACGGTCACACTGGCGTTGCGAACGATGCTCACGGTGTTGGCCTTCAGCTTTGTCGCCGCCGCCCTTCTGGGTTTCCTTTCGGCACACCGGCTGGTAAGCCTGCTTTACTGGCTGGCCTCGATCTGGCTGGGCTTTTTCAACTTCTTCTTCTGGGCCGCCTGCCTCTGCTGGTTGAGCCTCCCGGTGCTCCACCTGGCGGGTGTGCAGCCGGAGCGGCCGCTGATCGCCGCCACTCTCTTCGGTTTGGCCGCGTTGACTGCGATCTACGGCCTGCTGAACGCTTTCTGGATTCGTGTCCGGCGAATTGCGGTCGAACTGGACGGCTTGCCAGACTCATGGCGCGGCCGGACCGCGCTGGTGGTCAGCGACCTGCATCTGGGACACATCAACGGCTCCACCTTCAGCAGCCGCGTTGCGGCGCTCGGCTCCGAACTGAATCCGGACATTGTGTTCTTTCCCGGCGACCTCTTCGACGGCATGATGGCCGGTGCAGCCGCACTGGCCGCACCGTTGGGCCAGCTTGCCCCACCGTTCGGCATGTTTGCCTCCACCGGCAACCACGACGAATTCGGCAACACAGCCCTTTACGCCGATGCGCTGAACAGCGCCGGCATCCGTGTGCTGGCCAACGAGAAGGTCACGGTGGATGGACTGGAGATCGTGGGCGTCAACTACGGCGACGCCGGCTACCCGATCCGGTTCCAGGCAACCCTCAAGAGTCTGCGCCCGGAGACAGGCCGGGCCGGCATCCTGCTCAACCACGTGCCTGCCCGCCTGGCCCTGGCTGAGCAGGCCGGCATCGGACTGCAACTGTCCGGCCACACCCACGGCGGACAGATCTTTCCATTCACCTGGTTCACACGGCGAGCTTTCGGCAAATACACCTACGGACTGCAACGGTTTGGCGCGCTGCAGATCTACACATCCAGCGGAGCCGGAAGCTGGGGTCCGCCGATGCGCGTGGGTACACAGGCCGAGATTGTCCTGCTCAGCTTCGAATAGGCGGCTCGCTGACAGGCATTTGCCAGCGCTCCACTCCGAAAAACCTACCTCCCAGACAAACCCCGTGGCTCTGGGAACGCCTCCGCACCGCGGTTCGATCGCGCGCGCCAGCAGCAAGCCGCGAGGCACGATCCCCGCCGCGACCCTGCGACCGGAACGGTTACGTTCCCCCCCCCGCCCGTTCGGCAATCGATCAGCAACGAGCCTCGACTTCGCAATTCAGTGAAAATTCCAGTGTGTCTCCCGGTTGCGTTTGCGTGTCGAGGATCGTGCCCGGCGGAAGTTCGAGTACGGAGTGAGCGGCCAGACAAGCCGAAAGACGCCACGGAGGCACCGCGCTTCTCAGCTTCTTGACGCGTTTCCCGCGGTCGAGATAGACAAGATCAATGGGAAACCGCATCCAGAAGGTATGAACGGCTTCACAGGGCGAAAGCCACAGCCCCTCGCCGGCACCGAGACCCTCCCGTCCCAGCAAACCCTTGCTGCGCTCGGCGGAGCCTTCGGCCACCTCCAGACGGAAGGCCAATACCGTCTTGCGAGTCAGATTGACAACCCGCAGACGCTTCTTCTCTGCGCTGCCAGAAGACTCCGAGTGACGATTCCGCGACCCTGGCAAGATCCACCCCAATGGATTCATCCCCTTGTTTCAGACCTTTCACCCGCCAGCGCACCCGCTCCGGCAACAGCATCCATCTGCCCTGCGGGGCAGATGGATCAGTATTGCGGCGAAGAACTCGTCGTGCTGCTCGAACCCACTGAACTGCTGGAGCCGCCGCCAAATCCAGTGACGCCTTCGATCACCAGGGGCTTTTCTGTCTTCATGCTGTCCACCAGTTTCTCAACAGGGATGGCAGACGGTGAGGACGGCAACGTGGTGGCCGCAGTCTTGGCGTCCGGGTTGTGCATGGGGATGCCGGAAATATCGGGCATGAATTTTCCTGGATACTTCAGATGCGGCAACGGCGCACCATTCGGAATGGGAGCCACAATCTCCGGCGTGACAATCACGATCAGCTCGGTATTCGTCTTGTTGGTCAACATGGACTGGAAGAACTTGCCGAGAATCGGAATGTCTCCCAGAAATGGAACCTTCTCGAAGGTTTCTGTATCACGATGATCGAGCAGTCCGCCCAGAACCAGACTCTGGCCGTCTTTTAGCTCGACCTCGGTCCGCATCCTTCTTTCCGTGATGCCGGGAATCACAAATCCTGCAATTTCAACCTCATTGGTGTAGTCCAGCGCGCTGACTTCAGGAGCCACCTGGAGCCGGATCGTTCCGCGGGGAGTAATGGTGGGAATGAAATTCAGGCGGACGCCATACTCCTGGAACATGATGGTCACCGATGCCGCCGTCCCCGCCGCGCCACCCTGAACTACGGGATAGGGATACTGCCCACCGGCCAGGAAACTGGCCTGCTTGCCATTGGAGGTCAACACATTCGGCTCGGCCAGAATATCCACGATACCCTTCGTTTCAAGAGCCTGAATCGTTGCGCCAAAGCCACCCAGACCTGGCAAATAGGCCATCAGATTCTGATCCGAGGAGATCGTCGTTCCCGTCTGAGTCGTCAAAGGAGGTGTGAACTGTCCGGTCGAGATGGCGCCGTACGAGTTGCCCAGCCCATTATTGAAAAGATTGATGCCGAGTTGCTTCTCCCGCTCCAGATCGATGCTGCAAAAACGCACTTTGAGGAGAATCTGCGGATCGGAAGGAGGTACTTCGACATCGAGCAGATTGACGACCTTGCCGGCAACCGACGCAATCTTGACGGCACGCGCCGAGTCACCCAGACTGTTCACCGTGCCGCGCAGAAAGATGGTGCCATCCTCGGAGCTGACCTTCAGCGTCTGACCGGGAAGCTCCGTTCTGAGTTCCCTTCGGATCCCCTCCAGCTCATCGTCCAGAACCGAAACACTGGGACGCACCGTCACATTGAAAAACTGCCGTCCGCCGTGGGTGTCCCATAGAATCAGGCTGGTTTCGCCGGGCGTCTTGCCGTTGACCATGATCTCGGTCGGACTGGTCGCGTGCACCTCGGCGATGTCGCCCAGGCCGACGGCGACCCGCGTGATCGGCCACTGCGTGTCCACCAGAACGGTCTTGCCCACGGAGACCGAAAGATCGTTCATGGAGTCTTGCACGGCGGACCCGGCATTCTGGCTGGCAGAGGGCAGGGGTTCAGCCTTGAGGACAGCACCCGCGCAAACAAAAAGAGACAATGCGCTGATACACACGATGGTCTTGCCGTTCTTCGTTCTCACTGGTGTCCTCCAGGAAAAGGAAACTTCGTGCTGTGCTGTTGCGCACCGTTGATCACTTCCACGGAATAAGTCTGAGGCGCCGCCTTGCGACTGGCAGTGGCGCGCCGCGATGAGGATGCCGGAGCGGCATTCGTCCCGGCGTAGAGATTGGCCGTTGCCGTGGCCGCAATGGGGGTGATCTTGGTATCCAGCGGGTTGCGCAGCACCAGTTGAATCTTCGCCTGATTCATGGCCAGACTCAACTTTTCGGCCTGCTCCGGGGTCACCAGCAGGTTGACGACCTGCACCTGTTTTGGCTTCCCTTCCGCATCCTTCTGAATATCCGTACCGGCCGACAAGACCCGGATGTTCTGCATCAGGGTACTGGACACGATCCCCTCCCTGGAGTTCTGTTCTCCGGGAGGAGTGCCCGAAATCAGGACATCCACACGCATTCCGGGCGTCACGAATCCCGAAACGTTGACCACGTCATCGACCTTGACCGCGCAGGCTCTCATTCCGGAAGGAATGAGGGCAGCCAGTCCGCCGCCGGAACCGGCTGCAGCCAGGCGGCTTTGAAGGATCGGCTCCCCGGCATAAAGATCGGAGATCACGCCTCGCCCTATCACGGATTTCCAGTCTTTCTCGAGGATGGCGCCCGGGGGAATCGTCCCCGCAATTCCCACGCTGGTCAGCTTATCGGCGGTGAGGATGGACCCCAGCTTGATGTCCTCTTTCGCCGCGACAACAGCCGTGGTGTTCGCCTGCCGCGTTCCCACGCGAGTGGCCACCAGTCGATAGACCAGAAACGTGCTCACAGCGGCAACGATAAAAGCAATCAGGAGGATCGTGAACAGTCTTCGGTTCATTTGCAGGCCCGCTTGAACTGGCTACCCAGCTCCGCCTTTCTGTTTCTAGTGGCAGTTAGCGCATACGGAAAACTGCTGACATTCTACGACAGATTGGGGAGTTCAAGCAGAGAGAGATGCAGACAAGTTCGGATGTTTTCCTATTTTTTTCAGTTTAACCCCTGCAGCACGGGAAAAATCTCGCGCATAAAACAAATTTGGGAATCGCCCGCGGACTGGGTGTCAGCGACGGATAGCTGCATTCGGCGATTCCAGAGAGCATATAATGAACCCGAAAGTTGTCCTCCCGATCGCCTTCGAAAGTCTCCGGCCAGCGGGAATACCTGAAACTCAGCGCTATTCTTCAAGCAAACCAAGCACAGGAGGGAGAACATTCATCCGGTCATGAACCCTTCCCCCACCATCACGCTCTTTTCAGAGCGGCCGGAATGGAACCAGCGATCCTCCTCCTTTGTGGTTTCGATTCTGGCGCATGGCGTGGCGTTTACGCTGGTTTCGCTGGGATTTCTCTCAACGCCGCAGCTCAAGCCTCCGGCAACTCCAGAGCGATATGCGGTGCGGCAACTGGATCTGGACACTCTGGAACCTCTGCTGCAGCAGGCTCTGCAGAGACAGATCGCATCTCCCCGCGTGCGCGCAACCGCGTACAGGCGCCCGGCAGCAGCCAGACCCTCTGCGGCTCAATCGCCAGCCATGCCCAGGATCGCCCATACTGCGCCGGAACTGCAGACACTGGTGCAGCCGGATCTGCTCAAGCCTCTGCCTCTGCCCAGGCAAATTCCCCTGCCGACGGTGGTGATCTGGAATGGAGAAGCGACGCCGGTCAAAACGATTCGCGCGCCTTTGCCGCAAAAGCCGGTGGTTGCCGACGTCCAACCATCCATCCAGCGGCCGAATGAAGAGAAACGCCTGGCCGACCTCAGTCTGTCCGCCAGTGATCTGGCCACCGCGAGCCAGCCGATTCTTCCCGGCACCACTTCGCCCGTAGTGGTGCGCGGACCGCAACCGACGCCACCGGCGCCGGTGACCACGACAAAAGGCTCTCTGCAGGCAACCCCGATCGCGGTGATGTCGCTCTCCAATCTTCAGATGGCGAAAGGGGACGTCACGCTGCCCCCGGCCAACCAGTCCGCATCCAAAAGCACCTCGGGAGCTTTCACCCCGGGATATGGCAAGGATTCGGCGCATCCCGACCCCTTTCAGGCGGCCGCAAATTCCGGCAAAAGCCGCCCCGGCAGCAGCACCGGCGACACGGCGGAGGGGCAGAATCCAGACGTAACCCGGCAGGCCTCCACGCCCGGATCCCTGAATGGCAATCCGCTGCTGACCGCCCATATTGTCCTTCCCAAAAACGGCCACTTCGGATCTATCGTGGTGGGAGATTCGCTTCAAGATCAGTATCCGGAGATCATCCCGATCTGGGGGAGCAGGCTGGGATATACCGTTTATCTGCATGTGGGCCTGGAGAAAAGCTGGATTCTCCAGTATTCGCTTCCGCCCGCCGTCGAGGCCGCGGATGCGGGACAAATCCAGCGCGTCGAACCGCCCTGGCCCTATAACATTGTGCGCCCCAACCTCGCTCCCGACGCCGTCAATGCCGACGCGCTGATGGTCCATGGCTACGTCAATCCGGAAGGACGTTTCGAGTCGCTGTCCATCGCCTTTCCGCCCCAGTTTCCGCAGACCAAGTTCGTGCTCGACGCGCTCGCGCAGTGGCAATTCAGGCCGGCCACGCAGAATGGAAAGAATGTCCGGGTAGAGGTGCTGCTGGTCATTCCCGAAGAGCAGGAATAACTCCCCAACGCAGACCGGCGGGTCCATGGAATGGACCCGCCGGTCCGCGAACACTGCCTTTTTCTGGCGGCTAGGTCGCGTTGTTGGGAAGCAATCGCGGATTCGTGAAGGTGGCGCCGATCGACAGGAAGATTCCGTTCAGGCTCGATACCGTGTGCGAGTTGTCCACGCAGGAAGTGTCGATTCCCGTTCCGCTCTGCTTGTAGTCGGAGTAGAAGGTCGAAAGAGAAGAGGAGATGTTCTCAATCGTCACGCAGGGAGTCAGATTCGAGAGGGTGAACGAAGCGTTCTTGCCGGTGGCGACCAGCGTGGTGTCGGTATAACTGCCGCGTTGTCCCGTCGCGCATCCTGTTTGCTCCGACCCGTAAGCCACCCCGTAGACGGTCGTTCCCGCAGCCGTAGCCTGCTGGGCTGCCACGATCGCCTGCTGGCACTCATCCTTGGTGTCCGGGTATAAACCCGTCCCGGTAAAGGTGCTCAATCCGAGAGTGGACGAAATGGTGGAGGGTACCGTCGTCGTTGTCCGATTCCACCACGAACCCGTTGTCATGGTCGTCTCCGGCGGAAAATCGGCTGTGGAATTTGCGAGGGTGTCAGGCTCGGGGCCGCATTCTCGATTGCTGCGAAAACGTCGGCGCAGGGGTCGGTGGTGGTGTTACGGATTTGCTGCAGATAGCGCGAGCCTGCATCGACGGCGGATTCCAACTGCAACTGGTTGTAGAACGCAATGCCAAAAGCGAAGATCCCTGTCAGAATCATCAACAGGATGGGAAACACCAGAGCAAGCTCGACCAGCGATTGCCCCTCTTCGCCGAAGCGGGGAAGAGAACGGGAACGGCCTCTGGAAACCCGCACCGCGGCGATCGCTCCGCCCAAAGCCTTCACGCTGTCAAGACCGTGCTGCAGCGCCGAGTCGTGTTCATGCAGCTCCTTCAGCATGTCCTTCGCCTTCTAGACTTACCTGCACCCAAGATCCAAGAGTGAGTTTGCTAGCGTCATAACGCAAATGGCTGAAAAACTGCAAGCAGATTCCTGCTGTCTTTCGATTTTTTATTTTCCACGTCGACCGCTGTAAACCATTCCATCAGAGGAAAATGACCAAATCTCACCGGTCCTGGCCTGCTTTTTCTTCCCTCTGCCGGGAATTGAAACGATGATCCGTTCCGGAACTCATTTTCCCCGCGGATGAGAGCCTCTTAACCAGGCCGAATCGCGCGCACGCGGGATTGCAAACGCTCAAAGACCCGCGGCTCAAACCGCGGAATGCGGGGTCCCGGCATCCGCGGCGATCGCCGAGGCAGGCTTGCATCGATGGGGATCTCCCCCTCACCGGCCGCCGGCCATCTTCACCGTTGCTGGGATCTTTTCGGATTCTCTTCCAGGTGAAGGAGTTTGGCGAAAACCCGTCGGGCTCTCTGTGTTGATTCAGCTATTTTTGGCCTTCAGCAGTTGAAGCGCCTTCTGCAGCGGCCCGTCGGTCTTCTCCTGCGGAAGCGCCTCGCCTTCGTCATCGAGCGGCGGCGCCACCAACACCGTGGGCGCAACAGCTTCTTCCTCGATCTTCTTGCCATTGGGGCCTTCGTACTTGGCCACAGTCAACAGCACCGCCGCGCCACCCGGCAGTTCAAAGGTCTTCTGGACCGACCCTTCGCCGAAGGTGCGCTCGCCGATCACGTCGGCGCGCTTGGCGCCCTCGAGGGCGGCGGCGGTCAGTTCGGCCGGGCCATAAGTGCTGCCGTTGACCAGCACGGCCAAGGGCGCGGCGGTCAGGAATTGCGCCGGGTCCGCGGTGAAGGTCTGGCGGGGATACTTCTGGCCTTCGAGCGTGGCCAGTGTGCCCTGCTGCAGGAAAAAATTGGCCAGCCGCAGCCCCTGGGCTTCATCGCCCCCGGCCGACTCGCGCAGGTCGAGCAGGATCTTCGTGCCCTTGCCGGCTGTCTTGATCCTGGAGGCGATCTCATCCACCCGGAGCCTGGTCAAGGCGCCCGGTTTCAGATAAAGTATGGTTCCGTTTTCGTACTGCTGGACGGCCAGCGGCGGAGCCGTCTCCACGGTGCGGGTCAGGACCAACTGGTCCGGAGCCGCCTTGCGCGGGCGGATCACCGAGAGGGTGACCGTGGTTCCCGGCTTGCCCAGCAGCAGCAGACGGATCACCGCCGGCGCCATCTCGCGCGTGGATTGGCCTCCGATCGACTCAATGATGTCGCCGTCGGCGATCTGCGCCTTGTCCGCCGGCGAACCGGGCAGCACGGTGACCACAACCGCGTAGCCGTAACGCTTGGAGACGGTCAGCCCCACCTCCGCTGAACCCGCCGGCGAGCCTGCCTTGTAAACATTGTATTCAGCCGGGGTCAGATAGCTGGAGTCCGGGTCGAGCGACTCCAGCAGGCCATGCAGCGCGCCGGTGGTCACCTCCGCCAGATTGGGCTGGGTCACATAATCGCTCTGAATCTTGCTGAGCACTTCGGCGTAAACGCGCATCTGGCGGTAGGCGCCATCCTGCTCGCCTCCGGCGCGGACGCCGAAGACTCCGAACGCGCCCAGGGCAAAACCCACGCTGAGAGAGGCGAAGATCGCCACGGAGAGTACAAAAACAAATCGCTGGAAGAATCGAGACACACTCACCGCCGGAACCGCTTGTTCAGGGCCACACGAGTTTCCCTTTAGCGCAATCATATCTCAAGGGGGCGTTCCGGACTCTCAAGCCGATCCGGAACGGACAGGTGCGCAGGCGAAAATTCGCGCCGAGGCGCAATTCATTCTGTCCTCTTTACAAAAAAACCGGCTTTCAGAGAAAAAATCGGAAGCCCTTCTTTTTTTGCGGGGGCGCGGACTTGCCGCAAACGGATTCGGTCATCTCCCGAATGGAACGGGCAATCTGCGAGTCTCCTTCGGTGATCGGCGTGGCGGTGTTCTGCATCCGGCGCACCGCGGCATAGTTGTTGGGAATCTTCCATTGCGCCGGGCGTGTCAGCGCCTTGTTCAGATGCTCCTCATCGATCTCCAGGGTGCGAGGGTCATAACGGTTGATGACGATCTCCAGATGGGGACCTCCGGTAGCGGCGAGCCTTGAAATCAGCCGATTCGAGTTGCGCAACTCGGGAATGCCGACCTGCGTGACCAGATAGAGGGTGGCCGATGGATCGAAGAGCCGTGTGCGCAGCAGATCCAGTCTTGACCCGCCATCGACCACCACATAATCGAAGGCTTGCTGCGCAACCTGCAGGAGCGCATCGATGGCCTCGGTTGAAACCTCCACATGGACCAGTTCGCTCGGCGCCGAAAGCACGGATAAACCGGAAGCATGCTGGACCACCAGTGTCGAAAGAAAATTCACATCCAGCCGTCTGGCATTCTGCAATGCGTTGACGGTGGAGTATTCCGACTTGATTCCGAGGTTGATTGCCGCGTCCCCGAGTGGAAGATTGAGATCGATCAAAAGGGTCTTCTGCCTGGATTGTTCGGCCAGCGCCACGGCAAAGTTGCAGGCCAGAGTGGTAACCCCGGAGCCGCCCTTGGCGCTGAGAAAAACCAGCATCCTGCCCTCCGCTTTTCTTGCCGGAGGAGCAACCGAGCGCAGGGCCGAGACCCGGACCAGAGCCTCGCCCATCACCCCGGGCCGGAACGGAAGAGTGAGAAACTCGCGCGCACCGGCCCGCATGCAACGCAGCAACAACTCCGGATCGGTCTGCGCCGAAAAGACCATGGTCGTCGCCAGGGCGCGGATGGAGATGTTCTCCACCAGATCCAGGGCGCTCTCCGGATTGCTGTCCAGCTCGACGAGAACCACGTCCGGGTTCTGCTTGAACATGCGCAACAACTCATCGACACTGGCGGGATACAGATCGAACTCCCGGATCTCGCAGTTCTGGCACTCGCGCAGTGCGTGCAGCGCGGCGTTGCGCCGCTCCTCGTTGGGACTGATCACCGCAATCGACAACGCGCCGGAACTCAGGCTGTCGGGAATTTGCATAAAGGATGACATCGTTCATCAAACCTCGAGCCGGTCATGCGCCTTTGATTGCATCGCGCTGCCGGCGCCTCGTCCGTATTCTTCCACACCACAAGAAACTGAAAGATTCTCCCCGCTTCCGGGGTTGCCTTCGGCTGGGGTCGAAATCCTTCCCCGCGCCATGCGCCCAACGGGCCGGACCTGCACGCAAACCGGAGTGTTCCGGTTCACTTCCAAGGCAATCGCCCTGCCCGCCGGTCTCCGCCTGCTGAAACTCAGGACCAACCTGCCGGCCGCTTATCTGGACTATCGGCAACCCGCAAGCCCACATCAGCCTGCAGCCGGGTTTCATCCAAAAAGAATCTCGGGAGGCGGGGGGAAAGAGCCTCCCATGGTGGAACGCTCAAGAAGGACCCAAAACCTGTGAAATGAATTACTTCTGCTGCCGGCTGCACACAGTCAGCCTGCTGTTTCGCCCGTTTGAGGATGCTTTCGCGCGAATCTGAGAAACACACCCTTCCAGAAAACTTTGCCTCATATTACCATACCTTCGCCCTGACGGAATCCATCTCCTTGCCCAGCAGAAGCCCATCGCATTGGAAACTGTGCTGAACCGGAGGGGGCACGGCCACGGTTGCCACTCATTCCCCGGGGTTGCCGGCATGAAATATCCCGCGGGCAAATTGGATCTCGAGCAGAGGAACACGGGAGCAGTTTGAAACCGGAAGGAGCAGGGAGCCGCGCAGCCGCGCTGCCACGCCGCATGACTCTGCGGATGATCGCCCTGCGCTGTGTGCCGCTCAGGCGGCGCTGGGCTCGGTTGCGCGCATCGTTTCAGCGCTTCAGGGCGCGATTTGCGAAACGGTTGCAAGGGATGGTGGCCGTCATTGGCAAGCCGTTGCGCATCTCGCGCGCCAGCCCGCGCGATGGGAACCGCCCGGCGGTCCGCTGCTCCGCGCAATGCCGCACGCCTGGCTGGAGTATCCTTTCCGTAAGGAGTCGCCTTTGTTGCGCATTCATTTTCTGGCCTGTTTGCTTGTTCTGGGCGTTGCCATTGGCTGCAAAGCTCAAACCGTTTCGCCAAAAGAGCCGGACCCGGCGCTGAACCGCCGCATCGAGGTTCTGGTCCGCTCTCAATTCATGGTGCCGCAGGACTATAACGTAATCATCGGCGCGCGCCAGCCAAGCCAGATTCCAGGCTACGAGACACTCCCCATTACCTTCGCTCGCGGAACGAATCGCGCAGTGGTCGATTTTCTGATTTCCACCGATGGCAAGACGCTCGCCCGCCTGCAGAAGTTCAATCTGACTCGGGATCCGGCCTTCTCGATTGACGTTGCCGGCCGCCCCATCCGTGGCAATCCCGCAGCCAAGGTGACCGTCATCAACTTCGATGATCTCGAATGTCCTTTCTGCGCCCGCATGCACCAGACCCTTTTTCCGGCCACGCTGGAGCACTACAAAGGTCTCGTGCGCTACATCTACAAGGACGATCCACTCGTCGAGATTCATCCCTGGGCCATGCATGCCGCCGTGGACGCCAACTGCCTGGCCGACGAAAGCGGCAAGGCTTATTGGGATTACCTCGACTACGTCCACTCCCACGGCGAGGAAATCAGCGGCGAAAATCGCAACACGCAGAAGAGCTTTGCCGCTCTTGACCGCATTGCCCGCCAGCAGGCCACGACCAGCAAACTCGATATGGACAAGCTCAACACCTGTCTGGCCAGACAGGATGAAACCCAGATCAGGGACTCGATGAAGGAAGCCGAAGCCTTGGGCGTCGATGGAACGCCGGCCCTGTTCATCGAGGGCGAACGCATCGGCGGAGCCCTGCCGCAAAAGCAGATTTGGATGGTGATCGACCGCGCGCTGCTCGCTGCCGGCGAGCAGCCACCGCCGGAACCGGCTCAGCCCGCGCCGACCTCGTCCGCAAAGCCGGGCAACTAGCGCGGCATCCTGCCTCTTCCGGGGTTTTTCTGAGCAGGAATCCATCCCGCTTTTCCGCCATGCCGCGGCTCCGGGAGAAATTCCGCCCGCCACGGCAGCCGGGGGATTTATTCTTGATTGCGGGGGCCTTCGCGCTCTCAGAGGAGACACCAGGTTGCACATTCACCTTTTTCGCAGCGCGCCTGCTCGTTGGGTTGCAGTCTTTCTTGTCCTTGGTGGAATCACCCTCGCGGCCGCTGTCAGCGGTTGTCACCGCACGCCCTCTCCGGATGTCATGGCGACGGTCAACGGCAAGGAGATTCTACGGTCCGATCTGGAGAAGTACTACAAGGCCAGCATGGCCGGCAGCGAGCAGCAGCCCACCCCCGAACAGGCTGACATTGTCCGCCTCAACATCCTGCGCCAGATGATTGACGACGAGATTCTCTGGCAGCGCGCCGCCAAGCTCAACCTGGCGGCCAGTGACGAGGACGTCAATGCCAAGCTGACCGAAATGAAGGCGCCCTATACCCAGGAAGAGTGGGAACGGCAGCTCAAACAGCGGGACATCACCGAGAACGATCTCCGGCGCGACATCCGCCGCTCGCTCACCAAGACCAAGCTGCTCAACAAGGAGATCGAGTCGAAGATCAACATCACCGACGCCCAGATCAGCAAATACTATGCGGCGCACAAGTCGGAATTCGACCTGATTGAGCCGCAGTACCATCTGGCCCAGATTGTGGTGACGACCACTCCCGCGCAGCAGACCGGCAACCTGCAAAACAACAAGGCTTCCGGCGATGTCGACGCCCGGAAGAAGATCGAGGCGCTCTATAACCGGCTGGAGAGCGGCGAGGACTTCGGAGCTCTGGCCATGAATTTTTCCGAAAACCCCAACACGGCCTCGAATGGCGGCGACATGGGATTTATTCCCGAGTCACAGTTGCGCGGCGACCCGGAGATATACGCGGCCATCAGCAAACTCAAGCCGGGCGAGATCACCAACGTGATTTCCGTTTACGCGGGCGCAGGCCCGGCGCGGCGCATCATCGGTTATGCCATTTACAAGCTGATCGAACGTGAACCGGCCGGCCAGCGACAGTTGAACGATCCGCGCGTCCAGATGGCGATCCGTCAGGGCCTGCGCGAGAGCGAGGCCCAACTGCTTAAAAACGCCTACTTCGAGGTTCTCCACGACAACGCGAAGATCCATAACTACTTCGCCGAGCAGATTCTGAAAAACTACGCCCAGTAGCTGCTCGTTGGCGCAATTTGTACGTTCGCGACAGCGCGCCCGGCGTTTTCCGTCCCTTTCCTTCATGGTTCCGGGCGGTGGCTGCGCGCGCTCTCTGTGCCCGTCCCCGCCAAGGCTCGGATGGAGGAAACTGCGGCCAGACCGTCATCAGAAAAGACGGCCCCTGCCTGCAGGCAAGGGCCGTCTCTGGATCGCAGTGACCGTCTTGATTTTATTGCTGCGCGCCGTTGCCTTCCATCGTGATGCCGCCGGGACCCTGGTTTTTCTTCTCTTCATTGGCCTTGCGCGCGCCCATCGCCTTGGTGCGCCACTCTTCGGCCAGAGCCAGATCCTGCTTGCGGGCCGCCGGGTTGTTCCAGTCCAGATCCGCCTTGCGCCGGTAAATCAGGTTCAGGTAGGCCATGGCGTCATCGTAGTTGGGCCGGTTGGCCACGGCCATGGTCAGATACTTCAGTCCATCATCAACCAGTGGTGTGTTTTCCTGCGCAATCTGCTCCATCAATTTCTTCGGTGCCTTCACGTTGCCCTCGCCGTCGTCGTCCAGGCCGGCCGGCAGCAACACCGAGAGGACGTTCTCGTGCGCCTGGGTCCAATCGATCATTCCGATCCAGTAAGCAGCTTCCGCATCATTCGGATGAAGCGCCAGAACCTTTTTCTGCCATTTCTTGGCGTTGTCGAGCTTTTTAATGCTGTAATAAATGGCGCCAATCTGCTTCATGCTGTTCACGTCGGTGGGATCTTCGCTCAGAACCTCCTTGAAGATGGTAATGGCCTGTTGCGCGGTTCTCAGGTTGTCCGGTGTATCCAGCCCCGGCACCACGTTCTGCGCCAGCGCCGTAGCCAGATAGCTCTTCGCCATGGGCAGGGTAGGGTCGAGCTCCGTGGCCCTCTGAAAGTGACCGATGGCCTCTTCGTAGTGGGCGCTCTTGTAGGCATCTACGCCCTTGTTCAACTGGTCACGGGCTTCAAGACGGTGACATCCGCTCATGGAAAGCACCATGCCGGCCAAAGCAATCATCAGCGCCGTAAAACGTGCGGGTCCATTCATGTTCGTATCCTTCTCCTTCAGGCGGACGCCGTGCGGCCCTGCGCCTGCAATCGTGCAACTGCGGCTGGCCGCGGACAGATCAACAGGCGGAGCCAGGCCAAAAGAATTGTACTCCTGAGGCGGCAACCGGCATGGCCCAATCGTCAGTGCCGGAATCTTCTTCTGCCGTTTTCTTCCGGAAGGCGGCAGAAAGTCTCTCCGGCTACTGGCCAGCTTGAATCTTCGGTGTCATCAATCCGATGTGATCCACATTGGCCGCGCGGCCAATATCGATCACGTCCGCCACATAGCGGAAATCCACATCGTCGTCGCCCTTGACAAACATGACGCGCTCGGCGCGGTTGGCGTAGATCTCAGTCAGCTTTGGAAGCAGTTCGGCCCGGGTGACGTCGGTGTCGTTGATCTTGTACGCCGGAGCCTGGCCGGGACGGTACAGAATCTGCACCACGATGGTGCGGTCGCTCTGCGGTGGTTGCTGCTGCGGGTGCTTGGGCGGCTGGGGCACCAGCGCGTCCATTCCCTTGGGCGTGACCGGCACGATGACCATGAAGATGATCAGCAGCACCAGAAGAATGTCGATCATCGGGGTAACATTGATCTCCGACATGCTTCCCGAGCTTCCCATTGACATTGCCATGGCAAAAGACTCCTCGTTTGCTCGAAATCGTTAAGCTACTGCGTCAGGCAACTCACTCTTCTCCGGCGAGATTGCCTTCCTTCTTCTGCACCAGCAGGCCTACGTCCTCAACGCCCGCCGTGCGCACTGCGTCGATGGCGTCTTCCACCGCGCGATACTGGGCGCGGGCATCGGCGCGAATATAGATCGTCTTGCCAGGCTTGTCGGCCAACCGCTCGCGAACCTGCGCGCCGAGCAGATCATCGGTCGTCTTGTTCTGTCCCAGAAACACCCCGCCATCCCGGGTGATCGCCACCACGATGGCGTCATCCTTGTCGGCGTCGGGCATGGCCGTGGCATTGTTCACCTTGGCCATTTCGATCTGCACCTTGTTCTGCAGCATCGGGGTGATGACCATGAAGATGATCAGCAGCACCAGCATCACGTCGACCATGGGAGTGACGTTGATATTTGAATTGATCTTGGCGCCTTCGTTGCGAACCGCGATTCCCATTGTTGGGGCTCCGATGGATGAAAATTTTTATCTGCGGCGGCCTTCGCCGCCACGCACACTGCCCTGTCCGGCATCAAGCCCGGTGCGGTAGGCAGAAAATGCCTGCCATTTTCTGCCTACGCACAAATTCCCGCTCGCTCCGGCCGGCGCAGGTCTAACGCTTGTGGCTCTGCTTGATGAAGTAGTCAACCAGTTCGCTGGACGAGTTATCCATCTCCACATCGAAGGCTTCGACACGCCCGGTGAAATAATTGAAGGCCATGACGGCCGGGATAGCCACCAGCAAGCCGAAGGCCGTGGTCACCAGAGCTTCCGCGATGCCGCCGGCAACCGCGCCGATTCCCGAGGTCTTCTGGGTGGCGATCTGCTGGAAGGCGTGGAGAATGCCCACGACGGTGCCGAACAGGCCGACAAACGGAGCCGTCGAGCCGATCGTCGCCAGAACCGCCAGACCTCTCTTCAGCTTGGCGTGGACGATGGCCTCAGCACGCTCCAGAGCGCGCCCCGAACTGGCGATCGTCTCTTCGGTCGCGGCGCCGCCGGAGACGCGAAATTCCTGCAGGCCGGCGGTTACCACTTCGGCCAGGTGCGACTTCTTGCTGCGGTCGGCGATCTTGATCGCCTCTTCCAGCTTGCTGTCCTTCAGCGCTCCGGCAACCTTGGGCGCGAATTCCCGCGACTGCTTGCGCGCGGCTGCGAAATACAGGTAACGGTCGATCATCACGGCCAGAGACCAGATCGACTCGAGGAAAAGGATGATGGCCACGGCGCGTGCCAGCCAACCCATGTGGTTCCACAACCCCATGGGGCTAAAGCTGACCGTCTGGTCCTCGTCGAAGAGGAAGGCCAGGTGGGTGGCCGCGTGCGAGGTGAAATGAGCGAGCTGAGCGAGAATCACTGAATCGTTCCTCCTAAGGAGTTTTCTTGTGGATTACCGATAACTTGCGGTTGCTGGGAATGCGAATCGTGCGGGTGCGCATTCAGGCCAAAATCGAGCCCTTTCCCGAAGTGCCGGAAAAGGCAAAAAACTTTCTCAATCTCCCAACGTGAAGATCACGTTGATCGTGGTCTCCACCTCGACCGGCTCGCCGTTGAGCAGATACGGCCTGTAGCGCCAGGTCCTTACAGCATCCAGCGCCGACTGCCGCAACAGCGCAGGACCGCTGATGACGCGCAGATCCTCGATCGCCCCTGCCTTCGAGATCATCGCCTGCAGCACGACCGTGCCCTGAACCCGGGCCGCCCTGGCGATCGGCGGATAAACCGGGCGGGTCTGCTGCAGCAGCATACCTACCATAACACCACCCGAGATATTCACCTTCTTCGGTGTGGCGGCCTTCACCTTGGGCGCCGTGTCAGAGCCAAAGAGACTGCCGACGTTCGAGCCGAAGTCCGACCCGGCAACACCGAACGATGCCTCCGGCGCCTCCTTTGTGGCAACCATCACGATGTTGTGCGGAATGCGCGTGGGCGCCGTGAGCTGATTATTCATCATCTGCGTCGGCACGCGAACCACGTGCGGTGGCGGCGGCGGAGGAGGCGGAGGAGGCGGAGGCGGGGGCGCGATCAAAGCCATCTGCATGGCGGCCTTGGGCAGCGCCTCGGGATAGATCAGCGGGATCAGGATCAACAGCAGCAGGATGGAGCCGTTGGCGATCGTTGTCGCCACCATCCAATACTTGCTCTTGCTTTTGATCCTGCCCGCGGATTCAAACGTGGAATCTTCAAACATGGCCTGCCTCGAATCAAATGTGTGCTTACGTCTAATTTAGACACCGAAGGCGGAAAAATTGTTCCTGGCCGCCGGCGCCCTGCCGCGGAATGCGCTCCGGTTTTGTGCAAAAACCGGAAAATTCCGCCCGCATCGTGAGAATGAACATCCTGCGATCCTAGGCTCTGCCACGCTTGGCGGCCGGAAGAGTTGTGGACTTTTCCCGTCGCGCGCGCCATTCCTGCCATGCAACCAGCATCGGAGAGGCGACAGCGATCGACGAATAGGTCCCGATCAGAATGCCCACCACCAGCGCAAAGGAAAATCCACGCAGCACCTGACCACCGAAGACATAGAGTGAGAGAACCGTCAGAAAGGTCAGTCCCGAGGTCAGCACGGTCCGGCTCAGCGTTTGATTGATGCTGCGATTCACCAGATCGGACAGCGGTTCGCGCCGGCTCAGACGCAGGTTTTCCCGGATGCGGTCAAAAACGACAATGGTGTCGTTCATCGAGTAGCCGACCAGCGTCAGGATGGCCGCGATGACGGTCAGGCTGATCTCCTGATTGGTCAAAGCGAAGGCTCCCAACGTGATGAGCGTGTCGTGGAAGCAGGCGACCACCGCCGCCACGCCGTAAATCAACTGGAAGCGGAACCACAGATAAACCAGCATGCCCACCATCGAGTAGAGGGTGGCCAGGCCCGCCTGCCGTTCCAGCTGGTGGCCCACGGTCGGGCCCACAACCTGCACATTGCGCACCGTGAAGGGGTTCTGGTAGCGCGACTGGAGAGCGGAGACGATCTGCTGCCGTCCCTGGTCCAGCGAGTTCTCGTTCTGCTGCTCGGGAAGGCTGATGAGCACGTCATTCTCATTCGGCTCATCCACGGAATGAATGGTCTGAATGCTCGCATCCCTGACGCCGGCCGCGGCCATCGCCTGGCGGATGCGGTTTACGTCCGGGGTCTCGGCAAAACTCACCTGCACCTGAGTGCCGCCGCGGAAGTCCACACCGAGCGGCACCGGACTGCCAATGCGCGCCCAGTGCATCCCCATCGAGATGAGACCCGCTACGCTGAAGATCATCGAAAAGGCCAGAAAGTACCATTTCTTTCCCAGCCAGTTCACGTTCACGCTGTGAAAAAATTCCACTTGTTTCTCTCCGCTTCCGAGAGGTCCGGACCACTCTCAGCCCAGCCTCGACCGAATCCCTGTTTCCGATCCCTGCCCTGTTTTAGATGGACACCATCTGTCCCGGCCTCATCTTGTTCAGGTGAGCATCGAAGATGACCCGCGAGACAAAGACCGCCGTAAAGAGGTTTGCCGCCAAACCAACCGTCAGCGTAGTCGCAAATCCCCTCACCGGCCCGGTTCCAAAAACAAACAAAATAGCCGCCGAGACGATGGTCGTCACGTGCGTGTCGAAGATGGTGGTCCAGGCGTGGGCAAATCCCTGGTCGACCGCCGCCGAAGGAGACTTGCCAGCGCGAACCTCTTCGCGAATGCGCTCGAAGATCAGCACGTTTGAATCCACGCCCATGCCAATGGTCAGAATCACTCCGGCAATGCCCGGCAGGGTCAGCGTGGCGCCCGATACGCCCATGAACCCCAGCAGAACCACCAGGTTCAGAATCAACGCCAGATCGGCATTTATCCCCGAGCCCCGGTAATAGACCAGCATGAAGACCATCACCACCAGCATGCCCACGATGGCCGCCGTCACCCCCTCGCGAATCGAATCGGCGCCCAGCGATGCGCCCACAAAGCGCTTCTCAAGCTGCTGCAGCGAGGCGGGCAAGGCTCCGGTGCGCAATAATTTCGACAGTGCCAGGACTTCGTCCGGAGTAAAGCTGCCGGTGATTTCGCCGCGGTCGCGGATGGCGCTCTGGATGGTGGCCACCTCGCGAATCTGGTTGTTCATCACCACAGCCATGCTGCGGCCCACGTTCTTGCTGGTGTAGTCGTAGAACCGGTCGCCTGCTTCATTGGTCAACGTGAAATCGACCTCCCGCTGTCCGGTATTGGGATTGATGCCGGGATCGGCGGAACGAAAGTCGTTGCCGGCCACCACCGAGGCGCGGTTCAACAGGTAAACTCCGCCCTCCGGCGCTCCGCCGTCGATCACTCCGGAGAAGCTTTTCAGCTCTTCGTCGGGAGGAATGCTGCCGCCCAGGCTGGCCATCGCCTCCTGATTGTCCTTATACGGGCCACCCACCACGGCGTGAATCTCCAGCCGGTTGGTTCCCTGGATGATCTGCTCGATCTGGCTCTCGTTCTCCACGCCCGGCAAATCCACCAGAATCTGGTTGTCGCCCAGGCCGTACTCCTGAATCTGCGGTTCGCTGACGCCCAGCGCGTCCACGCGATCGCGGATGGCCTCGATGGCCTGCTGATCGGTCTTCTGCTCCAGCACCTTCTCGACCGGCGGCTTCATGGTCAGAGTGAAACTTCCCGCGGCGCCGCCATCGGCCAAATCGTACTCGTTGCCATACTTGGCCTGAAGGATCGAATTCGCGTCCCCGGTCTTGTCGGGCGAGATGCCCTGCACAACAATGAGCGTCGGCTTGGCCGGATTGGGCTTGTAGACCTGCGAAAAACTGATCCCGGCCGTCTTCAGATCCTGTTGAATCCGCTGCACGGTGTTGTCGGTTTCGGCGTTGACCGCCTCCTGAACCTCGACCTGCAGGATCAGGTGAGCGCCTCCGCGCAGATCGAGTCCCAGGTGAATGCGCCTGGTCAGCGCATCCCCCAGAGCCTTGCCGCTGAGGCCGGATGGCACACCAAAGATGCCGTAGATACAAATCACCAGCACCGCGACAATCAGGGCAATTTTACCTTTGAGATTCTTTTTCATCGTCCCGTTTCTCTAATCGTTCCGATTTCCAGTGCAATTCGTTCCGATTTCCAGTGCAATTTCCACATCCGCATCCCCTCGGGACAAATCGCCCCAAGCTGTCTTCCGTCGCGAGGAAAAAGACACGGTCCCACCCCGGCTCTCCTCCGCTCTTCCACTCCTCACCGGAGCGCAAATATCAAGACTCCGGCGAGGAATCCTGGGGGGTAACCGCGGCGATTGCATTCTTGGCCACTTCCAGTTTGAGATTATCCGGCGCCACACGAATCACCAGCACATCGTCCTTGATGGAAAAGATGACCCCGCGAATGCCGCCCGCTGTGGTCACTCGGTCGCCCGCCTTCATGTTGGCCAGCATCTGCTGCCACTGCTTCTGCCGCTTCTTCTGCGGACGGATCATCATCAAGTACATCACCAGGAAAATCGGCAGCATCATCAGCAGCGGAAAAAGGCTTCCCGATGCTGCTGCGCCGGGGGTCACGAACCATGCAAGACTTGTTGCCACACTCATCCTTTGCTTGCCCGGGAAAGCGGCCGATGCCGCTCCTCCTCAAGGCGTGGGCGCACCCGGAACCAACCCGGGGCCCGCTAGAAAATTTGTCTCCGGGAACAATCCGGACCGAACCCGGCCATCGCTCGCCACCGGCCGCACCGTTCGGTGAGGAGAGCCTGCCTGCCATGCCCGGAACCGGATCCGAAACCCGGGTTCACAGCCGGTCTGCTGACCCCATGGCCATCTGCTTCCTGATCGACACGGCACCTCCCTGGGAAGCCCATCTCCGGAAGCCGAACTGCAACCTTGGGCCCGGCCCGGGAAGATTCCAAAAGAGTGCCTTATAAAGATAAGATACGCGCAGCCCGGGGCGTGTCAAGGATCGCCGTCTTGCGGCGGAAACTCCGTCCGCCTTCTCCGCACTTTCCTTTTTCAACTTACGAATTTTTTATGCGTTCACGATTCCATTTTTACCGTTGCGGCCGTCTTCTGAGAGCAGGACACCTTCACCCGGCTTCATTCTGGAACCACCTGGAAAGGCGCAGAAACAACTTTCATGAGACTCTTCCTTTGCGACTGGCTTCTGATATTCTCGATCGGCCTTGCCGTGGTCTTCATGCTTTGGATCCTTTGGAACTTCTACAAATCCGGACGGGAACGGTAAAGCCTTCCATCGGGCGGCGGATTCCTGCGCCATGAATGCCGCCTTCCGTCCGCCCTCTCACGGCTTCGGGGCCGATGCCGGAGCCACCGGGGTTGAGGGAGCGGTTCCCGGTGCCTCGGCGTTGCCGCCCGCATCTTCGGCCGGCACCGTCGAACCGGGCAGAATGTCGTAGCTCACCGCGTTCCGCCCGGCCGGATGGAAGGTGACGGTCAGGGGCTGGCGCTGCCACTCGGCTGCGGCGCAAACCGGTTCCGGGTGGTTCCCCGGATGGAAGGCGGAAATCTTTTCAGAGACCACCGGACGGCGGGATTCGATCTGCGCCACCACAGCGTACAGGCTTTTGCCGCTCGCGCTCAACCCGCAATAGGCCCCATAGTTGCGGAACCAGACAACCCGGCTCACGGCGGGATCGTAATGGGGCAGCCGGAGGGCGGCGATGTGACCGGTTGCGCGGTCCACCAGCAGCCAGGAGCCCCGCTGCCACACCCATTCGATTTTCCTGTCCGTGGGCAAGGAATTGTTCATCCGCACCGCGCGCTGAACAACGAAACTCTGCTCGGTCACGTCGTGCGCCTCGCCGGTCGTCCACTCTTTCAGCACGCCGTTGACCAGCAGGGCGCGAACCGGCAGCGAGGTTTCCCCAACCGCCGCACCCGCCGGGTCGCCAGCCTGTGAGTACGGCACCTTCCGCACCATGCCCAGAATCACCGAATGCGGCTTCGCCCTGCGCGGCGCGGCCAGCACTGCCGGCGTGACAGCCAGCACCGCCGCCCAAACAATCAAAGCGATCCTTGTCCGCCTTTTCATGGTTCGCTCGCTCATGCAGATTGCTCCTCGGAATCCATCCGAAACACACGCGCCGGGGAAGGTGCGAGCCGGAATCGCACAAAAAATCCGTGAAAATCGACGGGCTTGAGCCTCTGACGAATTATAGCCGCAATTTTTCGGAATGAGCGATCGTGCCGAGAAGGCGGAAACGGGAAAGAGCTGCGCAGGGCGGGGAGTTGAAAGCGGCAAGTCCTTGATCGGACATTGCCGCCCCTACCGCAGAGCGGCGGCCTCGACCGCTCGCGCCACGCGCAAAACCGTGGCTTCATTCCAGTGTCTGGCCAACACCTGCAGACCCACCGGCAATCCGGCTCCGGTCGTCCCGCATGGCACGTTCACGCCGCAGATGCCCGCCAGGCTGGCCGTAACCGTATAAATATCAGCCAGGTACATGGCCAGCGGATCGCCGGTCTTTTCGCCCAGCCTGAAGGCCGGCACCGGCGAGGTCGGCGTCACGATGGCATCGACCCGGGAAAATGCGCGCAGAAATTCTTCGGCCAGCAGGCGCCGCACCCGCTGAGCTTTCAGGTAGTAGGCGTCGTAGTAGCCGGCCGATAGGGCGTAGGTGCCCAACAGAATGCGGCGTTTGACCTCGGCGCCAAAACCCTCATCCCGGGAGTGCCGGTACATGGCGCTCAGATTTTCCGCCTGGGGCGAGCGATGGCCGTAGCGCACGCCATCGAAGCGGGCCAGGTTGGCGCTGGCCTCGGCCGTCGCCACCAGATAGTAAACGGGAATGGCGTAGCGGGTGAGCGGCAGCGAAACCGGCTCGACCGTGCAGCCGGCGGCTGCGAGCGCCTGGATACCCCGCTCGATGGCGGCGCGCACCTCCGCGTCCAGCCCTTCGGCAAAGTATTCGGCCGGAACGCCGATGCGCATCCGCTCCACACCCTTGTCGCTTTCGGCAGCGTAATCGGGAACCGGTTCCGGCGAACTGGTCGCATCCCGCTCATCCCGGCCGGCAATCACCCCCAGCAGAGTGGCCGCGTCGCGGACATTGGCCGCAAACGGCCCCACGCGGTCCAGCGAAGAGGCAAAGGCAATCAGCCCGTAGCGCGAAACCCGCCCGTAGGTCGGCAGCACGCCCACCACCCCGCAGAAACTGGCCGGCTGGCGAATCGAGCCGCCCGTGTCCGAGCCCAGCGTGGCCACGGCCAGATTGGCTGCCACCGCTGCCGCTGAGCCGCCACTTGAGCCGCCCGGAACCCGCTCCGTATCCACCGGATTGCGTACCGGCCCGTAGGCTGAATTTTCGTTCGACGAGCCCATGGCGAACTCGTCGCAGTTCAGCTTGCCGAGCAGCACCGCCCCAGCCGCTTCCAGCCTCTCGACCGCCGTTGCGTCGTAAGGCGGCCGGTAACCCTCGAGAATCCGCGACCCCGCCGTGGCCGGCGCGCCCCGCATCACCAGCACGTCCTTGATGCCCACCGGAATGCCCGCCAGCACGCCCAGAGGATCGCCCTTGGCCGCCGCCTCGTCCACCCGAGCAGCCTGCTCAAAGGCACGTTCCCGACTCAGACTCAGGTAGACATTCAAATGCGGATTGACCTTCTCGATGCGCTCATAATAGCGCCTGACAAGCTCGGTCGCCCGCCCGCCGCCCGCCGCGATTTCGGCGCGCAACTCGTCCAAAGTCTTCGGTTTCTGCTGAAATGTTCCGGATGGTTTGGCTTCGCTGGTCAACTGAATTCTTCCTTCCTGTGGATTGCCGTGCATCCTGCCGTCCTCGCCTGAGCTATCCGGCGGGCGGGCCGCTCCCTTTGCGCCATCGAAATCGCCGCCCCGCGGCTGGCTCCCCTGTCCGCGGGGCCAATCCGCCCGGTGGCCTCCAGCCCCGCTCAGCGCTCGATCACCCTGGGTACTTTGAAATACTCGCCGTCCGTCTCCGGGGCCGCCGAGAAAACCTCGGCGCGATCGAGCGAGGGCCGGGGCCGATCGGCGCGCAACCTGCCGCCGTCCGCCCTTCCCGTTCCTTCGCCGGCCAGTTCGCTAACCTGCTCGAGCGGCTCCACTTCCGCCGTGTCCAGCTCGCCCAGTTCGGCCACATAGTCCAGAATCGCGTTCAGGTCGCGCACCATGCGCAGTTCCTCCTCAGCGGCCAGCTCAAGATGAGCCAGTTCAGCCACCCGCTCCACATCTTCCCTGGTTACCCTTGCGGTGGTCATTGCCCGTCTTCTCCTGTCGCGGCTTGCAGAACTCCCCGGCGCCCGATTTCCTCTTCGCGAATCAGCGCCGGGCGCGGAGGGATTGCGCGGCTCTTTTCCGGCATGGGAAAAAAGGCGAGGATCCTGTTCTCGCACCTTCAGCGAAAACTCCGAAAAACGCTGCGTCTGGAGGCCAAGCCCGAAGGTCAAGTATAGCGTTTCCGGCTCAGCCTGCCGGCAGACTAATCCACGATCAGCGTAAGGTTGACCTGCCGGGAGAGACCATTGGCGGTCACGGTAACGGGAATCGTGTAAGTGCCCGCGGGCGTGATGCCGGGACCGGAGGGAGAAACATTTCCGCCCGCAACGACGCCCGAGGTGGCGCAACTGGAGACGCCGCCGGTCACCAGTGAGACCGCCACAACCAGCAGCAAACTCCAGCGCCGTCGCTGCCGCAGCAAGGGCATCATCACCAGCCCGCAGAGGAGCGGAACCACCGGCCACGGTGAAGGGCGCGCAGGATGCGTCGAGCGCGCCGAGGTTGCCGCCAGTCCGGTGGCGATTTCCAGGGTGTCGTAGCCGCTGGTGTAGGCGGCAATGCCCACGCTCTGCGGGCTGAAAGTGCAGGAGGAATAGGGCGGTAGCGTGCCGCACGCGAAGGTGAAAACCCCCTGCGCGCCATTGAGTGGAACAACCGACAGCGTATAGTAAGCCGCCTGCCCGCTGGCGACCGTCTGGGACGGCAGCCCGGCAGCCGTGGCGGCAAAGTCGAAGCCCATGCCCTCGAGCGAGATCGATGCGCCCGCCGGCAGCACGCTGTCGGCCACCGTCAGAGTGCCGCTCTGCTCGCCCCCGCCGGTGGGCGCAAACTCCACGCCCAGTGTGCAACTGGCTCCTGCACCGAGTGTGCTCGAGCAGTTGTTGCCGGCCAGCTGGAAGCCTGCCGAAACCGTGTAGGTCAGGCCGCTCAGGCTGTTCACGCCGTCGGGATTGGTCAGGGTCACGGTGGTGGCGCTGCTCGTCTGGCCTATCCCGGTCTGCTCGAAAATCACAGGATTGGGCGCGAACATCACCGCTCCCGGCACGCCGCCCATTCCGCTCAGCAGCACTGCCGCCATCGTCACCGAACTGGAGGTGATCGTCAGCGTGCCCGTGTACGGCCCGTCGAGAGGAGGCGAAAAATTCACACCGGCCGTACAGCTTGCTCCGGCGGCCAGACTGGTGCCGCAGGGCGTCGAGGTCTGCTCCAGGCTGAAAGGCTGACTCACCGCCAAAGCAAGCGCGTTGACCGCGGCAGAGCCGTTATTGGTGAGGGTCACCGTCTGGAAGGCGCTGGACAGTCCCGGCGAAACGACGGGAAAAGCAAGCTGCGCCGGAATCACGTTCAGCCCCGAAGGGTTCTGGCTTGTTCCGCTCAGCGGCACGGTGACTGGCGCGACTCCTGCAGTGGACGAAGAGACAGACAGCAGGGCCGTTGCGCCGCCCGACGCCTGCGGCGTGAAAACAACCTCAGCCGTGCAACTGTTTGCGCCGCTCTGGTTGCTCAGCGTTGCGCCGCACGTGGTGGAACTGACCGAAAAGCTCGCCGCTGAGAGTCCTGTGATCTGAAATCCCACATTGGCCAGCGGAGCGGCGCCCGAGTTGGTGATCGTCAGCGGAAGCGTCGAACTGGACGGCGCGGTTGTCTCGGCGAAGCCGAGGCTCGCCGGGCTGACCGCCAGCACCGGAGGATTGACGCCCGTTCCGGTCAGTGCGACGGTCTGCGTTTTCAGCTCATCCTGGATGGTCAGCGTGGCAGTCTGCGCCCCCGTCTCGGTGGGAGCAAATTGCACACTGATCGTACAACTCGAATCAGCCGCCAGAGTCGCCGTGCAGGGATTGGCCACCTGAAACTCCGACGCGTCGGGTCCGCTTACCGAAACCGCAATCGAAGTCAGCGCCACGCCGCCACTATTGGTCAGCACCACCCCCTCCGCGGGTGAAATTTCGCCGGCCACCGTGCCGGAAAAGCTCAGCGCCGCGGTCGAAAGGGTGTCCGTCGCCGGACCCGAGCCCGGACCCGCCCCTCCCAGCAGCGGCAGCATCCAGATACCCCGCCCGTAGGTGGCGGCGATCAGCTCCGGCGTGCTCGCCGAGGCCGGCTGCGCGCTGAGCGCAACCACCGGCGCATCCGGCAGACCGCTGGCCAGCGGCGCCCAGCAGTTCGAGGGCGCGTTCGCGCAGGAGTTCACCTCCTGGGTCGCGTACACACCCGCGTCCGTCGCCACGTAAACCGTGCCCGCGCTCCCTGGGTCCACCACCACGCTGTTGGCCGGGGCCGCCGGCAGATTCGACATGATGTCGCTCCACTCGGCTCCTCCGTCCGTCGAGCGGTAAACCGTCTGCACATCCTCGTTCGGGTTGTTCACCCCCGCCACGGTCACGTACACCGTCTGCCCGGTCGTGTCCAGCGGGTCGATGAAGATGCTCGATATGTCCAGCCCGTAATAGTTCATCGCGCCGGTCGCGAGCGTGTCGTTGGTCACCGGGTCCATCGTCAGGTCCACCGGCGCCGACCAGCTCGCCGCCGCCGCGTTATAGGTCAGGCGGAAGACGTGTCCGGGCAGCGTCGTGTTTCCATCGGTCGAGCCGTACATGCCCAGGTAAACCACCTCGCCGCCGGCGGGCAGAGCCGCCGAAACGGGCAGTGCCGCGGCAGCCATTGTGCGGATCAGCGCATCGCCGCTGCAGGTTGTGTTCGAACTGTTGTCGAGAATCGGACTCACGGCGTTGGCTGCGCTCCAGCCCGCGCCGCTGGCCGGCCCACGCCACAGCCGGCAGGTCCCGATGAGCAGTTGCGCCGAATCGAGCGGATCCACGAGAAACGGCGCCGGCTCGCTCATCGTCCAGCCGTCCTCGACCACCTCGGCGCCTGGATCCGTCGTGGTTGTCAGCACCGGATTGAATGCGCTCGGCGTGCTCCCGTCCGGCGGCGCGCCCAGATAGATCGAAACCCCCGCCCCGTTGTTCGCGTACCAGTTCGAATGGTTCGCCGGATCGATGGCCACCGGTCCGCCCTCGCCGCCCAGAATCTCCGGCCAGTCGGCCGTCGTTCCCGTCGTGCTGCTCACTCCCGCCGTGCCGTTGGCTCCCAGCCCGGCCATCATCGTGTACGGCGTTGCGCCGGCCTGCGAGATGCTCTCCACCTCGGCCAGCGATCCCAGCTCCCCGTTCAGATTCTGAAAGTGCGTCGCATCGCTCGCCGCACACACCGTCCCCGTCTCGCCGATGGCGTCGGTCGACCGCCACAGACCGCTGTCATTGCCCACGAAGACTTCCAGCGGATTGGCCGCGTTCCAGGCCAGCGCGTGCTGGTATTCTCCCACCCCGGAACAGAAGCCGGCCGTGGAGTTGGTCGTATTCCGCCACGCGCATCCCTGCGCCACCGGGCAGACCGTCTTCCACAGATCGTTGGCCCCGGCCAGCACCATCGTCTCCTGCCCGGAGGGAACCGCCGCCAGCGTCAGGTTATAGTCGCCGTTCGCGATGGTGGCCGCGCCCAGTGCAGTGCTGGTCTCCAAGGCCGCCGTGCCCCAGGGCTGGGCGAAGGTGATCGTCTGGTTCGCGCAGGCGCCGCCGCTCGCCGCGCAGACATCCTGCCAGATTCCCTGATCCTGGTTGTTCGCGTCCACCGTCCAGGCAAAGGTATCGCCCGTTTCCGGGTTCACCGCCAGTGCGCCGCGGAAGATCGGGCAGGCTGGCGATCCCGTGCTGCCGGGATTGGTCGGGCAGTAGCCGGCGCTTGCCGCCAGATGGGCGCCGGGCTGGTTGCTCATCCGCGTCCAGGTGACGCCATCCGGGGACTGGTAATAGCCGTGATAGCGCACTGCGGCGATGAACACCGCGCGCACCGGGTTCCACACCACCGCCGTCGCCGCGTTGCCGTCGGGATAGGCAAAGGCATCACTGGGTCCCTGCACATCCTCACCGTTGCCGTCCGTGATGGTGGCCAGCGACCAGGTATTTCCGCCATCCTCGGAATAGTAGAGTCCCTCGTAGCTTCCGCCCGCGGCACTGCCCAACCAGACAGCGTTGTTCAGTGTGCCTTCATAGGCCTGCGAAACAGCGGCCACCACCAGTTGCGGGTTCGCCGTGCTCCAGGCAAAACCGGCAAAGCCCTCGCCGGCGAAAGTGTAGATATGATCAGCGGTGGTGGGGATCAGGCACCAGGTGGCCCCGTTGTCGGTCGAGCGCAGAATGCCGGCTCCATAATAGGAATCGAGCGCGTCGTTGGGGTCGCCCGTGCCGGCCAGAATCACGCCGGTTCCGCCCGGCTGCACCGTGACGGCGCCGACGCTCACCGAAGCGTCGATCGCCCAGCCGGCGGTTGTTCCGCTCGTCGTGCAGAGATTCGCTCCCTCGCCGGCGAAAACCGAGTCGGTCAGCGCCGTAAAGCTCACACCGGAGGCCGTGCCGGTCTCCGCGTTCTGCGACTTCCAGACCCCGCCCCCCGTGGTTCCCGCGTAGAGCGTGTTGCCGGTTGCGTCGGAAGGATCAAGCGCCAGGGCGGAAACCCGGCCGCTCACCAGTCCGTAATTTTGCGACTGGACGGCCATGGGGCCCAGCGGCTGCCAGGTTGAGGTGCTGGCATTTTCGGCGTGAAACCGGCCCTGATTCTGGACGCCCGCCGCCGCGCCGCCGGAGCGAAATTGCACTCCTCCGCGCGCTGAGCTCGCCTGCCAGCCCCGCTGGGCCAGGAACCGCTCGGCCGCCGCCTCCTGCGCAGGCTGACCGAGCCGCCGCGCCGCCGCCCGGGCCGCGGCCACTGCATCCATGGGTTGTGCGCCCTGCTGCGCGCCCAGCGGCAGAGCGGCCAGCACCATCATGACCGGCAGGAACACTGCGACGGCGCACCGCCGAACCGCCCGGTGGACCAGGACACACCAACCCATCTCGCCGCCACGGGCGAATCCGCAACAAAACCGATTTCTAATCCCAGTGTTCACACGGATCCTGCACCCGGTTCGGGATGCGATTCCGTCCTTCCCTCCCTCTCATCATCCGGGGGGACTCGGAGGAAATCCAATGGATTGCAACGTGCGCAACACGCAGATTCCGGGAATGAAATTTCCTTGGATTATAGACCACAAACGGGAGCACTGCAGCCGCGGCGCGCGGCTCTCACTTGCCGATCACATCGATCGCCGCCAGAATCGTCCGGGGCGGCATGCAGGTGTTGTAGGCGCAGGCCTGATAGCGAAGCCGGAGTTCCACCAGGTGATCGCCCGCCTCGGCTACCAGGCGCGCACGGATGACGAACTCTCCGGCATAGACCCTCAGCCGGGTCTTCCGGTCCTCCGGTGGCCGGTACTCAGTTCCGGGGGGATAGTCGGCACCGGCCAGACGCACCCCTGCGCCATCGGGAATCGCCACCGTCGTGGGGATCAGAAATTCCCCCCGCGGCGTATGAGAATTGATGTGCAGGCCGGGCGCCACGCGGAAATGCAGCGCGACGGTGACCGGCTTGCCGGCCGGAAGGCTCACCTGTTCGGGATAGAGATAGCGAACCGCGGCCGGATGCTGCGCGGGAACTTTCGCCGTGCCCAGCAGCGAGTTCAGCGGGGTTTCCGGCGTCCCGATCTGCGCCGCTGCCACCGCCGCGGCAATCGCCAGCGCGGCAACAGCCCCCGCGATCCATCTCATCCCCGCCGCCATTCCTGCCTTCCCTTCTGCCGGGTCCCGGCCTACATTCCCAGCGCCTTGCGGATATTGCCGGCGATCTCCGCCTTGGAGGTCACGCCCACCTGCATCGCCACCACGACTCCCTCGCGGTTCACAAAAAAGGAGGTGGGCAGCTCATCCAGTCCGCCGTACGGCTGGCTGATCGAATTGCCGTCGATCAGCACCGGATAGGGCATATGCATCTGTTCGACGAAATGCGCAATCTCCCGTTTCTGGTCCGCCAGAATCTCGGCGTTGCCCGGGTCCAGATCATCCACCGAGATGCCCAGGACCTCGAAGCCCTGCGGCGCGTACTGGTTGCGCAATTCGATCAGCCAGGGCGTCTCGATCTTGCACGCGCCGCACCAGGTCGCCCAGAAGTTGAGCAGCAGCGCTTTGCCACGGTAGCCGGCCAAGGAAACCTTTCTGCCGCTCAGGTCCTCCAGGGTGAACGCAGGAGCCGGCTTTTCCAGCAGCGAGAGACCGCCTGGCATCAGATTGCCAGCGTCGCCGGACGAGTCCGAACTGGTGGCCGGTTTCGCCGGCGCGTTTTCGGCGCCCAATCTGTGGAATTCGAAGCTGGTCCAGACGGCCCAGGCAAAAAAAACCAGAATCGAGAAAACAGTGACAGCGACCAGGGAATTGCGTTTCACAAAAATCAACCTCTTTTCTCATTGTACGAACCGGCTCGCGCAATCGCGCGGGAAGCGGCTCGCGCAAAACTGTTACCATCAGTAACCGATGAGCGAAGAAATGAATCCTTCCATCTCCGGGTCCACTCCGCACCTGCCGGACAGCGCCGAGGACGACCCGCGCCCAACCCCGTTTCCCGGTCCGGTCTTTTCCGGACCGGCCGATCTGGTGCGGACCGAGGCGGCGGCGCTCGAAGCTCTGGCCGAACGCCTCGAAGGCCCCATGGCCGCCGACTTTGAGCGGGCCGTCGAACTGGTTCTGCGCTGCGGCCAGGAGCGCGGACGGGTCGTCGTCACCGGCATGGGAAAGAGCGGCATCATCGCCGAAAAGATCGCCGCCACGCTCAGTTCCACCGGCTCGCCGGCTCTCTTTCTGCACCCCGCCGAGGCGCTTCACGGCGATCTGGGCGTGCTGATGCCGGGCGATGTCGTCGTGGCGCTATCGGCATCGGGCGAAACCGAAGAGATTTTGCGCCTGCTGGCCACGCTCAAGCGCAAGGGCGACGCGCTCGTCAGTTTCTCCTGCAATCCGCGCTCGACCCTGGCCGAGGCCAGTGACGTGGCCCTCGATTGCGGCGTCGAGCGCGAGGCTTGCGGGCTGAACCTGGCTCCCACGGCCTCGACCACCACCATGCTGGCTCTGGGCGACGCTCTGGCCATTGCCGTCAGCCTGCGCAAAGGCTTCCGCGCCGAAGACTTCGCCGAACTGCACCCCGGCGGCAAGCTGGGCAAGCGGCTGGCCCGGGTCCGCGAGCTGATGCACTCGGGCGACGCCGTTCCGGTCGTCACCCCGGCCACTCCCATGGCCGACGTGATCTACGAGATGTCCAGCAAGAAGTTGGGCATGACCACCGTTCAGGAGCGCGGCCAGTTGCGCGGCATCATCAGCGACGGCGACCTCCGGCGCCTGCTCGAACGCGAGGGTGGCGCGGCGCTCGGCAGAACGGCCGGCGAAGCCATGAATCCTTATCCCCGCACCATCGCCGCCCACGAACTGGCCGCCAAGGCGCTGGCCCTCCTTGAAGAACGCAGGATCACCTCGCTGATCGTGGTCGATGCCGCGGGGTCCGTCGAGGGCGTCCTCCATCTGCATGACCTCTGGGGAGTGGAGTTGATCTGAGCCGGGAGGGGAAAAACGCCGGGCAGATTGCTTTCCTGCCCGCCGCGCCCTATCGGGCTGCTGTATCCGGGGCGAGAATGGGGCGTAAACACGGCCCCGTTGGGGTTTAGGATACCTCCATGCGATTTTCCAGCCTTCGACCTCTCGCCATCCGTCTGTTCGTCTTCACCGTCGTTGCCGCCATCGCTCTCCCGGTCGCGGCGCAACAGGCCGCAACCGGGCCTGCCCCGCCTCGGACGGCGACCCGGTCTGCAACCCAGGGAACCATCGCAAAATCCACGCCGGCCAAACCTGCCCCGCGCCTGGACCCCATCTTTCCGCCCGCGCCCACGCGTGCCGAGATGCTGCGCGGCGCCTACGGGCCCTTCCGCGCCAACAACGACCTGCTCTACTATCACCTCGACATCCGCGTCGACCCGGTCAAGCAATGGATCAGCGGCAAGAACACCATCCGCTTCCGCATGCTCGCGGACGGCTCGCGCATCCAGCTTGACCTGCGCGAAACGCTCGCCATCGACAAGATCGTCTTCGACGGAAAGCCGCTGAAATACCAGCGCGACTCGGGCGCCGTCTTCGTCGATTTTCCCCAGACCCTGCACGCCGGCCGCGTCTACTCCATCGACTTCTACTACTCCGGCCATCCCACACCCATCGGCCGCTTCGGCGGCTTGACCTTCAAAAAGGATCCGGCCGGCCGCGTCTGGATCACCACCGCCTGCGAGGGCGACGGCGCCAGCGTCTGGTGGCCCAACAAGGACCAGTGGCGCGATGAGGTCCAAAGCATGGACATCAGCGTGGCCGTTCCCAACGGGCTGATCGATGTTTCGAATGGAAGGCTCATCGGCAAGACCGATCTCGGCGACGGCTATACGCGCTGGGACTGGCATGTCAGTTACCCGATCAACAACTACGACGTGGCGCTCAACATTGGCGACTACGTTCACTTCGGCGGTTATTTCGGCGATCTCTCGCTCGATTACTATGTGCTGCCCGAGGATCTGGCCAAGGCCCGGCGGCAGTTTGCCCAGGTTCCCGGCATGCTCGCCGCCTATCAGCACTACTTCGGCCCGTATCCCTTTGTCCGCGACGGCTACAAGCTCATCGAGGTGCCCTACCTCGGCATGGAGCACCAGAGCGCCGTGGCCTATGGCAACGGATTCAAGAACGGCTACATGGGCCGCGACTGGACCGGCACCGGCATCAGCATGCGTTTTGATTTCATCATCATCCACGAGAGCGGCCACGAGTGGTTCGGCAACAGCATCACCGCCGCCGACCCCTCCGACATGTGGATTCACGAGGGCTGGACGACCTATCTCGAAAGCCTTTATGTCGAGTATCACTGGGGCAGGAGCGACGCCATCCGCTATCTCAACGGCGACAAGTCCAAGATCCAGAACCGCCAGCCCGTCATCGCCGAGCGGGGCGTCAACGCCGAGCCTACCGAGGATCAGTACTTCAAGGGCGCGCTGATGCTCAACACCCTGCGCAGTGTCATCAACAACGACGCCAGATGGTTTGCCCTGATCCACGGCTTTTATCAGCATTTCAAGTATCAGAACATCATGACCGGCGACGTGGTGGCCTACTTCAACCAGCACACCGGCATGAACCTGACGCCCATCTTTGACCAGTACCTGCGCCATCGCCAGATTCCCCGCCTGGAACTGCTCTTCGGCGAGGCTCCGGGCATGGTGATGTACAAGTGGCGCGCCGACGAGGAGGACTTCGCCATGCCGGTGAAGGTCGGCACGCCCGGCCACTGGCAGATCATCCATCCGACCACCCGCTGGCAGTGGATGCAGACGCCGCTCAGCAGGGATCAGTTCCATGTGGCGACCGATCTCTACTACGTGGATGTGAACAAGCAATAGCCGTCGCCGGTGCCCAAAAGCCCCATCGCCCGGCCGCCCTGCTCCGCGCCGTCCGCGCCGCGGGGCAGGGCCTTGGCCGCTCAGCCGCTCCCAG
>JBMFHN010000006.1:14097-39420 GCA_049976805.1 Occallatibacter sp. | reverse complement strand
CTGAGAACCAACCGGGTATCCTCCGGCGTATGTCCCTTGCGCCTTCAGCAACGGTCCCAGCCGAAATGAGGCTCATTCCACGCCCGTCCGGCCAACACTTTCCGCGGCGTCGTCATGACCACCCCATTCCAGTCAGCCGCGCACCCCAACTCCCGGCAGTCGCTGCGGGGGGCGCGCCTGTCCAAGCACGCTGATTATCAGCGCGCGTATGCGGCCAGCCGGAAGCACCAGTCCGTGTCCATGAGCTGGTTCCTGGCCCCGCGGTCTGCCGCCGGCTCGGAGGCAGCATCCGTTCCCGGCCCGCGCATCGGCCTCACCGCCGGTAAGGTCCTTGGCAAAGCTCATGAGCGCAACCGCATCAAGCGCCGGATGAGAGAGGTTCTGCGCCGCCATCTGGATTTGCTTCCCCCGGGTTCTGACCTGATTTTTCATCCCCGCCGCGCAGTGCTGACGATGGATTTCAGGAAACTTGAGGCGGAGATCGTGCGGATTCTTCAACAAGCCGGTGCCGAATCCCGGAGCCAGGCGCCAAGGGCCTTGTCCAAGGCGCGCGAGGCAACTTCATGACGTGTGTTCAGCCCGAAGCAATACCGCCCGGCGTTCCGCCGCCGGTTCCCCCGGTTGCGGCAGCGGCCGAGGCGCTGGCCACGCCGCGGGGAATGACCCGCGTTTTACTCGCCCTGCTCGATTTCTACCGCCGCTGGCTCTCGCCGGCGATCCATACGCTTGAGCCCGGCGGCTGCCGCTACCTGCCCACCTGCTCCGAATACGCGTCGATGGCCATCGCCATCCACGGCCCCTGGCGCGGCGTGGCTCTGGCTCTCCGGAGGCTGGCGCGTTGCCATCCCTTTGCCCGCGGAGGTCTCGATCCCGTTCCCCCGCCCAAACGCCCCGGCGGTTCCGGCCGCCCGGTGTCCCCTTCTTAACCCGGGAACCATTACCATAAGAGAAAAGTGGCGGCCTGAGGGCGCGCCTCCTTCACGAATAGGAAGCATCCATTGGCAGAATTTCGCAATCCCAATCTTCAAGGGCAAGGGGGAACCGGCGGCGGCGGCGGCGAGATGGGCGGCATGATGACGTTCATCCTGGTGGCGCTGTTCGCGGTGCTCGCCTTTCAGATCTTTCTGAAGCCCAAGCAGGCACAGACCCCGCCGCCGCAGACCGCGCAGCAGGCCTCTGCCCCGGCCCAGCCGCATCCAGCGGTCATCCATGCGCAGCCGGCCGCGCCCACGCCCATGATCGTCGCCTCTGCGATGACCGAAACCACGGTGGAAAACCATGATCTGAAGGTCGTTTTCACCAACCAGGGCGCGCAGGCCGAGCACTGGATTCTGCTGGGAAAGCAATACAAGGACCATCCCGGCCCCGACAGCAAACAGCTTGATCTGGTCAATTCCAGGACCTCCGCCTTCGGTCTGCCGCTCAGCCTGTTCACCTACGAGCCGGAACTGACCCGGGAGCTGAACTCGGCTCTCTACCAGGTTTCCGTCTCCGGGGCGGTTTCACCGGCGGGAGCCGTGGAGGCGCCCTGCACGATCACCTTCCATTACGCCGCCCACGGCCTGGACGTGGTGAAGACCTTCCGTTTCGATGCAAGCTACGTGGTCAAGGCCGATGTCGAGGTGAAGCGCGACGGCGTTCCGGTCCGCGCCCTGCTGGCCTGGCCCGCCGGACTCGGCGACCAGATCGATCCCATGCAGTTCGCCTATGGCAAATTCGACTGGTCTCTGCACGGCAAGGACAAGTCGATGGACGCCAAGAAGGTGAGCAACGACGACACGCTCAACGAGCCTTACGATTACGCGGCGATCTCCGACCTCTACTTTGCCGCGGCCTTTCTGCCAGACTCGCTGTCGGACACCACGGTGGTCACCCTGCACCACTCGATCGAGCTGGCCGAAAATCCCGAGGATTCCAAAAGCCCGACGAAGGCCGCCGACGTGATCGGCCTGGCGGTGGGCAGCACCAGCGGATCGACCCGTCTTCGCCTGTACGCCGGACCGAAACAGACAGGCGTGCTCGATAGCATTCACGCCACCGGCCCCGATGGCAGACCCACCGGCCCCACGCTCGAACCGCTCATCCAGTTCGGCATGTGGACGATCATTGCCAAGCCGCTTTATCTGGCCCTGCGCGGCCTGCACAAGCTGCTGGGCACCGGAGCCGGCAACTGGGGCTGGGCCATCATCATCTTCACCGTTGTCTTCAACGTGCTCATGCTGCCCACCCGGCTGATGGCCATGAGGTCTTCGCTGAAGATGATGCGCATCCAGCCCAAGATCGACGCCATCAAAAGGCGCTATTCCAACCTGAAACCCACCGATCCGAAGCGGGGGGAGATGAACACGGAGATGATGGCCCTCTACAAGACCGAGGGCGTCAACATGTACGGCGGCTGCCTGCCCATGCTGCCCCAGATCCCGCTCTTCTTCGCCTACTATAAAGTTCTGCTGAACGCGGTCGAACTGCGCCAGGCCCCCTGGCTCTGGCTCAAAGACCTGTCGGCGCCGGACCCGACCTATGTTCTTCCCATTGTCATCATCATCACCATGTTCCTGACGCAGTACATCACCCCCTCGCCGGGCATGGACGCCAACCAGCGCCGCATGATGGCCGTCATCATGCCGCTGTTCTTCGGTTTCATGTTGTTGCACTACGCCTCGGGGCTGGCCCTTTACTGGGGCACCAGCAACGTGATCAACCTCATCATGCAGCTGGGCATCAACCAGTCCAGCATGGGCAAGGAAATGCACGAAATCTCCGCCAGACGAGCTGCCAAAAAGATCGGCGCCAGGCCCAAAACCATTGCCGGCAAGCACTAGCCGCCGCCTCAACTTCAGCGAAACTCCGTTCAGACATGGCTTTGAACGGAGTTTTGCTTTTCGCCCGGGGCCCGCGTCTGGCGGGCAGATGAACGGCATCTTTCTCCGCTTGCGCCGCGCCCTCCGGCTGGCGCGCGTTTCACGCAGCCCGGGGGCGATGGCACAATAGAAGCATGGCACGGGCGAAACCGTTCGCCGACCCGCTGCGCGAAGTTTCCTCCCCGAAGGCGCGGAGCGCCGGAAGCAAGGGCGCAGCCGGGTGGTTTGCCGGGCAAGAGAAGCCCTTCGGGAGGCGCCGCACGGCATCCCCGATCAAGGGAAGCATTCCCGTTGCATCGGCACATGGGAAAAGAAGGGATCCATCATGCTCAAAATCAGTCTGGTTCTCGCCTCTCTCGGATTTGCGGCGGCTCTTTCCTCGCCGCTCATCTTGCAGGCACAGTCCTCGGCCCTGGCTCCTGATGCGCCGCTGCCCGCGCAAATCCTGACGGCCAGAAAGGTTTTCATCGCCTACGGAGGCGGAACTTTCGATCCCGGGCTCTTCAACTGCAAAGCGCAGCAGGCCTACAACGAGTTCTACGCATCGGTCAAACAATGGGGGCACTATGAATTTGTCTCCACGCCCGGCGAAGCCGATCTGGTTCTCCAGGTCAGCGGGGCCGACCCGATGGCCAGTGTCATGGTGTATCACGGATATGGATATTCCACTGACATGCCGCAACTCTGGCTCGCCTTGCTGGACCCGAAAACCGGAATCCGGCTCTGGTCCTTCGAGGAAAATATCTCGATCAAGCTGGGGCGGCACAAGAACCATAACACCTGTTTCGGAATTGCAACCGATGCGCTGGTTGGCGATCTGAAGGCGCTGACGGCGCGGGCCGAAGCCACCACAAAATAGCCGGATGGGTGGAAATCAGGCGGGCCGGCCCCAAGCCTTCGCGGCCCAGGGCCCTGCGCGGCGGTTCGCCTCCTCGCCGCCCGGCGGCGGGCGAAGCATCGCCTCGGTCTGGAATCCCCGCAGGGCTTGTCCTCTGCAGGCGGAACTCGACCCGGCCCGCCCTGCGCGCAGCGATGCGGAAGATTCGAGAAGCATCACCGCCCCGTGGTTGCCGCGGCTAGATCAGCTCGTAACCGGCGAACCAGTAGCCGATCTCAAAGGCTGCTGTCTCTTCGCCGTCAGAGCCGTGGATGGCGTTCTCCTGGATGGAACTGGCAAAGGTCCTGCGGATCGTCCCCGCGGCGGCGCTGACCGGGTTGGTCGCGCCCATCAACGCGCGCAGGTCTGCAATTGCATTCTCTTTTTCGAGCACCAGCAGGACCAGCGGGCCTGAAGACATGAAGTCACAGAGCCCGTCAAAAAAAGGCTTGCCGGCGTGGACGGCATAAAACCCCTGCGCCTGCGGCTTCGAAATGGACTGCCTTTTGATGCCGGCGATCTGAAAGCCGGCCTTGGTGATTTCTGCCAGAATGGCTCCGGTAAAACCCTTGCGGACCGCGTCTGGCTTGATGATGCTGAACGTGCGTTGCGCCACGAAATCCTGCTCCTGAGTTGAGATTGCGCCGCTGCTTCCCTTGGTTCGGACCGGCGTGCGCGGGCGAGGCTCCGCCGGCTTCAGAGATCATCCTCGCGGGCTGCCGATGCGCCGCCGCATTCGGAGCCGGAAAAGGACGACGAACAGGATCGCGGCGCCAGCAAACCCAGCCGTTCCCGGCCGCCATCCACTTTCTGTGTCGCGGAACCCGGCTGGCGCGGCTGTGCGCGCCTCTGCCGGGTTCCCGGTTCTTTCATCCAGCCGCCAGCTAGGCCTTGCCCACCACTTCGGCCAGCGTCGAACCGATCTCGGCCGGAGAAACAACAACATGGATGCCGGCTGCCTTCATGGCCTTCATCTTGTCGGCCGCCGTTCCCTGTCCGCCGCTGATGATGGCGCCGGCGTGGCCCATGCGCCGTCCGGGAGGCGCGGTCTGGCCGGCAATGAAGCCAACCACCGGTTTTTTCACGTGTTCTTTGACGAACTCCGCCGCAGTCTCTTCGGCCGAACCGCCGATCTCGCCGATCATCACGATCGCCTCGGTTGCCGGATCGTCGTTCAACAGGCGCAGCGCGTCGATGTGCGTTGTTCCGATGATGGGGTCGCCACCGATTCCGATCGCGGTGGACTGGCCAATGCCGCGCTGGGTCAGCTGATGCACGGCCTCGTAGGTCAGGGTTCCGGAGCGGGAGACGATCCCCACCGGACCCTCCTTGTGGATGCGGCCGGGCATGATGCCCACCTTGGCCTGCCCGGGCGAGATGACGCCCGGACAGTTGGGGCCGATCAACCGCGATTTCGAGTTCTTGAGCCTGGTCCAGACCCTGACCATGTCGAGCGTGGGAATCCCCTCGGTGATGCACACGATGAGCGGAATGCCGGCGTCCTCGGCTTCGAGGATCGCGTCGGCGGCAAACGGCGGCGGCACGAAGATCATCGTGGTGTTGGCGCCGGTCTTGTCCACGGCCTCGGCAACGGTGTTGAAGACCGGCCATCCCTCATGGGTCGTTCCACCCTTGCCGGGCGTGACGCCGCCAACCACCCTGGTGCCGTATTCGGCGCAGCCCATGGCGTGGAAGGTTCCCTCCTTGCCGGTGATGCCCTGAACGATCAGTCGCGTTTCCTTGTTCACAAGTACTGCCATGATTTCTCCATCAAACCTTTCGGTTGTGCCGAGATTCTTTCGGCGCGAAAACCCGCACTTTTCAGAACCGCGCCCCGCTCACGGCCAGACCGGTCCGTGACAGGGGGCCGTTCTCTGCAGGCAACTTCCGGAAGTTAGCAACCGGCGGCCGCTTTCACCACCAGTTCCGCCGCTTCCTTCATCGTTGCTCCCACCTGGAAGTTGAGACCCGATTCCTTGAGGATTTTGCGGCCTTCCTCGACGTTGGTGCCTTCAAGGCGCAGGACGATGGGCAGGTTGACCTTCAGATTCCGCGCCGCCGCAACCACACCCGTAGCCAGCCGGTCCACCCTCAGAATGCCGCCAAAGATGTTGATGAAAATCGCCTTCACGTGGCTGTCGGAGAGCAGGATTTCAAAGGCGTGCTCGATCTGTTCCTGGCTGGCCCCGCCGCCCACATCGAGGAAGTTGGCCGGCGAGCCGCCAGCGTACTGGATGATGTCCATGGTGGCCATGGCCAGGCCGGCGCCGTTGACCATGCAGGCAATCGAGCCGTCCAGCTTGATGTAGTTGAGATCGTACTTGCTGGCTTCCACCTCGAGCGGGTCTTCTTCGGCCGTGTCGCGCAGCGCCCGGATCTCCGGATGACGGAACAGGGCGTTGTCGTCGAAGGTCATCTTGGCATCCAGGGCCAAGAGCCTGTCGTCCTTGGTGGTAATGAAAGGATTGATCTCCACCAGCGAAGCGTCGCTTTCGACAAAGGCCTGGTAGAGACTCCGCAGGAAGGCGACCGCGGCGTTGATCTGTGTTGGCTTGAGCGAGAGCGCGAAGGCCAGTTTGCGGGCCTGCCAGGCGCCAAAACCAACGGCCGGATCGATGGTCTCCTTGAAAATGGCCTCGGGAGTCTTCGCCGCGACCTCTTCAATCTCCATGCCACCGGCGGGCGAGGCCATGAAAACCAGCCTGCCTGTCGTGCGGTCCAGCACGATGCCAAGATACAGTTCCCGGTCAATCGCCGCGGTCTCCTCGATGAGCAGGCGCTGTACCTTCTGGCCTTGCGGGCCGGTCTGGTGGGTCACCAGCGTCATGCCGAGAATGTTTTTCGCGTGGCGGTCGGCGTCTTCACGGGTCCGGGCCACTTTCACTCCCCCGCCCTTGCCGCGGCCGCCAGCATGTATCTGTGCTTTGACGACAACGCCTTCGGCGCCCCCGGCAAAGAGTTTGCGGGCTACCACGCCTGCCTCTTCGAGCGTGTTGGCCACTTCTCCCCTGGGCACGGCTACGCCGTATTTCGCCAGGACTTCTTTTGCCTGATATTCGTGGATCTTCAAGGTAGGAACCGCCCTGTCCGCTGGGTAAGGGATTCGACTCCGCCTCCGGTTGCCTTCGCTTCCCGGACCGTGCCGTGCCAGCGGTAATGAAATAGTATCTTGCCATTGCAAGAAGCGGCAAACGGATCGCGCGCAATTTGGGCTCGCAGCCATGCGCATCCCGGGAGTAAGATACCAGATGGCTAGCAACCTAGCCCGAAGAGTCTTCCCTGAGGAGTTGACGCCATGAGTCTCCATCGCAGATTTTCCCCTCTAGCAGTTCTTGCCTTCGCCGCGCTGCTGCCGTTTCTCGGATGCAAAAGCCAGAATTCGCAGACGGCAAACCAGAACCCGCAGCAGCCATCGGCCGCACAGCCTTCCAGCCAGAGTGCGGCACAAACCGCCAGCTCCCCGTCCGGCACGGCCAGCCAGCCCGCGAGCCAGGCGGCCACCCCGGCGCCACCGCCGCCTGCGGTCGTCGATCTGCCCGCGGGCACACGGATTCGCGTCAGCCTTGACGAGGAACTTGGCTCGAAGATCAGCCAGACCGGCGATTCGTTCCGCGCCACCGTCGCCGATGCTGTGCTCGTGAACGGACACACCGTGATTCCCAGCGGATCGCGCGCGCAGGGCGTCGTGGTGGACGCCAAGCCGCTCGGCCGCTTCAAGGGAGAAGCGCGCTTGCAGCTCCGCCTGGACCGGGTGCAGACCAAGTGGGGAATCTATCCCGTATCCACCACTTCGATTGACCGGGTTGAAAGCGGCAAGGGAAGGCGCAGCGCTGAATTCATTGGCGGCGGCGGCGGCGGCGGCGCCCTCATCGGCGCACTGGCCGGCGGCGGCAAAGGGGCGTTGATCGGAGGTCTCCTGGGAGCCGGAGCCGGCACGGCCGGAAGCGCTTTCACGGGCAACAAGCAGATTGATCTGCCCTCTGGAACGCTGCTCACCTTCCACCTGGAGCACTCGGTTCACATTACCCAGCAGTAGAGGTCAGAAGATTTTCTCCTGGATCCGTTCGTGGTCTTGAAGCGTCCGGACGCCATTTCCCGGAATCATGGCATCCGGACGCATATTTTTTCGTCCGTTCCGGCAGGATGAAAACCTTCCAGTCTGAGACGGCGCGGGCGCACGGTTCGCATGCGGCGACGAGGCGGCGATCGGTCCGGCAGGATCGACCCCATGCGGATAGAGATCTTCGGGCCGCTGAGGGTGGCGCGAAGTCTCTGGAACACGGCCGCGATGCGGGTTGCCGCCGCAACGCAAGCCTTCCTTCAGAATCGCCGCCATGGCGGGCATTCCGGCCGGACCGGCCGGAAAAATGCGCGTCTTTCAAGCCCGGCGCAGTTTTCTCCGGCGTATTTTCTCTCCCGTCTGCCGTTGGGGAACCGGCACGATCTTCGCTCTTCTGCCGGGTGGAGTGGCGAAGGCGGAGAAGAGTGGAAGGAAAGGCGGCAGGCGCGCCTTTGTGGAAGGCGGAGAGGACCGTTACCATAAAAGAGATATGAGTCAATTGAAAGAATGGCTGCGGCCGCTGGCCGAAGAGGGTACGGCGCTGACCCGGGAGCAAGCCTCCATCGTGCTCGAAGAGATTCTCGCCGGCAGTGCGCAGCAGGTGGAAACCGCGGCGCTGGTCGCCGTTCTGGCCACGCGCGGCGAGCAGGCAGCGGAACTGGCAGGGTTTGTCGATGCCATGCGGCGGCACGCCACGCCGCTGCCGTTCACCGCCGAAGAGCGGGAACGTCTGGTGGACGTGGTCGGCACCGGTGGCGGCGGGCCCCTGACCTTCAACATCTCCTCAGGTGCGGCTCTGGTGGCGGCCGCGGCGGGGGCCCGGGTGGCCAAGCACGGCAACCGGGCCATCACCTCGCGCTGCGGCGCCGCCGACGTGCTGGAAGCGCTCGGCGTCCCCATCGAGATGAGCCCGGAGCTGGCGGTCGAGTGTCTGCGCGAGACGGGTTTTACGTTTCTCTTTGCTCCGCTTTATCACCCGGCGATGAAGGCCGTGGGCCCGGTGCGGCAGATGCTGGGTTTTCGCACCATTTTCAATCTCTGCGGCCCCCTGACCAATCCGGCCGGAGCGCGCACGCAGGTCATCGGCGTGCTGGCGCCGAGCAAGGTGTTGCTGGTGGGCCGTACGCTGTCAACGCTCGGCGCAAAACGGGCCTTTGTGGTGCACGGAAGCGACGGCATCGACGAGCTGACGACGACGGGCGAATCCATCGTGGCGCGGGTCGAGGAATCGGAGACGGGCGAATCCACCTTGAAGGCGGCCCGCGTGACCCCGGAGATGGCCGGTGTGCCGCGCGCGCGTCTCGATCAGTTCATCGGCGGCGACGTGAAGACCAACGCGGCCCTGCTCTACGACGTGCTGACCGGCGTGGGCGGCGCTCGCCGGGAGATCGTGCTGCTGAACGCCGCCGCGGCCCTGGTCGCCGCCGGAGTGGCCGGAGATCTGAAGGAGGGTGTGCAAGTGAGCGCCGAGGCCATCGACTCCGGACAAGCTGCGTCAACCCTGGCCAAACTGCGCAACTTCGGTGGAAAATACGCAAAACCGCGCTGAGCGGCGGTTGCCGAAGCCGGCCGCTCTCAGCCGCGCAAAAATCCCCGCTTCGGCTGCGCGTCCAATACCGCTGTCCGGCGTCCAAGCCGGAGACAGGAATCTGCCATGACCCTGATTCGCATCCTTTCCGTTTCCGCTTTGCTGACCTCCGGTTTCGCCGCCTGGGCGCAACCTGCCGGTCAGCCCGAAGTGAAGATCGACTCCGCCAATCGCACCCTCAGCATCAGCGCGGAAGCCACGGTGACGGTCGCTCCGGACGTGGCGATCTTGCATATCGGCTTCGAAACCCAGCCGGGCGATGTCAAATCGGCATATGCCGAAGGCGCACGCACTTCGAACGCCATCGTGACGGCTCTGCGGCAGGCCGGCGTCGCCGACAACGCCATCCATAGCGAATCGCAGTACCTGGAGCGCGACTTCACCAAGCCGCACAGATTCAAATTGGCGCAGCAGTGGACGGTGCGAACCACGCCGGATCGCGCCGCGGAGATCCTCGACGTGGCCGTCACGGCGGGCGCCACCAGCGGCGGCGAAATCGACTGGACAGTGAAGGACGAACCGGCTCTCGAGGCGCAGGCTCTGGACCGCGCCGCCGCCCGCGCCCGGGAAGAGGCCGCGGTGCTGGCCAAAGGCATGGGCGTACGCCTGGGCCCGCCGATCTACATCACCAACCAACTCTCCACCCCGGTCTACCCGCGGCCGCTGGCCGGCAACGTCTTCGCCATGGCCAGAAGCGCGGCGCCGGCCCAGCCGCTGGCCATCGAGCCGCACAGGGTCAGCCGCCAGGCCAGCGTTTACGCAGTCTTCGCCATCGAGTAAGGCGCGGCGGCGGCGGAAGATTCAACCACGCCGGGTGCGAATGCGCCCGCGCACGCGCCGGCTGGGCGCGGTCAGCCGCCGCGTCCGCGTTTCTGGCGTTCAGCGCACAGGACGGCGGCCTCCGGCTCCGCCCTTCGGCGCCCGATCGCGGTGCGCGATCAAATCGTCCCCTACACGCTCATACACCTGGCTGGTCACCACGCCGCGTCTGAGCAGATCCAGCTTGCTGCGGTAGGGCCGGAAGCGAATGATGCGGCCTGCCCAGCTCGGCGTCATGCCCGGAACCGCAAGCAACTCTTCAAGGCTGGCATGATTGATGTCCACGCGCGCTGCGGGCTGCGGCGCATGGGCTGAAGTCCTGGGCGCGCCCGATGAGTCTCTGTCCGCGTATTGCGCCGCAGCCAGGGCAGAGCCCAGCAGCATCGCCATTCCCCAGGCCGCCCATCGTGTTCCCACTCGCACGGATTCATTCTCCGCCCTGCCTCTTCATGACGGCAAGAAAAACATTTGACATGCGGCTGTTCTTCCGATATCTTCAATTCCAGATGCAGATCCGTCGCCATCCCGCTCATCACCATCATCACGGGAGCTCCATGCCGGCGGACTTTGTTGGCCTGTTGTAACAGGCCGAGAGATCGACCCCCAGCCCGCCGGCGACCCTGCCGGCGGGCTTTTTCGTGTTTGATCCACTCTCCATCACGACCAAAGGAAAAATCATGAGCAACGCAAATCCGACAATCGACTTCGACAAGATGGACGGCCTTGTACCCGGCATTGTGCAGGACGCCGGCACCGGCCAGGTGCTGATGCTGGGCTATCTCAACCCTCTGAGTTACGCCCGGACGATCGAAACCGGCTTTGTCACCTTCTGGAGCCGCACCCGCCAGAAGCTGTGGATGAAGGGCGAAACCAGCGGCAATCGTCTGCGCGTGGTTTCGGCTGCAACCGACTGCGACAACGACACGCTGCTGTTCCGCGTGGTTGTCGAGGGCGACGGCCTGGTTTGCCACGAAGGCGTCGTCAGCTGCTTCTTCAAACCCCTGGCCGCGGGCGCAGCGAATCAGCAACCCGGCCCGCAGAAAGAGGAAAATCGTGGCGAATAAGCTCCAGCTTGGCATTCCCAAAGGCAGTCTGCAGGACGCAACCATCGCATTGTTCAAGCGCGCCGGATGGAACATCTACGCTGATGGCCGCTCCTACTTCCCTTCGATCGACGACCCGGAGATCGAGTGCATGCTGATCCGCGCTCAGGAGATGGCGCGTTATGTTGATCACGGCGTTCTCGACGCCGGACTGACCGGCATCGACTGGGTGGTCGAGAGCGGACTGGATGTCTCCAGCGTGACCACGCTCACTTACGCCAAGCAGAGCCGCCGCAAGGTGCGCTGGGTGCTGGCCGTGCCCGAGTCGAGCGGCTTCGAAAAGGCCGAGGATCTGGAAGGCAAGATCATCGCCACCGAACTGGTGGAAGTCAGCAGGCGCTACTTCGCATCCAAGGGCGTCAACGTCAAGGTCGAGTTCAGCTGGGGCGCCACCGAGGTCAAGCCGCCCATGCTGGCCGACGCCATCGTCGAAGTCACCGAGACCGGCAGTTCGCTCAAGGCCAACCACCTGAAGATCATCGACACGGTTATGGAGAGCGAGACGCATCTGATTGCCGGACCGGCGGCGCTCGCCGATCCCTGGAAGCAGGAAAAGATCCGTCAGATCGCGCTCATGCTGCGCGGAGCCATCGACGCACAGTCTCAGGTAGGGCTGATGCTCAACGTCGAGCGCGCCCATCTGGATGCGGTCATCGCCGTTCTTCCTGCGCTCAACTCGCCAACCGTCTCCCAGTTGAGCAACTCCGGCTGGGTTGCGGTCAACACCATCGTCGAGGAGCGCGTGGCCCGCGACGTGATTCCCCGGCTCAAGGCGGCCGGAGCGACGGGCATCGTCGAGTATCCGCTCAACAAGGTCGTGCTCTAGGCGATCGGGCGTGCATCCGGGCGCGATTTTCCATCGCGTCCGGCAAGGCGCTTTCTGAACCATGAACCGGTACGTTTTGGCTTCATGCGGGGAAATTGCGCACGCTGAAGAGGATCTTTTCTGAAGAGAGAAATCTCCGCACGAGAGACTTTTCCGGGAGTTTCGCATCAAGAACGTCCGATCCACCGGAACAAGCCGTCGTTTCTCCGCGCGGACCGCTGCGGAGCTGCATCAGCTTCTGGAGAACGCACATGAAGATCATCCGAACCACCGGCCGCGGCGCCAGACAGACCGAAGAGATGCTCATCGCCCTTGAACGGCGCGGCAGCCAGGCGCTCGACGCCGTGCTGCCCTCCGTCCGGCGCATTGTGGCCGATGTGCGCAAGCGAGGCGACCGCGCCCTGCTCGGTTACGCCAACCGGCTCGACGGTCTTGCCGGCGCGGACTCTCTGCGCGTGACCCGTGCCGAGATGGCCCACGCATGGAAGACGATTTCCCCCGCCATGCAACAGTCGCTGAGCAGCGCGGCCGATCAGATTCGCTCCTTTGCCGTTGCGCAGCTTCCCGCTTTCTGGAGCGATCGGCCGGTTCCCGGACTGATCACCGGACAGATCGTTCGTCCCCTCGCCGCGGTTGGCTGCTATGTACCCAGCGGACGCCATCCGCTTCCCTCCACGCTGCTGATGACCGCGATTCCCGCTCAGGTGGCGGGCGTTGGCCGCATCGCCGTGGTTTCTCCCCGGCCCGCGCCGGAAACTCTGGCCGCCGCCCATCTGCTGGGCATCACCGAGTTCTATCGCCTGGGCGGAGCGCACGCCATCGCCGCGCTGGCCTATGGAACCGCGACCGTGCCGCGCGTGGACAAGATCGCCGGCCCGGGAAATCTTTACGTCACCGCAGCCAAGCGCATGGTCTCCTTCGACTGCGCGATTGACATGCTGGCCGGCCCCACTGAGGTCATCGTCGCCAGCGAGCGCGGCCGCGCCGCCGAGATTGCCTCCGACCTGGTCGCGCAGGCCGAACATGATCCCGAGGCGCTGGCCATCTTCATCACCACCCGCGCCGATCTGGCCCAGGAGGTCGTCGCCGAGGCCAGCATCCGCAGCCGCTCGAATCCCGTCGCGCGGCTGGCGCTGGATCGCAGCGGCCTGGCGATCGTCACCGCTTCCGTTGCCGAGGCGCGCGCAATCGTCAACCGACTTGCTCCCGAACATCTGACCGTCGATGAGGCCGGCGATCTTGACTGGGTCCGGAATGCAGGATCGGTCTTCGTCGGCCGCTGGAGCGCGCAGCCGCTGGGCGATTACATCTCCGGTCCCAACCACACGCTGCCCACCGGCGGGCTGGCGCGCGTGCGCGGCGGCCTCAGCGTAAACGATTTCGTCAAGCTCATCACCGTGCAGCAGTATGACAGGCGGGCCGTGCGCGCGCTGGGTCCGCCTGCCATTCTTCTGGCCGAAGCCGAAGGGCTCGCCGGCCACGCCGAGGCCATCCGCACGCGCCTGGCGCCGGCGGCGCCGAAGAACCGGCTTGCGTCCGAAAATAACCCACGGAAAAACAGGGGGAACGCGTGACAGACCGATCGACAGGAACCAGAGGTTCGCTGGCAGCTTCCACGGCAACGCCTGTTCCGCCGCAGGTGGCGCCGCGCGCGCGCGTTCTGGCGATGAAGGAGTATCATCCGCCTCTCGGCAGCCGCGACGCCCTGCGGCTGGACTTCAACGAGAACACGCTGGCCTGCTCGCCCCGGGTGCGCCAGGCGCTGCACCGCATCAGCACGGGCGATCTGACGCGCTATCCGGAGCGTGAACCGGTGGAAGCGCTCGTCGCCGCGCATCTTGGCCTCGCGCCCGCCCAGGTGGCCCTGACCAACGGCGTGGACGAAGCCATTCATGTGCTCTTCGAGACTTTTCTCGAAGCGGGCGACGAACTGCTGCTGCCCGTGCCCACCTACACGATGTACGAGGTGTACGCCTCGGCCACCGACGCGCGCGTGGTCTCCGTGCTTGCCGACGAGAGCCTGCAATTTCCCTTCGAGCCGCTGCTCGCGGCCATCACGCCGCGCACCAAGATCATCGCCGTCGCCAATCCCAACAGTCCTTCCGGCTCCGCGGCCACGCGCGCGCAACTCGTCGAGATTGCCCGGCGCACCCCTCACGCGGCGCTGCTTGTTGACGAAGCCTACTTTCACTTTCATGGTGAAACAGTCGTGGACCTGATCGCGTCCCTGCCCAATCTGATCGTCGCGCGTACCTTCTCGAAGGCCTACGGCCTGGCCGGACTGCGTCTTGGCCTGCTGGCCGGCACCGTCGAAACGATGCGCTGGGTGAAGCGCGTGCTCTCGCCGTATAGCGTCAACTCGCTGGCGCTGGCCTGCCTGCCGCCGGCGCTCGCAGATGAGGCTTTTCTCGATGCGTATGTCGCCGAGGTCGTGGCTGCGCGCGCCGAGTTCGAGGCCGCGCTCGATCGGGCCGGAATCCGCCGCTGGCCGAGCCGCGCCAATTTTGTCCTGATCGAAATCGGCCCCCTGCACCGGGAATTCACGCACCGCATGAGAGCCGCCGGCGTGCTGGTGCGCGACCGGTCGAACGATCCCGGCTGCGAGGGCCGCGTGCGCATCACCATCGGCACGCGCGAACAGATGCGCCAGGCCGCCGCCGCGCTCAACGGCGTTCTGGCTGAACTGCCCATCCAGGGAGGCGCCGCATGAAAAACCAAACCGATTCGCCCGTTCCGCGCACCGCCAGCTTCGAGCGCAACACGACCGAAACGCGCATCGCGATCCGCTTGACCATCGAAGGCCGGGGGCAGTACGCCGTTTCCACCGGCATCCGTTTTTTCGATCATATGCTGGAACTGTTCACGCGCCACGGCGCCTTCGATCTTGAGTTGAAGTGCGAGGGCGACCTCGATGTCGATCAGCACCACACCGTCGAGGACGTGGGCATCGCGCTGGGCGAGGCCTTTGACCGCGCTCTCGGCTCAAAGCGCGGCATTCTGCGCGCCGGCTACTTCCTGATGCCGATGGACGAGACGCTGGCCATTGCCGCCGTGGACCTGAGCGGACGCGCCGCCTTCGCCGTGGACACCAAAGTCCGCGCGCGCTCTGTCGGCGATCTGCAAACCGAACTGGTGACGGACTTCTTCGAGGGCTTCGCCCGCGGCGCGCGCGCCAATGTTCACGTCAGGACGATGTACGGCCGCTCCAGTCACCACAAGATCGAGGCCATCTTCAAGGCATTCGCCAGGGCGCTGCGCGTGGCCTGCTCGAAGGACAGGCAACTGGGCGAGATGCTGCCTTCCACAAAGGGGATTTTGTAAAAATCCCCGCAAGCAAGCCCGCGCCGAACCGCGCAGGAAAGGACGAAACGATGTCCGTCACCGTCATCGATTACAAAGCCGGCAACCTGACCTCCGTGCTCAAGGCGCTGCGTCATCTGGGTGCGGAACCGGTGGTCACCGACAGCAGCCTCGCGGCCGTCGAAGCCGCCGAGCGCATCGTGCTGCCTGGCGTGGGCCACTTCGCCGCCACGGCGCGGCTGGACGCAACCGGGCTTACCTGCGCGCTCCGTGCCGCCATCGCGCGCGGCGTGCCGTTTCTCGGCATCTGCGTCGGCATGCAATGGCTCTACGCGGGATCGGGCGAAGCGCCCGCGCAGCCGGGTCTCGGATGCTTCGCCGAACGCTGCGCGCGCTTCCCGGAAAGCACGGAAAAAGTTCCCCACGTCGGCTGGAATTCGCTTGAAATCCGCCCCGGCTCGCGGCTTCTCGCCGGCGTGGATGGGGGCGAATATGTTTACTTCACGCACTCCTACAAGGCCCCCTTGACCGACGACACCGCCGCCGTCACGCGCTACATTGAGCCTTTCGCCGCCGCCGTCGAGCGCGGCAACGTCTTCGGCGTGCAATTTCACCCCGAAAAATCCGGCGCGGCCGGGCTGAAGATTCTCCGCAACTTTCTCGCGTGGAAAGGAAACTGAGATGATGACCAAACGCATTATTGCCTGTCTCGACGTGCGCGACGGGCGCGTCGTCAAAGGCGTACGCTTCGTCGATCTGGTTGACGCGGGCGACCCGGCCACGCAGGCCGCGCGCCACGCCCGCGAAGGCGCCGATGAGATCGTGCTGCTCGACATCACGGCCACCCACGAGGGCCGCGGGACGCTGCTCGATACGGTCCGCCGCACCGCGCGCGAGCTGTTTGTTCCCTTTTGCGTCGGCGGCGGCATCGGCTCGGCGCGCGACGCGGAGCTGGTCTTCGAGGCCGGTGCGGACAAGGTGAGTGTGAACTCGGCGGCGCTGGCCAACCCGCAACTCATCGACGACATCGGCCGCAGTTTCGGCGCGCAGGCTGTGGTTGTGGCCATCGACGCGCGCCGCGATCCCGAGGCCTCGGATGCGGTGCGCGACGCGCGGGTTTTTGTCGCCGGCGGGCGCAAGCCCACCAGCCGCCGCGCGGTCGAGTGGGCGCGCGAGGCCGAAGCGCGCGGCGCGGGCGAGATTCTGCTGACCTCGATGGACTCCGACGGCACGCGCGCCGGCTTCGATTGCGAACTGACCGCGGTGGTCAGCGCGGCCGTCGGCATTCCCGTCATCGCCTCGGGAGGCGCCGGAACCGTTCAGCACTTCGTCGAGGTTTTCGGGCGCGGGCGGGCCGACGCAGCCCTGGCCGCCAGCATCTTTCACTTTGGCGTTTCCAGCGCCCGCACGCTCAAGGAAGAGCTGGCGCGGGCCGGCGTTTCCGTGAGATTGCCATGCTGATTCCATCAATCGATCTGCTGGGCGGGCGCATCGTCCAGCTTGTGCAGGGAGAAAAGCTGCGCCTGGCCTTTGACGACTTCGAATACTGGATCGAGAAATTTTCCCGCTTTCCGCTCGTTCAGCTCATCGACCTCGACGCGGCCATGCGGCAGGGCGATAACTCCGCGCTGGTCGCGCAGATTGCCCGGCGGCTTCCGGTGCAGGCCGGCGGCGGCATTCATTCGATCGAACGCGCGCGGCAGGTTCTCGACGCCGGCGCCCGGCGTGTCATCCTCGGCTCGGCCCTGTTCTCTGTCGAAGGCGCGGTCCGGACCGATTTCGCGGCATCGCTTGCCGCCGGCCTCGGCGCGGAGCGGATCGTGGCCGGCGTCGACACCAAGAACGGACGCATCGCCGTAAAAGGCTGGAAAGCGCAGGTCGCGCTCACGCCCGATGAGGCGATTCCGCAGCTGGAGCCGCACGTGGCGGCCTTTCTCTACACGAACGTGGACGGCGAAGGGATGATGCAGGGCTTTCCCCTCGAGACTGCCATGCGGCTGCGCGGACTCACCCGGCGACAACTCATCGTGGCCGGCGGCATCCGCAGCCGGCAGGAGGTGGACACGCTGGACGCGCTCGGCGCCGACGCGGTTGTCGGCATGGCCGTTTACACCGCACTGCTCGCGGTCTGATCCGCGCCGCGCGGGCCGCGCGCCCGGCGGCTTACTTTTTCCCGTCGCCGGCCGCGCGGCTGGTTTCGATGCGCGTTGAGCAAAGCAGACGCGCAATCTGCTTCATGTGCAGCTGCACGGCATAGGCGCGCAGAATTTCGTCCTGCGAAAACTGGAATCCGCTGGGCCTGATCTCGGCCATGCGCTCTTCCAGATGCGCAATGTCCTCTTCAAGCAGAAGTCCCGGCGGCGGAACGGAAAAACGCCAGTCGTGAATGCACTTGGCCAGGTAGTGAAAGCGCGTGCGGGTGTCGCTCGCCAGCCGTTCCATGGCGGGTTCCAGCTGCTGCGCGTAGGCATCTTCGCGGCTGTCCTTGACCGCCAGTTCCAGCGCCGCCAGTGCCTCGAAGAGCGAGCGGCCAAACTGCGCCAGCATGGTCAAGCCCTCGCGCCATCCCGCTCCGCCCGAGGGTTCGTTGCGCGCCGCCTCCAGCAATTGATCGTTGCTGAGCAGGGTGGCCTGCACCTTTTCGCGCAGCCTGGGAAGATTCCCGGCCGGCGTTCCGCGAAAGCCTTCGAGAATCCCCTCGAAAAACGCGCCCAGCTCCAGGAACTCCTGCGCCAGCCCGTCACGCAGCCGCAACCGCGCGCGATCAGGATAGATCAGAGTGGAAACCGCCAGCGCCACCAGAATTCCCATCAAGACCTCGATCACCCGGTCCAGCGCAATGATCCACGTCGAGTCCCCGTTGTGCACCAGCATGAGAATACTGATCGTCACCCCGGCAAGGCGCGCGCTGTTGCGCAGGTTCAGCAATCCGCAGATCAGCACGGCGACCAGCACGGCCAGGATGTAGTTCCATGGCAGCACGCCGAACCTGGCGAACGAAAAACCGATCAGCGCGCCGATCACCGTTCCCAGAATGCGGTCGCGCGAGGCGGAGATCGTGGCGCCGAAGTTCGACTGCAGCACAATAATGGCGCTGATCGAGCCCCAGTACCCGTCGCGCATGCCCAGCAGAGCGGCGATCCACCAGCACAGCGCCGCCGCCAGCGCCGTCTTCGCCGCGTGAATCAGCAGCCGGCGGCGCTCCCAGTTCAAAAGACCGGTATCCTTTTCCGGCTCCATGCGCAGCTTGATGGCAAGCTGCTGCTGCGATTTCGTTTTGTTGGCTCTCAGGCGCATCGGTCGACTTCCCGGCTCCGGATCTCGCACACAGCGGCATGCCGCAAGGCCGCCCCGCTGCCCTGCGCAAAGCCGTTCGCCCCGCAAATCACTTTATTTTCCCACAATTCTGCAGGCGCGGCGCCAGGGCTCCGGCGGTTTTTCCCCGCGGTTGAATCCATCCGCTCGTGTAGCATAAATCTCGGCGATCTCCCATCCCCAGGGCGCCAACTTTCCCCTGAGAGGCGAATCCTATGTTGAAAGTCGGATATCCGGCAATTCTGGACGCGAAGTTATTCAGCAACTTTCCCCGCGAAATCGAACTCATTCCACTGCCCAACGATCTGGATCACGAGGTCGGCATCGATGTCTGGATTCCCGACCCTTATCCGCAGCGGGCCATCCGGATCCATCCCCATCTGCGCGGCGTGCGGCTGATCCTTTCGACCAACGCCGGCACGGAATGGATTCCCGGCGTGGCTGGTCCGCATGTTACCATCTGCAATGCCCAGGGCGCGCATAACATCGCTACCGCCGAGTGGACCGTCGGCGCCATTCTGGCCATGCTGAAGTACTTCCCTTTCTATCTCGAGCTGCAACGCGCCGGGGCCTGGAAACGCCGCTTCGAGGCCAGCGCCCGCTATGCCCGCATCACGGGCGACGATCGTCCCATCTATCCGCCAGCCCTGATCGAGGAGCTTACCGGCAAGACCGTGCTCATGGTGGGCTACGGCGGCATCGGCCGTGAAATCGAGCGGATGCTGGAGCCATTTCGTGTCCGGATGCTGCGCGTGGCCCGCCGCGCGCGCGCCAACCCGCCCGTGCATGCCGTCGCCGCGTTCGAAAGTCTTCTGCCGCAGGCCGAAATCGTTGTTCTGATTCTTCCGCTGACCGCTGAGTCCCGCGGACTCATCGGCAGGCGCCAGCTTGCCTTGATGCGTCAGGGAGCGCTGCTGGTCAACGCCGCGCGCGGTCCCATCGTGGATACGGACGCCCTCGTGGACGCACTCCAGGCCGGCCGCATCCGCGCCGCGCTTGATGTCACCGATCCGGAACCGCTGCCCGAAGGCCACCCTTTGTGGAGTTGCCCCAACCTTTTGCTGACTCCCCATGTGGCCGCCTCGATTCCGCAGTTTTCAGACCGCGCCCTCGACACCGTTGCCGGCGAGCTGCGCCGCTACATCGCCGGCGAACCGCTCCACAACGTCGTGCAGGCCGCGATCTGACGCGCGCCGCGCTTGCCGCGCCGCCCCCGGCCTGCCCGGCAAGCGCGGCGGCATAAAAGCTGCGGGAGCATTTGAGCCGCGCGGCTCAGGCACTCCCGCTTTCCTGTCCTCTCTGATCTCCGCCAAGGCCGTTTCCGCCGTCGCGCGACAGCGATTCTCCCGGCGCGCCGGCCTGCACCGCGCGCTGCCAGTCGCGCCATCCCAGCACGGCCAGCACCACCAGCCCGGCATAAAGCACGGCCGTTGGCTGCAGGCCCTTATAAAGATATTCGCCAATGTAGACCACATCCACGGCAATCCACAGCCACCAGTTGGCGATGTGCTTGCGCGTCTGCCACCAGGTCGCCAGCAGGCTGTAGCTCATCAGCGTTGCATCGAGCCGGGGCAGCGCCGCGCCGATCCGCTCCATCAGCAGGCCCAGCAGCACGCTGCCCACCGCGCCCGCCGCCAGTCCCGTCCACAATCCCGCCGCCCCAAGGCGCACCACGCGCACCTCGCCCTCGGCGCGCACACCACGCCACCAGTACCACCATCCGTAGATCGTGAAAATCAGGAAAAAAATCTGCAGAAGCGCGTCGGAGTACAGCCGGACGCGATAAAAAACCATCAGGTAAAGCAGATCGGAGATCAGCACCACGGGCCAGCAGAGGAGATTGCGGCGGGTCGTGAGCCAGATGCCCAGAACCGCCGTGACGACGCCCGCGTCCTGCATCCAGTCGGAGATGAATTCGTGCGCCACCGTCACCCAGTGCATTGCTCTTCGGCCCCCACCGGCTCCGCCGCCGTCCGCCTCCGCTCCACCCAGCGGTCAATCGCATCCAGCAATCTGCAGCCCCCGGCCGAGCGAAACCAGCGCGCGTGGCCCAGCAGGTAATCTTCGACGGCCACGCGTGCCTTCTCTTCCGAGCGCAAAACGCGCAGAAAATAATCCGCCTCGGAAAGCGCGAACTCGGCGTGGCAGAGCGCGGTTACCGGAGCCAGAGCCGCGGCCTCTTCCTCGGCCAGCGGGCTCACCTGCTGGTAACCATTCAGCAGCGCCATGAGGTGATCCAGATGCACCGGAACCTCTTCCGGGCGCGCGGAATGTTCCGCCAGCGCCAGCCACTCGACGATGTTGCGCTCGATGGCCACCGCCAGATCGTGCACGGCGTGGGTTCGCTCGGCCAGGCCGAAATCGATCACCATCGTGGCCTGCGCATCCGGACCGTCGCCGCTCCACAGAAGGTTCGAGGCGTGCAGGTCGTTGTGCGTCCACAGGGACGCGAGCGACGGCGCGAGCGGCAAAAACCGCGCATGAAACGGAGCAAGAAGATCGAGCGCCTTGCCGCACGCCTCGCTGCCGGAGAGGAAATTGCCGAGCGCAGGCCGCGCCGCCAGGTAATCCTGTAGCGCCGCGCCGGGCCGGGCCGAGGAAAAGATCGTGAAGCCCGCCACCAGCGGACGCGGCCTGCGCGGCGGGGCCGCGAATCCCTGTGCAGAGCGGTGCAGACGCGCCAGCATTCTGCCCGCGGAGCGCGCATGCGCGGCCGAGGCAAACGGCGTCCAGGAAAGTGCGTCCTCATAGAGATCCGCTTCGGCCGGCGCCTGATGCACCTCATACGTCCATTCGCCGCTCTCGATCGCAGTCTCGCCCGAGGCGTCCGCCAAGACCTGCGGCACGGATGCGCCGCGCGCGTGAAGATAGCCGAGAAAGCGGTGCTCTTCGAGCAATCCCTCCCTGTCGCGCACCGCCTTGTGGTGCCGCTTGATGAAGACTCGCTGTCCTGCCGCCGCCGCCACGCTGGCCGCAGAAAACGGCCGCGGGCTGACGGAGAGAATGCGGATCGGCTCGCCGCAGCACGGAAAGCGGCAGAGCAGAGCGCGCACTTCGTCCAGCGTTAGCGGCGGCCAGTCTGGTTCCACCAGCGTGCCGTCCATTCCGTGCGCCATTGCCATCTTCGTCATGGTTCCTAATTCTCCCCGCACTTCCGTTCCCCGGCCCGAAACTGGATCCGGAAGATCCGGAGCGCGTGCTGCACAATCAACGGCCATGGATCTAGAACGTGTAGTGCGCCATCAGCCGCACTGTGGTGGGCGCGCCCAGCCAGATGAACATATCGCCATAACTCGCTCCCGTATCGCTCCAATAACGCCGATCGGTGATGTTATCCGCATAGATCCGGAATGTTATGTGTCCCCGCTCCCCGCCGGGAGTATAACTCATGCCCAGATTGAAAAGATTGTAGCCGGGCACACTGACGGCATCGTCGCGCGTGGCCTCCTTGCGGCCCGTATAACTCCAGCCCGGCATCAGGTGCAGTCCGCGCACGCGGGGCACCGTCCAGTCAGCAAAGACGGTCGTGTGCAGATGCGGCACATTGAGCACCTGTTTGTTGTTGTAGGCCGGCGTTCCCGTGTCGCTGGAGATGGCGCGGATGGCCATCGCCGAGGCCGTCAGGCTCAGCCCGCCCGTCACCTGCCCGGCCGCGTTCAGTTCGATGCCGTCATGGGTCTCGCGCCCTTCGGAGACAAACGTCAGTCCGCCACCGTCCGGCTTGGGATACATGAACGGCGCGCGCATGTGAAACAGGGCCGTGGTCAGAAGAATGCGCTGACCCGGCACGTATTTTGCCCCGACCTCTGCCTGGCGGGTGAAAAAAGGCGCCAGAAACTGATTCGCGTTTTCGGCCCACCACGGCGCCTGCGGCCCCAGCGAGAGCATGACGCCATAATTGCCATAGAGCGTCAGATTTTCAGCCGGGTTGAAGGTGACCGCGTATTGCGGCAGCCAGACGGGCTTGTCGGTCAGCGTGGGAGCCGTGCCGGGGCTGGTGGCCGCCAGCGAGTAGTTATGATCGCGCAGCGAGTCATACCGTCCCCCGGCAATCATCTGAATCCGGCCGGGCAGTTGAACACGGTCCTGAAGGATGGCGGCCGACTGGCGGCTGTCCTCCCACAACCGGCGCGGTCCGGCCGATTCGAGCGGACTCTCCTGCGGAAGAGGCGCAAGACCCTGGTAGATGTTCTCGGCTCCGACGTAGGCATACACGGCCCCGTCCTGCACGATCCCATTGGGAGAAACCGGATGGTCCGCGGTGAAGTACCCCGGCTGCTGCACGCTGCGCAGAAACAGTTCTCCGCCGAAAGCCACGTTGTGCGTGATCGCTCCGGTCCTGATGTGCCCCGTCACGAGGGCCTCGGCCTCGGCGTCGATGCGCAGTTCGCCCGGATCGCGATAGTCATAGACGCCATAGGTTCCGTCGGGACAAAAGAAGTAAGCCGGCGCATCGGGCGCGCCCGGACACGCCACGTTGCCGGCCGCGTCAAACGGCGTTCCGTAGGCGTAGATCACATTGTCCTGAATGAGCGAGCGGCTCAGGCTTGCCTCGGCGAAGGTGTGCCATCCGCCCCGCAGATCGTCGTCCAGCCGCGTGCTCGTGTTGAATGTGTCGTAGACATCGGGCGGCCCCCACGGCTGGTCGCCCAGCATGGTTGAAGGGTAAATCTTCCCGAGGTCGGGCACGGTCGTTCCGCCCAGCAGTTGATAGCCGCTGCCGTCGCGTTCCACCTTGTGCTGATACTCGAAGTCGCCCTTCAGCAACGCCCGGGAGTTGATGTGCCAATCGGCCGCCCCCGCGCCCACCGCCCGCCAGCCGTTGGTGTCGTTCATATACGTCTGGATGCGCTCGGTGGCCAGGTTCACGCGCACGCCCACCTGCTTGCGGCTGCCCAGGAAGCGCCCCAGATCAACCGCTCCATACGCCGTTCCGCGCTGGTCCGTGGCCAGATCAATGGCCCGGATCACGGCCGGCCGCTTGGTCACAAAGTTGATCAATCCGCCTGCCGAGGTCACGCCGCTTTCCACTCCTGCGATGCCTTTCAGAAATTCGACGCTCTGCTTGTTTTCAAGCGGCACATCCTGCTCGCCGGCGATGGTCATGCCGTTGATTTCGAGGCCGGTGGCCAGATCGATGGGAAAACCGCGAATCTCGTAGTCGCCGTAATAGCCGACCGGCACATAATCGTCCTCGACCGAGGCATCGTTCTTCACCACATCGGAGAGCAGCCGCGCGCCCTGATCGGCGAGCAGTTTGTGGGTCACCACCGTGACCGAAAGCGGCAGATCCACCAGCGGAACGTCCTCAAGATTGCCCACTGAGACGCTTCCGGGAAGATATGTGCTCAGGGTCCCGGCCTTCACCACCATCGTCGTCGTCACGCGAGGAAGTTTCGGCGCGGCAACCGCGGGTTGTTGCGGCGCGGAGGAGTCCGGCGCCGGCGCTTGCCCCCGCGCCCCCGGCAGCGCAGCCAGACCGCAGAACAGCGCGCCGAACAGGAGGGCCGTCCGGCGCGCGAAAGACCGGCAGCCCGCGCTTCTCGCGCCAAACAATGGCGCGGGCGTCCGGCACACCGGCCCCGGCGATGCAAAACCCGGGGAAAAAGGAACGGGGATAAGACGGCGCATGGTGTTCCCTTGCTTTCAACTCATCGAAACAAGAGAACTCACGCTCAAATTCGCGGAAGAAGGCCTGCAGGCCCCGAAACTTCCCACGCCGGTATTATCCGGATCGGGTTCAAGGGTATTTCTCAGCCCCACTGCGTGGAGCACCCCTGTTTCAATACACAAATTGGAACACTCCCGGAGCGGTTTTGCAAGCCGTGCGGCGCTTCCTTACAAGGGGCGTCTCTGCCGCAGCCTGTCTCTGCCGGGATCAATCGGAGGCTGCCGCCAGAATCGCCGGAATGTCAATCGAGACCAGTGTGCCCCGTCCGGGATTGCTGATCACCTCGAAGTGGGCCTCGTTGCCGTAGAGCACCTCCAGCCGTTCCTGTACGTTTTTCATGCCGATGCCAGCGCCCGTGCGGTTCAGCATCGACGGCGGGCGGCCGCCCATTCCGACGCCGTCATCGGCCACCTCGATGCACACGCGGTCGCCTTCCAGCCGGCTGCGCAGGGTGATCGTTCCACCCCCGATGCGCGGCTCGAGCCCGTGCTTGATGCTGTTTTCAATCAGCGGCTGCAACAGGATGCTGGGCACCAGAACCTGCAGCGTGCGGGGATCGATCTGCTTTTCCACCCGCAGCTTGTCGGCGCCGAAACGCACCACCTCGATGTCCAGGTAGTCGTCGGTAAACCGCAACTCCTCGCTCAGCGGCACATAGGTGTCGTGATCCTTGAGCAGGGCGCGCAGGATGTTGGCCAGCTTCACCGTCATCTCCCGGGCCAGTTCCGGTTTTCTGCGCACCAGCGAGGCAATGGAGTTGAGCGTGTTGAAAAGAAAATGGGGATTGATCTGGCGTTGCAGCGCGTCCAGCCGGGCTTCGAGCAGCAGGCGATTCTGCTCCTCGATCTTCATCTCGAGGCGCAGCGCATTCCACACCTTCAGCGCGATACCGACATCAATGGG